>CAMCAC010000064.1 GCA_945872305.1 Candidatus Kuenenia stuttgartensis | reverse complement strand
AACCCGTGGACCGCCAAGGCCAAGGCGATGGCGGATTTCGGCGACGACGAGTGGCCCGGCATGCTGTGCATCGAAGCCGCCAACTGCCTCGACGCCCCGATCCACCTCCTCCCCGGCACCGCCCACACCACCACCCAGGTCATCGGCCTCGATGGGTGAGATGGGGGCGCCTGCGGCGGGCGGCGCCTGCGGCGGGCTCCAGGAGGGCGGGAGAGAACGGAGGGCCGCGGAGCATGGTCCTGCCATTCCCCCTCCGTGGCCCTCCGGTATCTCCCAGCCTCCTGTGAACATCAACTACATGCATCGCCCATGACCATCGGCGCCTGCGGCGGGCTCCAGGAGGGCGGGAGAGAACGGAGGGCCGCGGAGCATCACCCTGCCGTGATTCCTCCGTGGCCCTCCGCTACCTCCCAGCCTCCTGTGAACTTCGGCCGGATTGGTCAGCGATGACCATCGGCATCTGGATCCAGGCGACGCGGCCGAAGACGTTGGCGGCGGGGGCGGTGCCGGTGGCGGTGGGGACCCTGCTGGCGGTGCCGCCGGAGCGCATCGCCTGGGGGCCGGCGCTGGGTTGTCTGGCGGGGGCGTTGCTGCTCCAGATCGGCTGCAATTTCGCCAACGAGGTCGGCGACTTCCGGCGCGGCGCCGACACCCCGGACCGGCTCGGGCCGACCCGGGCGGTGGCGGCGGGGCTGGTGTCGCCCCGGGCGATGGTCTGGGCCACGGTGCTGGTGCTCGGGTTGGCGACGGTGGTCGGGCTGCTCCTGAGCCTGCACGCGGGCTGGCCGGTCCTCGCCATCGGCGCGGTGTCCATCGTGGCGGCGCTCGCCTACACCCTGGGACCGTTCCCCCTGGCCTATCGCGGGCTCGGGGAGCCGTTCGTGCTGCTGTTCTTCGGCTGGGTCGCGACCCTTGGGGCCGCGTGGGTCCAGCTCGCGCCGGTGGTCGAGCAGGTCCGGCCGCTGCTGGAGGGCGTGGGCCAGCTCCAGTCCATGCTCGACCGGGTGCTGCGCCGGGAGCCGCCGCCCCCGGACCGGCTGGCAGCGATGGCCCATGCCCTGCCCTGGCTGCTCACCGCCACCGCCATCGGGCTCCAGGCCACGGTGCTGATCACGGTGAACAATCTGCGCGACCTCGCCACCGATGCGCCGGCGGGCAAGCGGACCATCTGCGTGCGGCTGGGGCCGGTCGGCAGCCGGATCCTGGTGACGCTGCTCGCCCTCGGGGCACCCGCCTGCTGGGCGGTCGCGGCCCTGCGGGACCTGCCGGGTCCCGCGGCGGCCTTCGGCCTGGGGGAGCCGGGCTGGGCGCCGGCCATCGTCAGCGGGCTGGCGGGGCTGGTGATCACCGTCCTCGCCTGGCGGATGCAGGGCGCCGCCCTCAACCGTGTGCTTGCCCTGGCCGGGGCCGCCCTGCTCGCCACGGGGATCGCCGCGTGCGCCTCCCTCTGGCGGTGATCCCGACGGTGATCCGGCTGGCCCGGCCCCTGGCCACCGCCGCCGGCACCATCGGCGACCGGCCCGGCTGGATCGTGGACGCGGGCGGCGCCCGGGGCGAGGCGGCCCCGCTGCCCGGATTCGGCGGCGAGGCGCCGGAGGCCTGCGCCGCGATCCTGTCAGACCTGCGGGGCCGGGGCGTCGAGGCGGATCTGCCCGGGGATGACCTCGGCGACCTGGAGCCGGTCCTAATCGACCATCCCTGCGCCCGGGCGGCGGTGGCCGGGGCGGCGGCGGCGTGGCGGGCCCGGCGGGCGGGCACGACCGTCTCCCGCTGGCTGGCGCCGGACGCGGCGGCCTTGGTGCAAGTCAACGGCCTGGGCGACGACGCGCCGGAACCGGTGGTGAAACTCAAGGTCGGCGGTGATCCCGACGGGGACGCGGCCCGGGTCCGCCGGCTCGCCGATCGCCGGGTGCGGGTCGATGCGAACGGCGGCTGGACCGCGGCCCAGGCCCACCGCTTCCTCGATGCCTGCGGGCCGCTGGACCTGATCGAGGATCCCGTGGCGATCGACGACCCGGCACTGGCGTCCGTCGCCGCCCGGGCGCCGGTGGCCCTCGATGCGGCCATCCGCCGGCCGGAAGATGTGGAACGGGCGACCGGCTGCGCGGCGGTGGTGCTCAAGCCGTCCTGGCTCGGCGGCTGGACCCCGACCCGTCGGGCGGCGGAACGGGCCCGGGCCCTCGGGCTGCGGGTGGTGGTGAGCAGCGGCCTGGAGAGCGCCGTGGGGTTGGGCCACGCCATCGCCATCGCCGCGGCCCTGGATCCCCTCGGCGGGGAATGGCATGGGCTGGGCACGGCGGCGTGGCTGGCGGATCCGGGCGGGCTCATGCCGGTGGATGGACGGGTGGCGGCGTGGTGATGCCGTGGATCCTGGAATCCACCGCGGCCCCGGCGGGGCCCTGGCGCTGGTGGCCGCCGGGCACCAGCGGCGCCCTGGCCTGGCTGCATGCGCAGGGATTGGCAGGACGGACCGTGGGACTCGGGGCCCTGGACCGGCCGGCGACGGTGGCGCTGCTGGTGGCGGCGCCCCTGGCGGGCTGCGTGCCGGTGCTGCTCAACCGCCGCCTGGACCGGGCCACCCTGCGGGCCCAGGCGGCCGCCGCCGGGGCCACGGTCCTGGCGGGCCACCCGGACCATCCCCTGGGCGCGGACCTGGTCCTGCCGGAGGCGTTCGCCGATGCGGCGCCACCGCCGGTGCGGGAGCCCGCCGCCGAGGACCCGGTGGCGGCCCTGTTCACCAGCGGAACCACCGGCGATCCCCGGCCGGTGGTGCTGCGCTGGCGGCAGATCCGCCACGGCGCCGCCGCCAGCGTCATCGCCCTCGGCCTGGGCCGGGACGACCGCTGGTGCGCCTGCCTGCCCCTGGACCACATCGGCGGGGCCATGGCGGTGTGGCGGGCGGCGATGGCGGGGTATCGCCTCCACCTGCATCCGCGCTTCGATCCCGGCGCGGTGGCCGACGATCTGGACCACTGCACCGGGACATCCCTGGTGCCGACCCAGCTTCACCGGCTGATCGCCGGCGGTCGGCGGTGGGACGCCCTGCGCACGGTGCTCGTGGGCGGCGCCGCCCTGGATGCGGATCTGGCGACCCGGGCCCGGATGGCGGGCATGCCGGTGCGCACCACCTGGGCACTGAGCGAGTGCGCCGGGACCGTGTGCATCGACGGCCAGGCGCTTCCCGGGCTGGTGGTGGATGTGGACGGCGGACGGCTGCGGGTGGGCGGGGCGACGACCCCGGACGGCGGCCTGTTCACCACCAGCGATCTCGGGGAGATCGATGCGGAGGGTCTGGTCCGGGTCCTCGGCCGGGCCGACGAGGCCATCGTCTGTGGCGGCGAGAAGATCCGCCCGGAGCCGATTGAGGCATGGCTGCGCGCCCAGCCCGGCATCCGCGACGCCTGCGTGTGCGGCGAACCGGATGCGGAGTGGGGCGAGCGGGTGGTGGCGTGGCTGGTCGGCGACGGCGGGGATCCGGACCTGTCGGGCCTGCCGCCGCTGTGGCGGCCCAAGGCGTGGCGGTGGGTGGCGGAGATCCCGGCCACAGCCCTGGGCAAACGCTCGCGCCGGGCCCTGGGGGCGGCGTTCAGCCGTCCTTCTCCTGGGGCTTGAGGGCGATCTCGATCAGGAAGGTCTCGGGCCATGCCGGGTCCGCGGTGAACTCACAGGCGATGGCCACGGTGTCGGCGGGATTGAACAGGCGCGTTGGATTCTCCCCGCGGATGACCGTGGGGGTTGAGATGGCGAACTTGTACGTGCCCAAGGCCGCAAACTGCCGCTTGGCACCACCGGCGACCATGTTCGCGATCTCGCCGATGCCGTCATCAACCATCTGATCAGAGACCCCGTCCGGTTCCTCCATCAACAGCTTGCCGACGATCCGACGTGCCAGGGGCAGCGGAAAGCTGACCACGCAGGACCCGGTGATCCCCTGGGTCATGCCGATGATGCCGGCCACATCCCCGAACATGGTCGGGTCCTGTTTGATGAAGATCCGCCGCCGGGCCGGATTGCACCCCGCCATCTGGACCAGGCAATCCAGCGAGGCCTGGATGAACGGATTGAGCAGTTGGACATCGACGGTCTTGGCCATGGTGACGGAAGGTACCCCGGAACCGGGCGCGGATCCACCCCGGTTGGACCATGGGGCCGTGGCGGTTGCGTGGACCCGGGGTCGCGGCTATCCTTCGTCCATGGCCAAGCCGGCGCTCATCGAGGTCCAGGACGGCGTGACCGTGGTCCGCTTCCCCCCCATGCCGGCGACCCCGGTGCAACCGGTGGCGGGTCCGGCCAAGGGTGTTTCCGGCCCAGACCAGGCCCGCACCTGGATCGCCTCGGAGTTCCTCGCCGCCACCGCCGGGATCCGCCTGCTCGTCGTCGATCTGGACGGCATTCCCGCCCTTGATTCCGCCGCCCTGGGCCCGCTCATCCAGCGTCTGCGCGAGATGCAGGCCCATCGGGGCCGCATGGCCCTGTGCGGCGTCACCGCCCCGGCCCTGCGCGAGGTCTTCTCCCTCACCCGCTTCGACCAGGTCTTCCCGATCTACCCGGTCCGTGCCGACGCCATCCGCGCCGTACGCGAGGAACCGAGCAGCCGGTTCGCCCGGTCACGGTGAGGCTGTTTTCCTGATCAGGTAGGTCATCTGGTTCAGGCTCAGGACGCGCTGCTCGGCGTGGGCCCTGACAAACGGGTACACGGTGGCATGGGCATGGAACGCCTCGATCCCCAGGCGCGCGGCGGCGGCACCTCGACGAGAGCGGTCGTCACGGTCTGGACCAGGCGCCTGCACGACGGCCTCGACCATCCACCCGAGGCAGGCGGAATGGGCACATTCCCCGACCAGCAGTCCATACCCCGGAATGTAGCCGGCGCCCTGGGCAACCACCGGCGGCAGGGCCATTGGCAACACCCGGGCGAGCACGGGCGGCAATGCCGCGATGGCAAGACCGATGCCCGCTACGAGGCCGATGGTCGCCCCTCTCACCGGTTCCAGGTCCCCCGCCGCTCCCAGTCCGGGCTCTCGCCGCGCTGCAACGCATCCATGGCGTCGTTGGTCAGGGCGTCGGCGCGTTCGTTGCCGGGATCACCGGCGTGGCCCTTCACCCAGCGCCATTGGACCCGGTGCTGGGCGCTGACTTCGTCCAAAGCCTTGAGCAGGTCCACATTGAGCAGCGGGCCGTCCTTGCGCCGCCAGCCCCGGGCCTTCCAGCCGTTGATCCACTCGCTCATCGCCTTGACCACGTACTGGCTGTCGGTGTGCAGACGGACGCTGGTGCCGGGCTTGCGCAGGGCGCGCAGCCCTTCGAGGGCGGCGGTCAGCTCCATCTGGTTGTTGGTGGTGCTGCGCAGCCCGCCGCGCCGCTCCAGGCACGACCGGGTGGCGGCGTTCACGCACAGGAATCCCCAGCCGCCGACCCCGGGATTGCCCCGGCAGCCGCCGTCAGCCCAGATGAGCACCTGGGGATCACTCACGGTAGCGGCTCCGGAACTCCGCTAGAAACGCGGCGTAGCGGCCGGCGCGGATGGCGGCCCGGCAGCGGGCCATCAGGCGGCGGTAGTAGGCAAGGTTGTGGATGCTCAGGAGCTGGCCGCCGAGGATCTCACCGGCCTTGAGCAGGTGGTGCAGGTAGCCCCGGGGCAGGGCGCCCGCCTCGCTCGCGGTGGCGCCGTCGATGGGGGCGGTGCTCTCGGCGTGCTCGGCGCGCTTCAGGCGCAGTGGGCCGTCGTCGGTGTAGGCGATGCCGTGCCGGCCCATGCGGGTGGGCAGCACGCAGTCGAACTGGTCGATGCCCCGGGCCACCGCCTCGACCAGGTCGAGGGGCGTGCCCACGCCCATCAGGTAGCGGGGCCGGTCGGCGGGCAGCAGGGGCACCACCTGGTCGAGGACCACGTTGCGGGCTTCCAGCGGCTCGCCCACCGCCAGGCCGCCGACCGCGTAGCCGGGCAGGTCGTGGGTCAGCGCATCCGCGGCGCTGGCGGCGCGCAGCCGCGGCACGGTGCCGCCCTGGACGATGGCGTAGAGGGCCTGATGGCGGTGGCCGCCGGGGCCGTCCTCGGACCGCCACGCCGCCACCGAGCGGGCGAGCCAGCGGGCGGTGCGGCCGACGGCGGCCTCGACCACCGGCTCCGGCGCGTCGGACGGCGGGCACTCGTCGAAGGCCATGATGATGTCCGCGCCCAGATGGCGCTGGATGCGGATCGACTCCTCGGGGGTCAGGCGCAGGGCGCTGCCGTCGAGGTGGCTGCGGAAGCTGACGCCGTCCTCGTCGATCTTCCGCTGGGCGGCGAGGCTGAATACTTGGTAACCGCCGCTGTCCGTGAGCCACGGCCCGGAAAAGCCCGCGAAACGGTGCAGGCCGCCGAGCCGGTGGACCCGCTCCGCCCCGGGGCGCAGGGCGAGGTGGTAGGTGTTGGCGAGCATCACGCCCTGGCCGAGCCCCTTGGCCTGCTCGGCGGTGACACCCTTGAGCCCGCCGCAGGTGGCCACCGCCATGAAGCAGGGCGTGGGCACCGTGCCGTGCGGCGTGGCGAGCCAGCCGGCCCGTGCTTCGCCATCCACCGCCTCGCAGCGCCAACGCACCGGGCGGTCGTCCGCCGGCCCAGTCACCACAACTGCCATAGATTCACGTCGGGCCCGTAGAAGCGCAGCAGGATGTTGGACGCGGTGCGTCCCTGGCCGGCCAGCCAGCCGGCGCTGATCTGGCTCATGCCGACCCCGTGGCCCCACCCGGAGCAGGTGAAGACCCACTGGATCGCGCCGCCGGGCCCGGGTTCCCGCCGGGGCGAGTCGCGGCTCCACAGGGTGCTGCGCAGGACCTCGGGGCCGAGCGCCATGCGGAAGGCATGGGCGGAGATGGTCAATTCATCCTGGGGAGCATGGCCGATGACCAGGGTCTCGACCCGGTCGCTCACCGGGTCGCGCTGCTCGACCCGGATGTAGCGGATGTGACCGATGACCCGGCCCGCCGGGGCGAAGAGCGGCGCCAGCGCCTCGCGGATCTGGGCACCCTTGAGGACCACCGTGGTGGTGCCGTGGGTGTTCTCGCGGCCGGTGGCGGCCACCGCCGGCTGCCAGGCGGGGTCCGGCCGGGCGGTCATCGCGGTCTGGGCCAGCTGCCACTGGCCGCGGGCATCCCGGGCGCCGGGGGCGATGTCGTCGACCGAGGCGGTGAACCCGCCGCTGCTCGCGTGATAGCGCGGCTCGAAGGGGTTGCCCCGGGCGAGCATGACCACGCCGCGGGTCTCGGCCACCGCCCGGCGGACCACCTCGGTGCCGACCCCCTGGCCGAGGTAGCGCTGGTCGTCCACCGTGTTGACGAGGTCGTACTCCCGCTGCGCAGCCTGGGCGAGGCGGCTCTTCACGAAGGCCACCCCGCGGGCGGCGATGGCCTGGGCCTTGAGGGCTTCGAGGGGGTACTGGGCGCCCATCTCCCGGGCGACCACCCCTTCAAGGTAGGCCTCGACCGGGAGCTGGTTCACCGCCATCAGGGCCCGGGGGCCGGTCTTCACCACATCGATGCTGCCACGGAAGCGGTGCTGGCCCACCGCCAGCCACGGCGAGCGGTCCGGCCGCTCGAACCGCAGCGGATCGACCAGGGCCGGGCGGCCGGGATCCTGACCGTCGATCAGGGGCTGGATGCGCACCCGGGCGACCTCCCACACCAGGTCCTTGCCGCCGTCGATCTGCTTCGAGGAGACGATCAGGCCCTCGACGCTGGGCAGGATGCGGACCTGGCTGCCGGGGGCGAGGCGGCGGACCCGCTCGTTGGGCGGCTCCTGGCCGTCGTCCGGGGACCAGATCAGGGCCGGGGCGATCACGCCGATGCGCAGCTCCTCGAAATCCGGCAGGGGCCGGGGCGGGGCCGCGGCCTCGCCCATCAGTTCGCGGTCGTTCCACAGGCGCACCCGCAGGCCGGGATCGGTGCCATTGCCGCGCGGCAGGGCACCAAGGTCGCCGGCGGCCCGCTCGGTCCACACCCCGTAGCCCAGGCTGCCGGCGAAGAACCCGAGGATGATCACCAGCAGACCGATCCGCACCACCATCAACCCACGGCTGTCCATGGCCGGGGACCCTAGCGCCGCCGCGACCGGCGGAAGCCCCCGCCCCCCTCCCGCTGGCATCCCCGGCCCGGCCCCGACAAGGGCAGGCCCGTGCATCTGCGCTTCCTCGGCACCAGCGCCGGGACCCCGACCCGGGCCCGCAACGTCACCAGCCACGCCCTCGTCCGCGACGATGGGCGGACCTGGATCCTGGATGCCGGCGACGGCACCCAGCAGCAGGCCATGCGCTTCGGTCTGCGCGCCAAGACCGTGGACGGGATCCTGATCACCCACCTGCACAGCGACCACTGCCTGGGTCTGCCCGGGCTCCTCGCCTGGCTCGGGATCCACGGGCGCACGGATCCGGTGCATGTGGTCGGGCCCGTGGGTCTGGGCGCCTGGCTCGACCTGACCCACCGGGTCACCGACACCGAGCTGCCCTTCGCCCTGGTGGTGCGGGAACTGGCGGAGGACCGCGAGGTGCTCGACCTGCCCGGCTGGCGGGCGGTGGCGGTGCGGATCCGCCATCGGATCGCCTGCTGGGGCTATGTCCTGCGGGAGCCGGACCGGCCGCGCCGGCTGCTCGTGGACCAGGCCATCGCCCTGGGGGTGCCGCCGCCCCTGCGCAAACGGCTGGTCCGGGGCGAGACCGTGACCCTCGACGACGGCCGCACCGTGGCCCCGGAGGCCTGTTCCGAGCCCGGCCGGCCGGGCCGCTCGGTGGTCCTCCTGGGCGACACCGACGACGCGGATGCGATCCTGCCCGACGCGATGGACTGCGACCTGCTGGTGCGCGAGGCCACCTACGCCGCCGACCGGGATGCCAACGCCCGCCAGTGGGGCCACTCGACCACGGTGATGACCGGCGACTTCGCCGCCCGCTGCCGGGCCCGCCACCTGGTCGCCACCCACCTGAGCGCCCGCTACACCGTCCCCAACGGTGGCCGCCACCCGGCGGTCGAGGCCCTGGTCGCCGAGATCCAGGCCCGCTGCCCCGACACCCGGGTCACAGCCGCCAAGGACGGGCTGGTGGTGGACATATAGTTCCGGGTTCCGGGTTCCGGGTTCCGGAAGGTCGTAGGCCGCGCGTCCGGATGGGCCTCGAAAACCCCATCCCGAAACCCGAAACCCGGAACCCGAAACCCCTCACCACCGCTTGCCCCTCCCCGGCCCCTTCTAGATTTCCCCGATCCATGAGCGACACGCCGGCGACCCAGGAATTGAACCTCGAGACGGAGCTCAAGGAGAGCTATCTCACCTACGCCATGTCGGTGCTGGTGGACCGCGCCCTGCCGGACCTGCGCGACGGGCTCAAGCCGGTGCACCGCCGCATCCTGCAGGCGATGCGCGACCTCAACCTGAGCCCCGGGCGGCGCTACCTGAAGTCGGCCAAGATCGTCGGCGAGACGATGGGCAACTACCACCCGCATGGCGACTCGGCGATCTACGACGCCATGGCGCGCATGGCCCAGGACTTCAGCCTGCGCTACCGGCTGGTCGAGGGCCAGGGCAACTTCGGCTCCATCGACGGCGATCCCCCGGCGGCCCAGCGCTACACCGAGGCGCGGATGACCGCCTTCGGCGCCGCCATGCTCGACGACATCGAGTACGACACCGTCGACCACCGCCCGAACTACGACGGCCGCCTCGAAGAGCCCACGGTGCTCCCGGGCAAGCTGCCCAACCTGCTGGTCAACGGCTCGTCGGGCATCGCGGTCGGCATGGCGACGAACATCCCGAGCCACAACCTGCGCGAGGTGTGTGCCGCGATCATCCACCTGATCGACCACCCGGACTGCCTGGTGGCGGACCTGATGCAGCACATCAAGGGCCCCGACTTCCCCACCGGCGCGATCATCTGCGGCACCAGCGGCATCCGCGACGCCTACGAGACCGGCCACGGCCGGGTCATCATGCGCGCCAAGGTCGGCCGCGAGGTCATCGAGGGCCGCGACGCCCTGATCGTCACCGAGATCCCCTACGGCGTGAAGCTCGGCACCATCACCGAGTCCATCGTCGAGGCGGACAAGGAGGAGCGGGTCAAGGGCCTGGCCAAGATGTACGGCGGCGTGGTCGGCGACGGCATCCGCCTGGTCATCGAGCTGAAGAAGGGCGAGGACCCGGATCTCGTCCTCAACCAGCTCTGGCAGCACACCCACCTCCAGGCCACCTTCGGCGTCAACATGGTCGCCCTGGATGGCGGCCGGCCGCGCACCGTCCACCTCAAGCGCATGTGCCAGGCCTATGTCGAGCACCGCATCGAGGTGATCGTCCGCCGCACCCGCTTCCTGCTCGCCCGCGATGAAGCCCGCCTGCACATCCTGGCCGGACTGCTCAAGGCCATCGACCACATCGACGCCATCGTCGCCCTGATCCGCGCCGCCGCGTCGGTGGACGAGGCCCGCAGCGCGCTCATGGAGCGCTTCCAGTTCAGCCAGGTCCAGGCCCAGGCCATCCTCGACATGCCGCTGCGCCGGCTCACCGGCCTGGAGCGCGACAAGCTGGAGGCCGAGGCCGGCGAACTGCGTGCCGCCATCGCCGATTACCAGGACATCCTCGCCCGGCCCGAGCGCCGCTTCGCCATCATCAAGGCGGACCTCGCGGAACTGGCCGAGAAGTGGGGCGACGCCCGCCGCACCGAGATCACCGCCGCCGCCGGCGACTTCGCCATGGAGGACCTCATCGAGGACTCCCCGGTGATCGTCACCATGAGCCGCGGCGGCTACCTGAAGCGCATGCCGGTCGACACCTTCCGCGTCCAGCGCCGGGGCGGCAAGGGCGTGAGCGGCGGCCAACTCAAGGACGACGACACCGTCGCCCGGGTCATCTCGACCACCAACCACCAGCACTTCCTGGTGTTCACCAACCTCGGCCGGCTGTACTGGCTGCGGGTGTGGGACGTGCCCGAGGCGGACCGCACCGCCCGCGGCAAGCACCTCGCCAACCTGCTCCAGCTCGACGAGGGCGAGAAGGTCGCCGCCCTGCACACCACCCGGGAGTTCAAGGAGGGGCACTTCCTCTTCTTCGCCACCCGCCAGGGCACCGTGAAGAAGACCGACCTGCCCGCCTACGGCAACATCCGCAACGGCGGCATCAAGGCGGTGAAGCTCTCCGACGGCGACGAACTGCTCGACGTCTGCGAGACCGACGGCGCGTTCGATATCATGCTCGCCAGCAGCGACGGCTCCGCGACCCGCTTCCATGAAGAAGATGTCCGCGACACCGGCCGCGACACCGGCGGCGTGTACGGCATGGATGTGGAGGCCCCCAACCAGGTCGTCTCCCTGCTCCATCCGGTCCCCGGCTGCGACATCCTCTCGGTGTGTGCCAACGGCTACGGCAAGCGCACCCCGGAGAGCGAATACCGGCGCATCGGCCGCGGCGGCAAGGGCGTCACCTCGATCAACACCGGCGAACGCAACGGCCCCCTGGTCGCCTGTCTGCCGGTGCATCCCGGCGACGACATCCTGATCATGACCAAGCTGGGCCAGGTCATCCGCACCCAGGTGGACCAGGTCCGCGTGGTCGGCCGCGCCGGCTCCGGCGTGACGATCATCGACCTGGACCCGGGCGACACCGTCCTGGCCGTGGAACTGCTGCCCAAGGGCACGCCCACCGCCGAACCCGAGCCCGAGACGCCGCCGGCCTGAGGCAGGGGGCGCTTGCGGCGGGCCACAGGAGGGCCGGAGGGAGCGGAGGGCCGCGGAGGGGATTCCCGGATCTTCCAGATGGCGGACCAGGGGGCGGCTATCGCCCCGGGTCGTCCATCACGCTCAGCGTGACCCGCTGCCAGGGGTGGGTGGCGGAACCGCTGATGATGCCGGACAGGCGCAGGGTCTGGGTCCGGCCGTTGGTGATCACACCGCCGAGGACCTGATCGAATGGTTGATCGACGGGGAGGGAGATCCATCCCGCACGGGTGCTGGTGATCTGCGGCAATCGGTGGGTCTGCCCATCCGCGGCGAGGTCCACCCAGGTCGTGCGCTCACGCACGATGGCCGCCGTGGCCGACACACCGGGCACCACCCCGATCTCGATGGTGAACCGGTCCTCGACCGGACCTGTCGCCGGACCCGGGGCCGGTGACCGGCCGCAGGCCGCCAGGGCCATCACACCACCGCAGAGCATCAGGGCGAACCGCATACGCAGGAGCCTCACCACGCGTGCCGCCTGTCCATGCCTCCACCGGAATCCAGCCCGCCTCTGCGCCTCTGCGCCAGCCCGCCGCAGGCGTCGGATCGCCGCCTCACCACCCGTGGTCGCGCAGGGTACCGAGAAAGCGATGCCAGTCGGTGGCGGTGAGGTCGTGGGGGCCGGGGCGGCGGTGGTAGCGGATGCGGCCGCCGATGGTGCGATCGAGGGGGACCGGGTCCGGGACCGGGCCGAAGCCGGGTTCACCGTGCAGGGTCCAGGCGGGGCCGGCGTGGACGCAGGCCAGGAGTTCGCCGTCCGGGTCCGCCCAGAGATCCTGCTCGGCGCTGGCGACATGGACGATGCGCGGCGCGATGCAGGCCAGGAGCTGGTGCTGGTCCACCGGCAGGTCCGCCTCGCGCTCGTCGAAGGCGCGGGAGGCGCGGCAGCACCAGTGGGGGAAGCGGGCGTTGAGGTGGACCTGGCGCTCGCCCATGCGCCGGCGGGCGATGGCGGCGCCGGTGCAGCCGCTGTCGTTGGCCAGCACCGCCGCGATGCGGGGATCCTGGGCCGCGGCCCACAGGGCGCTCTTGCCCATCCGCGAGTGGCCGACCACCGCGAGGCGGGCGGGATCCGCCCAGGGCGCCACCGCGAGCAGCGCATCCAGGCTGCGGCGCAGGCCGAACGCCCACACCGCCAGGGTGCCCCAGGCGTCCGCCGGGGCCCGGTCGGGATCCGCGTCCGGGAACAGCGGGCGCAGACCATCGCGCCAGCCGTCGGGGCGGTCCGGCTCGATCTCGCCGCTGTACACCGTGGCCACCGCGAAGCCGGCGCCGACCAGTTCCGCGAACGGCCAGCGCCGGGCCAGGATGCCGCGATCCGCCTCCCGGGCCTTGCCGCCGGGGCTGCCTTCGGCCTCGCGCACCGGAACCCAGGCCGGGGTCAGGGTCGGCCAGGGATCCGGGGTGGTGGTGTGGTTGCCGGCAAAGTTCAAGCCGAGCAGCACCGGCACCGGACCCGGCAGGGCCGGCCGGTGGACAAGGATGCGCCACGACCGGGATCCCCGCTCCGTGGCGAGGTCGACCACGATCTCCTCGCGCCAAGCGTGACCGCCCCAGACGGCGGCGCGGCGGTCGGACCGGGCGTCGAGCCGCCAACCATCCTCCGGCGCGTGGCCGTAGATGTGCCGGCGGAAATCCTCCAGCCAGCGTTCCCGGGCGGCGGGGAACCCGGCGACGCCGGCGGCATCCACGGGCTCCAGGACCACCGCGGGGGCGCGGGCGGGATCCTCGATCGCAGGCGGCAGGCCGGCCAGGGATGGGGTGGTATCGACCATGGCGGGATGGTCCGCCATCCACCGGCGATGCCACGCCGGATGACGGTGGCGGCTTGCGCAGGGATTCCGCCCCCTATTCCTCCCGCCCATGCGCTCCGCGCCCGTCATCGCCGTCGTATCGTGGCGACTCCGCCTTCGGGCGTGAGCGGGCGCGGCGTCATCCCCTGACTCCCAGCGGCCCGCTCATCCGAGCGGGCCGCGCCGTTTCCGGACGGCGCCCCCCGCGGGCGCGCCGGGCGTCCGTGGGCGGTCCATCCCCCCGGCACCGGAGGTCCCAACCGTGGACCCGCATCCAGAACCCGCCCACCGCACCCTGCTGACAGCGACCCTGCTCGCTGGAGCCGGCGCCCTCCTGTTCGGGCTGAAGGGCGTGGTGGTGAAGCTCGCCTACGCCGCGGGCGCCGAGCCGACCGGCCTGCTCGCCTGGCGGCTGCTCCTGGCGCTGCCGTGCTTCGCCCTGGTGCTGGTGTGGGTGGCGCGGCGGGATCCGCGGCCCGTGGAGCGGCGCGACCTGCTCGCGGCGGCGGCCTGGGGCATCGTCGGCTTCCATGCCGCGAGCTGGATCAACTTCCTCGGCCTGGAACGCATCGGCGCCGGGCTGGAGCGGATCATCCTGTTCATCTATCCGGCGCTGGTGGTCGGACTCTCCGCCCTCCGCGATGGTCGGCGACCGGCGCCGGCCCTGCTCGCCGCCGCCGGGGTGACCTGGGTCGGGATCGTCGTCGCCTGGTGGGACCACGCCCGCCTGGGCGACGCGGATCCCCTCGGGGTCGCCCTGGTCGCGGCGAGCGCGGTGGTCTTCGCTGTCTTCATGGCCGGGAGCGAGCCGATGGTCCGCCGGGTCGGCAGCCAGCGGGCCATGGCCCTCGGCATGGTCGCCGCCGCCGGCGGGATGACCGTGCAGGCGCTGCTCACCAGCGGGATCCCGCTGCCGACGCCGACGGGATTCGCCTGGGCGGTGGTGCTGGCCCTGGCCTGCACGGTGGCGCCGGTGCTCCTCCAGGCGGCGGCCCTGGGCACCCTGGGGGCGGCCCGGCTGGCGGTG
>CAMCAC010000063.1 GCA_945872305.1 Candidatus Kuenenia stuttgartensis | reverse complement strand
TTCCGGCGAGATCAAGGGTGGGCTGCCAAGGGAATCCCATGCGCATGCCCATGTTGCTGTTGCTCCTCGCCGTCCTGTGCGCCTGCGGCGGAGGACGCGAGACGGCACCTCCGGGCCATGGCCTGGTCGGACTTCGGCCGTTGCCGAGGAGTCCGGCCGAGGCGGTGGCGGTGGCCGGACCAGGCCAGGAGGGCCTGCCCCTCTACGATCGCCGCCTGACCGGCACCTATCCGTTCGTGGCGGCGCATCTCGATGCGCTCTACGGCGGGTTCGAGGGCGATGAGTTCGCCACCAGGAAGGTCTTCTTCGAGTACTACATGGGACTGGGCGGGGCCCACGACAACCCGGTCCCCAAGGACAACCTGCTCATCCAGACCATCCAGGCCTACGAAGCCCAGGGCTATGACGTCCTCCACATCCTGATCTGCCGCGAGTACGCGTTGATGAAGGACCAAGGCTTCCCCGACGCGAAGCCCGGACCGTTTCCCGAGGACACCCGCATCCTCTCCGCCGAGGATGTGCAGAACCACCGGGCCCTGTTCCGGCAGGCCCATGCGCTCGGCCTGGTGCGCAAGCCCGACTACGCCCTCATCCAGATGGTGGAGCACCCGTCGTTCTTCGCCCGCGAGCCGCGCGTGCTGCCGATCCTGAAGCTGATGCAGGGGGTCGCCTTCGAGGTGCACCAGTTCAATCGCCATTGGCCGCTCGAAACCGGGTGGTCGAAGCCCGCTGAGGTGGTCGCCGGCGCGCGCTGGGCGGTGGATCACGACCTGGAGTACATCTTTTATTACGGGCCCATCGTGTGGACGTCCGACCACTATCGCCCGTTCATCGAGCGTGAGTGGCTGGAGACCTTCTGGGCGGCCGGCCTGCCCAAGCGGCATCCGCTGGTCCACTACTACCTGAACCTGTTTCCCCACGCCCATGGCTGCGGACGGCCGGTGGGACCGGAATCGGATCCCCACTCGATGCTGGGGTTTACCAAGTGGGTCATCGAACAGGTCAGGACGGGGCCGTAATCCCCTGAGAACGGAATCCCTTCACGGCCGTCCGGTCGGCGGGCGGGGCTGATACAGCCGCGCCCCCGCCGCACGCGCTGCCGCCACCAGACCGGCATAGGGACGGTCGGTGACATCGACGAACCCGCATTGGACATTCTCCTTGTCATGGATGCGGGCGGTTGCCGGCTGATCGGCCCACTGGAACCAGTGGGTGCCGATCCAGCGGCGGTCGCGCAAGGCCGCGTCGACATAGCGGCCGTACGCCTCGGCCCGGTTGGCGCCTTTGAGCGGTGGCCCAGCCGCTCCTGAAGGCATGCCAGCGTCGACAGGTCGGTCAGCAAGGCGGGGTCCGTCTCCCAGGGCCGCTCGGCGAACCAGGGGCGGCGCTCCGGTGTGACCAGGGTGTGCGAGGCGTTGCCGAACAGGCAGGTGATGCCATGCGAGAAGAACAACCGGCCGTCGGGATCGACGAACCACCAGCGTCCGTCGACCTGCTCGACCCGGAACCGGCCGCTCGCCTGCCGTTGCGGCCCGGTGGCCAAGCCCCCCCCAGCGGTCGAAGGCGGGCGGTCGCGGATGCGCCGCGAGTTCGGCCTCCTCGGCGTCGCGCTGGGCCTGCAGATCGGCCACCGTCGCCGCCTTGCCCGGCCAGGTGGCAAAGCGGTACTGGCCCAAGGCATCGATGAAGGGCAGATGCTTGGGGACCGCCGCGGGATCGGACATCCACGCCGGGCGGAAGAGGGGGCTCCCTGCACCCGGAAGCGTCCTGGATTCGCCCCCGGCAAGCGCGACGCCCGCGAGCGCGACCAGGTCCAGTCGGAATCATGGGGTCATGGCAGCACGACCGTGGCCGGCGCGGCGGCAGCGGGGACCACGATGGCTGGTGCCTGGTTGGTCCGCCAGCCCAGTCCGGCGATGAAGCCGTCGTACTGGTCCGGGGCGCCGGGCAGGACGATGTCCCCGGCGGAGCCGGGGAAACGCGCATCGTCCTGCATCGTGCCGCAGGCGAACGAGCGTCCGCGCTTCCAGTCCACGGCCAGGGCGAACGCGGTCTCGCCGCCGCCGCCACCGATCGGCACAGCCCATTGCCAGGAGCCATGCCTGTCGAGGGCGGCGAGGAAGGCGTCCTTCCCCCCGCGGTTGGCGAGGGTCGTGTTCCCGATCGTCAGGGACGGGCTCAGGAAGTCGCCCATGATCTCGACGCTGCCATCGTGGTCGACCTGCAGTTCGCAGCCGTCCTCGGAACTGATCCCGTCGATGGTCCGCGACCATGCCACCGGCAGGATTCCGCTGGTCGGATCGGGACCCAGGCGGGCGATGAACACGCCCTGTCCGACGGGCGATCCGGCGACCGTCTGCCCACCGTGGGTCAGCGTTCCCGTGTGGGCACCCGACAGGATGATCCAGCCATTGGCATCGACGCCGATGCCGCGCGCGTAGTCGTCACCGGACCCGTCGAAGCGGATGACCCAGCGCAGGGCCCCGTCGGCGTTGAAACGGGCGACGAGGATGTCCTTGCCCGCGGATCCGGCGCCGGCCGGAACGGTGGTCTGGACGCCGGCCCCATCGGTGACGATGGCCCCGCCGGTGACATCCCCGGCCACCACCACACCGCCATCCGGCATCCCGGCGATGGCGCGGCCACCGTCCTGGGCGGTGGACCCGATCGCCGCGCCCCAGGCTTCGGTGCCATCCTCGCCATAGCAGAGCACGCAGATGTCGGCGGGCAGGCCGCCGCCGCCGGTGCCCTGGAACGGCAGGGTGCGGCCGGCGAAGGCCACGGCGGATCCATGGGTGCCGATCACCGTGGTGCCGTGGGTGCCGCTGCGCCGGGCGATCTCGTTGCCGAGTTCGATGGCGCCGGTGCCGCCGGCCTTGCGCGCCCACAGCACCGAACCGTCCGTCGGATCCCAGCACGCGGTGACCGCATCAAGGCCCCCGGCGCTGGTCAGCGCCGTCCCGCCCAGGGTCATGCCGCCGGCGAACTGGCCGGTCGCCACCGGCCGGCCGAGCCGGTCGGTGATCACATCATAGAGCCGATCCTTGCCCGCGGTGGTGCCGAAGGTCGATCGCCACAGGACCGCCCCGTCGGCATCGAGCCGGACGAGAAAGGCATCATCATCGCCGGCATCGCCGGTGGCGATGGGCGCACCGAGGAGATCGGTGGCCCCGGCATGGCTGCCGCAGACCAGCACCGTGCCGGCCCCGTCCACCTCGATGCCCCGGGCCGCCTGGTCGCCGGTCCCCGACACCCCCCGCGCCCAGGCGAAGACCGGGGCGATGGTGCGGCGCGGATGGGCGGTGAAGAAGTCCCACAGCAGGTCCACCGCCCCCGGCTGCCAGCGGTGCGAGGTCCCGACCGCGAGGCTGTCGCCCACGGTGGTGAACCGGTACTCGATGCCGAGCCGGCCACCGGCATAGGTCTCATGGTGGAGGGTGAACCCTTCGGCGGAACTGGTCCAGGTGGTGACCAGCGTGTCGGTCCGGTTGCGCTCGATCCACCACGCCCGCTGCCCCTCGTCCTGGGCCTGGCGGGTGAGCCCGCCGGTGGGCTTCAGCACCGCCTCCTTCGAGCCGCGCCAGGTCCACACCGGGATCGGGGCCACCGGCCACAGGGGTGCCTCGTAGGCGGGATTGTAGTCGTTGATCCAGCCCCCGGAGACCGGACCGGCAGCGGCGACCAGATCCGGGCGGAGGATGGCGAAGGTGTTCGTCATCATCGCGCCATTGCTGAAACCGGTGATGTACACCCGGTCGGCAGCGACGGCATGGTCGGTGGCGACCCGGGCGATCAGCGCCGCCAGGAATCCGGCATCATCGACCCCGGACCCCTGTCCCACCGTCCCGTTGGTCATGGTGAAGCCATAGGAGTTCCAGAACCGGGCCGCGATCGTCGCGCCGCTGCCGTCGGTGACCGTCGGCGGAGAGACGAGGTCCGTGGCCGGGGCCGTGCCGTTCCCGTTCCACGAGGCCTGGGAGGTGCCATTCGGATAGACGAGCAGGAACCCCTGGGCATCGGCCTTGCGATCCCATTCCCCGGCGCTGGCGGGAGCGCTGCCGCTGCGGAATTGCGCCGCATTGGAGTTGCTCGGGTGCAGGGCCAGGACGAGCGGCCGCGGCCCGGGCGGCAGCGTCGCCGGGACATGGATCAGGTAGTGGCGGACCAGTCCATCGTGGTCGATGGTCCTCGCCTCGTCGAGGGCGGGCAGGACCATGACGAAGAGCAGGAACAACAGCGCGGGCCGGGGGATGTTCATCATCCATCTTCCCGCCAGCCGCCAGGACCATACATGCGGGCCGACCCAGGGGTCTCCGGAGCTGCGCATGCCGGCAGCTTCAGGAGCGGACGGACGGCGGCGTGGGTCCCCCCGCTGCGCAACCGTCGGGAGGACTGTATGCTCGTCCCCGGTGGGAGGAACATGGATATGGCCACCGTATCGGACGAGGATCTTCTGCGCCGGTTCGTGCAGGAGCGCGACCTGCTGCTCGGCTATCTCCGGCTGCTCCTGCCGGTGGACCAGGCCGAGGATGTCTTCCAGGAGACCTTCCTGGTTGTGCATCGAAGAGTCGGCGACTTCGAGCGGGGGCGTGATTTCGGCGCCTGGGTGCGGGGCATCGCCCGCAACCTGGCCATGAAGGCGCGCGAGCGCCATGGCCGGCTGCGGCCGATGCCGAGCGAGGCGCTCCTCGCCCTGGCCGACCGCGCCCTGGGCGAGGAGGAGGATGAGCCCGAGGCGGATCTCGGCGCCCTGCGCGACTGCCTGGCGCAGCTGCCGGCGGCGCAGCGCCGCCTGCTCGATCTCCGCTACCGGTCAGGCTTCGATCTGGCGGCGATCGCCGAGCAGGTGGGACGCACCGCCGCCGCCATCCAGGTGGCCCTGTCCCGCCTGCGCTCGTCGCTGCAGGCCTGTGTGCGCAACCGTCTGCGGACCACGCCATGAACCGCCTCGATGTCCTGGTCGATGCCTGGCTCGACGGCACCCTGTCCGCCGCGGACGAGGGCGAGCTGGCGGACCTGCTCCGCGATCCCGTGGGCCGCCGGGCCTTTCGCGCCCTGGTGCGCTGGCACGGGGCGCTGCACCGGGAGCTGGCGGCGCGGCCGTCCCTCCGCCAGCCGTCGGTGCCGGCACGGCGGCGGGCGGCCCCGCGTCCCTGGTGGCTCATGGTCGCCGCGGCTGGATTGGCATTGCTCGTGACGGGCGTGGTCTGGTGGCCGGCCGCGGTCGATTCCCGGCCGGTGCTGGCCTCGGGCAGGCCCATGGATCCGGGCGCGGTGCTGGATTCCGCCACCGTCGCGGTGGTCCGCTGGGCCGACGGGAGCAGCGCCACCGTCGCGGCCGGCGCGCGGGCGGCGCTGCTTGCCGACGGTCTCGGCATGACCCTGACCTCCGGCCGCCTGCACGCCGAGGTGCGGCCGCAGCCCGCCGACCGGCCTTTCCGGATCGTCGGCAGCCTGGCCGCGGTGCGGGTGGTCGGCACCGCCTTCGCGGTCGCTGCCGTGCCCGGTGCATTGACGGTCTCGGTCGAGCGCGGCTCGGTGGTCGTCGAGCAGGAGGCGTCCGCGCTGACGGTGCCCGCCGGGGGGACGGCCCTGGCCACCGCGATCAGCCCGGCCCGTCTGTTGGCCCCGGGGACGCGGCTGCTCCTCCCGACGGATGGCGACGGATGGTTTGGAACCCCGTCCGCCACCGGCTTGGCCTTGGCCTTCGATGCCTCGCAGAGCACCGCCGCCAGGGTCGACACCTGGCGGATCGAACCGCCGCGGGTACCCGGCGGCTGGCTGCCCATCGATCCGGCGGTGGGGGTCGAGATCGATGCCACCCTCGCCCGGCCGGGCCGGTTGAGCGTGGTCCTGCAATCGTTCTCGGCGGATGGCCGGACCTGGCTCGGCAACCAGCAGTACGACGCAGCGGATCTGCCCGCCGGCCCGCTGCGTTGGCGGCTGCGCCTGCGGGATTTCCATTGGCAGAGCGGCTACGATCTGGATCGCCTGACCGGCCGTCCGTTGAGCCGGCTCACCCTGGTGACCTGGGGCAGCGACCCGGGGGTGGTGCTGCACCATCTGGCACTGGAGCCGGCGCCCGCCACGACCAAGCCGTAATGCGGGCAACCCTCGGCCCCGAGGCTTCGACTGGGCGGTCATGGCCTGGCAAAGCCTGTTATGCTAGACTCGATCTGGCGTAGGAGGGATGATGGCCACCGATCCGCACTGGCGTTTTCATCAGCTGTGGGCCGAGGCGCAGCCGGCGGTCACCGGGTTGATGCGTTCCCTGGTCGCGGATCGGGTCGCCGCCGACGACCTGGTGCAGGAGACCGCCCTTGCCCTGTTCACCCATCTCGACCGGTACGATCCGGAGCGGCCGTTCGTGGCCTGGGCCCTGGCCGTGGCGCGCAACAAGGTGCGCGATGCCTGGCGGGCCGCCCGGCGGCGCGGTGAGGCGACCCTTGATGAAGGGGCATTGGCCGCCCTGGCGGCGGTGGGTGAGGAGACCGTCGAGGATCTTGACCGCGAACGGCGAGCCCTTGAGGAGTGCCTGCGCGGAGTCGAAGGCCGCAACCGCGACCTGCTCGAACGCCATTACCACCAGGGCGAGGATCCTGCGATCATCGCCGCCGCCCTGGCCCTGAAGGTCGAGCATGTGCGGGTCCTGCTCAGCCGGATCCGTCAGGGCCTGCGCGCCTGCATCAAGCGCCGCCTGGAGAGTCCGGCATGAGCGACGGCGCGGTCGATTGGGAGCGCTTCTCCACCGGGGCGATGGCGGCCGACGAGCTGGCCGCCGCCTCACGGCGGCTTGTCGCCGATCCGGCCTATGCCGCGGCGTGGCTGCGGGCCGCGCGGTTCGAGGGCGACCTCGCGGCCCTGGTCCGCTCCCGGGCCCAGCGGGCTGAACACGGCCATCCCAGCGTGCGGCGGCCGGTGCTGCGTCGTCGGGCCCCGTCGGCCCGTCGGCGCTGGCTGCCGGCGGCCGTGCTGGCTGCGGTGGCCGTCCTGGCCCTTGCCATCGGACTGCTCGCCTGGCCAGAAGCCCCGGCAGCGCGCGTCCACGGCCCCCTGGTCGTCTCCGGCGGCCTCGCTCCGGGCGCCCGTCTGCATGCCGAGGGGGCGTCGGCGGCCCTGCTGCTCGCCGATGGCAGCCGTTTGGATTTCACCAGCGGGGCCACCGCCGAGGTCGCTGCCCTTGATGCCGGATGCGATCTGGTGCTCGGTGCCGGCACGATCGATGCCGTCATCGCGGCCCAGGCCCCAGGCCACCGCGTGCGCATCCGCACCCACGAGGCCGCCGTCACCGTGGTCGGCACGCGTTTCACCGTGCAGCGTGGGGCCGAGGGCACGGTGGTGCGGGTGGTTGAAGGTGTGGTCGAGGTCGCCGCTGCCGGCCGCCCCACCCGCCGGCTCGCGGCCGGTGGGCAGGTGGCCATACCGGCCGCCGGGGCCTGGTTCGGGGCGGACCTCGAACACCTCGACGGGCCGCCGGATCGGCCCTGGCCGTTGCTGCGCTGGGCACACCGCGCCTGGCAGGAGGAGCAGTGTGCGGCGCCCACAGCGACGGATCCCGGGCGCTGGGTCCTGCCGAATTCCCGCCATGACCTCGCCACCGTGGCGGCCTGGGCGCAGGTGGCCGGATCTGACCTGTGGCTGGTCCTGCCGTTGGCCTGGGACGACGCGGTCATCGATCGCATGGCCGACTGGCTTGCCGCGCATCCGCCCGGCGGCCGCATCCTGGTGCAGCTCGGGCACGAACCGTGGAACCCCGGGGTGCCCGATGGCCGGGTCGCCCAAGCCGCAGCCGATGGCGCCCTGGGTGGCCGGGTGGCGGTGACCCGGTTGCAGGCCGCGCTCCCGCGCTGGCGGGCCAGGGGCCTGCAGGTCGAGGGCGTGGCGAGCCTGCCCCCGGAGACGACCGCGGTGCTGTTCGCGCCGGCGATCGCGGGCGGACTGACCGGCATCGCCCATCTGGCGGTGCGCCCGGGACCGGTGCTCAACCTGCTGGAGGTTCCGGCCGATGGGGTCGATGACGTGATCCTCCGGCGCGCCGCGGCAGCGGACGAGGTCGGGTCGACTCTCGCCTGGGCCCGCGCCCAGGGCCTGGATCCGCTGGGGTTCGATGTCGAGCCGGCCGTCTGGACCGGGGCCCAGGCAAGCCCGCGGGATCGCGAACGGGTCGAGGCCTTCCTGCGCGGCCCGTGGTCTGGGCTCCAGCGTCAGGCCTTGCAGGTCTGGCGCTCGGCGGGCGGCGGGGCGGTGACCGGATCGTCGGCGGTCGCGCCGTAGGCGTGTCGTACGTTGTTATGCCGGGCCTGATCCGGCGTAACCCAGGTGAGAGTCCGCGGCCCACGATTGCGCGCCCATCGACCGTCTATGCCCGGAGATCCGCCATGCGCCATGCCATCCTGACCGTTTGCCTGGCCCTGGCCGCATGGACCTGGGCCGCCGCCGGTGAATCTCCGGCGGTATTCCAGGTCACCGGCCATACGGTCGCCGCGGATCCGGGCGCCTATACCGCCACCACCGGGGGCCTGAACCAGCTGGTCGACTTCGCCTGGGAGCCGATGGTCTGGCGGACGGCACGGGTGACGGTCGGACAGGCCGCCGTCGGCCGCATCATCGCCGACAACCTGGACTTCTACGACAGCTACGCCTCGGGCTACTGGGATGGGGCCCAGGCCCGGGTGCTGCGGCTCGAGAACGGTCAGATCCGGCAGAAGCTGCTGGGCACCGTGGCGCAGTTCGTCCACGCCACCTGGAGCGAGGCTGACTCCCGTCTGATCGCCCCAGATCGCACGGCCGGTGAGTATGCCTTCGAGCCGTGGTCGCGTCCGGAACAGGAGTGGTGGTTGCGCCTGGTCGCCGTCGACGCCGCCGGCCGCGCCTCGCCGGCCTCGGCCGTGGTGCGCGTCGTCAACCCCGACATCCCCGGTGACCAGCGCGGCAATCCGACCGGCACCTTCTCCGTCACCGCCCCGCGACTGGACAGCAGCGCCCCTGGCAGTGCGCCTGCGGCCGGCCCCGCCGGATTCACTGCGACCATGAATGCCAGCACCGGCGTGGTCACCCTGGCGTGGCAGGCGGTGGCCGGAATCGCCGGCTATCGCCTGGAGCGCACCTCGGTCGATCCAGCCCAGCCGCGCACCAGCCACCTGGATCTTGGCCCGGCCAACGGCGGCGACTCCTTCGCTTTCATGGCCCATGACCTGGTGTTCCTCAGCCGCACCCGGCTGACCCACGACCGCGGGGAATACAGCCCACGCGTCTGGGGCACGCCGATGGCCGGCGAACCGGAGGGTTCGCCGCAACTCACCCGTGCCGGCGAATGGCAGTCGGTGGCCCAGCCCTGGTCGCTGGTGCCGCATCCGGGTCCGCTGCCCGCCGAGTTTCCCGATGGCGGCGCCACCTGCCTCCGCATCCCGGCCGGCGAGGCCGGCACGGTGTCGATCCGCAGGTACAACCACGCCGACACCACCCAGGACTGGTACCGCGTGCTCGATCCGGCCAAGACCTATGTGGTCGAGATCCTGGCCCGGCAGGAGGGGCTTGCCGATCCCACCCTGCGCTTCCACCTCACCGGGCCGATGGGTGAAGAGTTCGCTCCCATTGATTTCACCATGACCGGCACATGGCAGCGGTTCCGGGCCGAGTTCATCGCGCCACGCCTGCTGACCACCAGTGGCGGTGTTGGCCAGATGGGGGTCCAGTTCCAGGGCCCCGGCACGGTGTGGCTCGATGCCTTCCGGGTCTACGAGAAGACCGAGGGCCTGGTGCGGCACAACCCGGTCGACCGGGCCGAACTGCTCGCCGCGCGGGTGGCCGGCCTGCGCACCCACGACACCGCGAAGACCCAGGGCTACACCCTGGACGGGCTGCTCGGCCATCCGCTGCTGGGCCTGTCCAGCGGCGCCGGGGATGTCGCTTCCCGTGGCAATCTCTCGGCATTGCTCGCGGAATTCCATGACATGGGGGTCTTCCCCTGGCTGCAGCTCGAGTTCACCCTCGACGAGCAGGAATGGCTGGGCTTGGTCGAATACCTGGCCGCACCCTACGACCCGGCCATCGACACGCCGCAGTCCAAGCCCTGGGCCTGGCGCCGGGTCCAGCACGGCCAGCCGCAACCGTACATCGACCTGTTCCCGCGCCTGCTCCTCGAGTTCAGCAACGAGACCTGGAACCCGATCATGCCCTTCAACCTCAGCGGCCTCGAACTGGTCGATACGGTGACGGGCGCCCGCTCCACCTCCGGCGAGACCTATGGCCTGCTCCAGGAGTACACCATCCAGGTCATGAAGCAGAGTCCGTACTGGTCGGCGGCCATGGAAGCGACATGCGAATTCGTGCTCGGCGGCTGGAATGGGCAGAATTATGGCTACGAGGCCGCGGCAAAATCGCCGTCCAGCCGGCACATGCTGGTGGCCGCCTACAACGGTGGCTGGGACGCCGGCGAGGACCCGAGCGGCGATTTCGAGGGCGCCCTGCTCAAGACCCTGAACTACCCGGCCCAGGACGCCATCCCCGTGGCGATCCGCCTGGGCCAGGAGGCGGCCGCCCATGCGGCGGCCGGCAACCCGGCCTTCAGCATCGGCAGCTACGAGGCCGGCCCCGGCTACAACCTGGACGGCCTGAATGGCGTCTCGATGACCCCGGAGCTGGTCGAGACCGAAAGCCGGGTGATGAAGTCGCTGGTCGGCGGCAGCTCGACCCTCGACTGTTTCCTGGGCTTCACCTACCAGGGGGCGGGGCTGCAGAACTTCTTCACCTTCAGTCGCAACCGCAACTACTGGACCTCCCATGCCGAGCACCGCAACGGCGGCCAGGCCTATCCCGCGTGGATGGGCCTGGGCCTGTGGAACCGCTTTCCTGGGGATGTGCTGGGCGTGGTCACCGAGCGCGTGCCGACCCGGGCCGCCGCGGCGGTGGGCCGGCGCGCGGCCATGGAACACATGCCCGAGGTGGCGGTCTACGCCAGCCGCCAGGGCAGCCGCCTGGCCGTCTTCGCCATCTCGCGCCGGCGTGATGCGCCTCTGCCGCTGACCCTGCGCCTGCCGATCAGCGGCGCCGGTTCGGTCACCCTGCACACGCTGACCGGTGATCCCGCCGCCAACAACCTGGATGCCGAGAACATCAGCCTGGCCAGCCACAGCCTGTCGCCCAGCGTCGCCACCAGCGAATTCCCCCTCGATGCCAGCCGCGGCGCGGCCCAGGGTCTGCCGCCGGCCTCGGTGTTCTGCTACGTCTTCGAGGGCGCGACCTTCATCGAGCCGCTGCTGACCCTGGTGAACCCGGAACCGGGCCAGACCGATCCGGCCGGCGCGCTGCCCCTGCGCTTCCGCGTCGCCTTCACCAAGCCGCCGGCGGGTTTCTCCGCCAGCGATGTGGTGCTGGGCGGCACCGCCCAGCCGCAGGGTGCGTCGGTGGTGATGGTGCCCGGCAGCCATGGCCTGGAATGGGTGGTGACCGTCAGCGAGGTCCTCGACGAAGGCACCGTCACCGTCGCCATCCCGTCCCGTCCGGCGGTGGGCGGCGGCACTTTGGCGGCGGGCGGCGGCCAGGCCGGGCTGCGTTTCCCGGCCGGCACCCAACTGCCGCTGATCCGCTGGGACTTCGCAGCCCAGCAGACGGAGACCGACCGCGATTGGAAAGGCCTGCCGATCCCGGCGACCAGCCGCCTGCCCGTGATCGGGGCAGCGGCGCTGACCGCCTCGGACCCCGACCTCCTGGGCGACAACGTGCACTACAACAACGATGGCGCCGGAACCTGGAGCGGCGGCGTCCCGCTCGGCCAGCAGTCGGTGCATTACTCCGTCGACCTCGTTCCCGCCAATGGCCAGACCCTCGACATCAATCAGGTGCGTTGCGGCTTCTGGGCGAGCGCAGACCTGACGCCCCGGGTCGAGGTCTGGCAGGGGGGCGTCAAGGTGGGCCAGGCGGCCTTCGTGCCCAGCCCGCTGAACAATGACGGCCTGCTGAGCCCGACCGGCGGCCTGGAAGCGGTGGCCGACACCAGCGTCATCCCGGCCCTGCGCGGCCTGCGCGACGCCGTCCAGGTGCGCATCGTCTTCGCCGGGGGCATCGAGACGACGGGCGGCATCTTCGGGATCGGCAAACTCGGCCCCGGGATCGATGACCTCGTGGTCCTGGGCCGCATCACCGCCGTCAACCAAGCGCCGACCATTGGGACGATCTCCGCATCGCCGCCACTGGTCATCCTTCCATGATCGGTCGGTGCACGGTCGCCGGGGGTGATCGTCGGAGCGGCCTGCCGTCTCCAGATCGGCCGGCCTGCCCAGCCCTTGGCTGAGCAGGCCGGGCAGCAACACCGATTACACCCTGAACTTCGCCCTCCCCCACCATGCCATGGGCCAGGCCGACGACTACATGCGCATGCAGGCCTGGGCCGAGGCGGCTGCCGGGCTGCCGGCCGAGGCGACCAACTGCCTGCCGATCAACTCGACCTTCACCGGCGCCAGCCGCTGGTGGGGCAACAAGGTCAGCGGTTCGACCGGCGATACCCTGGCGGTCGGTGGTTGGATGAGTTGGAACGTCACCGCCCCGGCGACCGGCACCTATGCCTTCACCCTGCGCACCGGCGGGACGGGATCCTTCCGCGTGCTGGCCGACGATGCGACGCTCGTCCTGAGCGGCAGCGCCGGCGGCGAGGTCACCATCGCCGGCGTGTTCCTGACCAAGGGCCTGCACAGCCTGCGCCTGATCGCCGGGCACGATGTGCCGGCCGGCGGCCTGGTGCTGGAGCGCCTGGGCTGCGCCCTGCCCGGCCAGCACCGCGGCCGGTCCCAGCCACTGGTCCATCGCCTCCGGTGGGCTGCCGGCGGGCCTGACCCTGAGCCCGGCCGGAGTGATTTCCGGAACGCCGATCGGGGGCGGTTCCACCCCGGTGACGGTGCGGATCGACACGGCGATCGGCGGCGCCACCACGCGGGCCTACACCCTGACGGTCAGTGGGCCCCCGGCGCCGAACACCGCCCCGACGATCCTCCACGGGCCGGTCGCCACCCCGGCGACGGTGCTGCTGCCCTGAAGCGCCCTGCACGTGCCGTCAATCCGCGTCGTGGGGGCCATCCACCTGGGGCTGCGCCGCGCCAACCGGTGATATGCCGTGTGATGCACCACGGAGACCAGGGGATGCGGCAGGGGTCTGGTCCGTGGCCCAGACGGGAACCACCAGCATGCGCCCCATGGTCCTGCTCATCGCCGCCGCCCTGCTGTCGGCGGCCGATCCCTATGCCTGGGACAACGCCCAGCTTCACGGCATGGGCTTCGTCACCGGGGTGGTGGTCCATCCGACCGCCGACCGCATCTATCTGCGCACCGATGTCGGTGGGGTGTACCTGCGTGACGAGGCGGCCGGCCGGTGGTGGAATCTCACCGACAAGAACCGGGCCATCGACACCAACATCGAATCGATCGCGGTCATCCCGTCGGTGGCTGACGGGGTGGTGTTCGCCGCCAGCGACACGGTGTGGCGTTCCCTCGACGCTGGGGTGACCTGGACCGACACCGGACTGAACACGCCGATGCGCGGCAACGGCGAACGCCGCCGGGGCGGTGAACGGCTGGCGGTGGATCCGCTGCGCGCCGACCGCATGTGGTTCGGATCCCGGACCCAGGGACTGTGGGCCTGGAACGGGAGCGTCTGGAGCCAGGTCGCAGCGGTCCCGATCGGAGCCCAGGACCCCGATCCGACCCATGTGCCAGCCTGGGAAAGCCGATGCTATGGCGGGTGCTGGGTGGCGGTCGATCCGACCGGCGGGAACGCCACCATCGGCAGCCAGATCATCTATGCCGGGGTCGAAGGCAGTGGCGTGTGGCGGTCGACCAATGGCGGCACGACCTGGGCCATGATCCCGGGCTCCCCGGGAAATGGCGACGGATTCCACCCCATCCGCGGCCAGGTGGTGGCCGGCAAGCTGATCACCACCTGGACCGCGGGCGGGATCACCGACGCCACGGCCAGCGGCGGCGGTGCGTGGCGCTGGGACGGGGCCACCTGGACGCCATTGATGAGCAACACCCGCCGATGCGCCATTGCCGCCAACGCCGACGGCAGCGACCTCGTGATTGGTGGTTTCGACACGTCGCCGACCTTCCTGTCGCGCAGCCTGAACGGGGGCGCCTTCGCCACGATCACCCTCAGTTCTCCGAGCGTTCCGGGTTGGTGGCCGGGCTTCTACCCCTACGGATGGGCCGCGGGTGCTGCATTCGATCCGCGTCGGCCCGGTGAGCTGTGGTACACCGACGGCTTCGGGCCCTACCGCATCCGGAACATCGGCACCGCCCAGCAGACCGTCACTGCCGAGATGCACGGGGTCGAAGAACTGGTGCTGCAGATGCTCAGTGCCGACCCCAAGGGCGGCATCGTCGCCGGCTGCGCCGATGTGTACGCCCTGAAGGTCACGGATCCGGAGGTGGTCCCGTCGTCGGCGGTCGTCCCCGGCCAGTTCGGCATCACGACCGGCGTCGATCGCTGCGCTGCGCGCCCGGACACCGTGGTCATCGTCGGCAGCGATGAAAACAGCGGCAATCCGGTGCACCGGGTCAGCCATGATGGCGGCACCACCTGGTCGACCTTCGCCAATCCCAACCCGGCCAAGAGCTACACCGGGGTGTGGGACGGGGTCGTGGCGGTGTCGGCGGGTGATCCCCTGAACTGGGTGTGGTACCCGAACACCGCGTCCTGGGCCGAGAACGGCAAGGGGGCGATCGGGTCCTACTACACCCGTGACGGCGGTGCGACCTGGGCGCCCACCACCGGCATGCCATCATTCATCAGCGATGTGGGCAATCACTGGAACGTCGCCCGTCTGGTGGTCGCGGACGGCGCGCGCGCCGGGGTGTTCTACTGCGTTGCCGGCAACATCGCCCTGTCCCAGTCGCCGTGGAGCCGCACCGACTTCTTCCGAAGCACCGATGG
>CAMCAC010000062.1 GCA_945872305.1 Candidatus Kuenenia stuttgartensis | reverse complement strand
CAGCCTGCCGAATTCCCCGTCCCGGCAATTCCAGCCCCCGCCGCCCCGAGCCGCGTCCGGTCCCGCAGCGTTGCGCCAACCGACCGCACCACACACTGCGCGCATGGCCTCCCGATCCGGTTCCGCCCCCGTCCTTATCGTCGCCGGCCTGGCGGCCCTGGCCGGGGGGTGCTCCCAGCCGGCTCCGACCCGCCTGGACATCACCGCCGAGGCCCTGGGCCCCACCGGTGCACCCCCGGCGACCTTCGCCGCGCCGGTGTCCACCGCGACCGGGGCGGTGGCGGCGGGATGGATCGCCTCCTTCAACGATCCGGTGCTGGAATCCCTGGTGGCCGAGGCCCTGACCGGCAACCGGGACCTCGCCGCCGCCCGGGCCCGCCTCGACCAGGCCGCCGCCCAGGCGCGGCTCGCCGGGGCGGACCTCAAGCCCCAGATCGGCGCCAGCCTCGGGGCCGGTGCCCAGGGCAGCGCCGGCGCCCGCACCGATCAGATGGGCGCCGGCCTGACCCTGTCCTGGGAGGTCGACATCTGGGGCCGCATCTCGTCGGGGGTGAAGGCCGCCGCGGACCAGTACGCCTCCGCCGAGGCGGACGTGGCCTTCGCCCGTCAATCCCTGGCGGCCCAGGTGGCCAAGGCCTGGTTCCTCGCCATCCAGGCGGTGCGCCAGGAGGCCATCGCCCAGGAGTTCGCCACCATCCAGCAACGCAGCGCCGACCTGGTGGCCAAGCGCGAGCAGCACGGCCGCGCGTCGGCCTATGACACCGCCCTGGCCCGCTCCGCCGCCGCCACCGCCGAGGACCGGGTCCGCCAGGCCCAGTCCGGCCGGGAGCGGGCGGTGCGCTCCCTGGAGATCCTGCTCGGCCGGTATCCGCGGGCGGAACTCGCCACCGGGGCGACCCTGCCCGCGATGCCGCCACCGACCCCCGCGGGGCTGCCGAGCGAGATCCTCGAACGTCGGCCCGACCTGATCGCCGCCGAGCGGCGGATCCTCTCCGCCTTCAACATGGCGGAGTCCGCCCGGGCCGCCCGCCTGCCCCGGTTGAGCATCACCGCCAACGCCGGCGTCACCGCCGGCAGTTTCCGGGACATGAGCCTCGACGACGTGTTCTGGAACACCGCCGCCAACCTGGTCGGCCCGCTCTTCGACGGCGGCCGGCTGAAGTCCCAGGCGGAGATCGAGGATGGGAAGCAGAAGGAGGCGGTCGCCGCCTACGGATCCACGGCCCTGCGCGCCTTCCAGCAGGTCGAGCAGGCCCTGGCCGAGGAACGCCGGCTCGCCGCCCGCGAGGCCCTGGTCGATGCGGCGGACGACGCCCAGACCGAGGCGTTGCGCCTGTCCCAGCGCCGGCTTGATGCGGGGGTGATCGACCAGATCGCCCTGCTCACGGTCCAGGGCCGCGCCCTCGACGCACGCCTCGCGGCCCTCTCGGTGCAGGTCGAACGCCTGACCAACCGGGTCGACCTCCATCTGGCCCTGGGTGGCGATTTCGCCCTGCCCGCCACCGCCGTCTCCGCCACCGCCGCCACCGCCGCCCCGACCGCCCCCTGAGCCGCCCATGACCGCCCGCATCCTCGCCGCCTGCCTCCTCCTCGCCGCCGCCGGCTGCGGTGCCAAACCGGCGCCGCCGGCCGCCCAACCCCCCGAGGTCAGGCTGCTCACCATCGTCCCCGAGGCGATCGCGACCTCCGGCACCCATGCGGGCCGGGCGGTCCCCTCGCGCTCGGTGGAGATCCGCGCCCGGGTGACCGGGACGCTGGTCGAACGGCCCTTCGTCGAGGGCGAGCCGATCGCCGCGGGCGCGCTCCTCTACCGCCTGGACTCCCGGGAGTTCGAAGCGGCCCGGGACAGCGCCCGGGCCCGCCTCGCCCAGGCGGTGGCCCAGGTGACCCGCACCGCCGCGGACCTCGCCCGCACCGTCCCCCTGGCCGCGGACGGCGCCGCCGCCCAGGCGGATCTCGATGCGGCCACCGCCGCGGCCCTGGCCGCCGCCGCCGACCGCGACGCCGCTTCCGCGGCCCTGGCCAAGGCGGAACTCGACCTCTCGTTCACCGTGATCACTGCCCCGTTCGCCGGGATCATCGGCAAGTCCGCAGTGGACCCCGGCGCCCTCATATCGCCGTCGACCGGTGTCCTCGCGACCCTCGACGGGGTCGATCCGGTGGCGGTGGAGTTCACGGTGAGTGAAGCGGAGCGGCTGGCCTGGCGACGGGACATCCAGGCTGGGATCCTCCTCGCTCCGTCCGTGGACCAGTTGCGGGTCGAGGCGGTCCTGGTGGACGGCAGCCGCCATCCCCACGCCGGGCACATCTCGTTCCGCAGCGCCCGGATCAAGCCGGAGACCGGTACCGCGCTCCTCCGCGCCGAGTTTCCGAATCCGGACGCCAGCCTGCGTCCCGGTCAGTTCGTGCGTCTCGCCGTCTCCGGCACCACCCGCCTGGGCGTGGTTGCCGTCCCCCAGGCGGCGGTGCTCCTGAGCCCCGCCGGCGCATCGGTGTTCGTGGTCGGGGCCGACGGCATCGCCCAGGTCCGGCCGGTGACCCTCGGCGCCTGGCTCGGCACCCGCTGGGTCGTGGACCAGGGTCTGTCCGCCGGCGACCGGGTCGTGGTCGACGGCATCCAGCGCGTCCGCCCCGGCGCACCGGTACGGATCCTGGCCGCCACCGCCGCCGCGGTCCGCTGAGGGCGCCCCATGTCCCCCCGCTTCTTCATCGATCGGCCGATCTTCGCGGCCGTCCTGTCGATCCTGATCGTCCTCGGCGGCGTGCTCGCCATCCGCGGCCTGCCGGTGGCGATGTTCCCCGAGGTCGTCCCGCCGACCGTGTCGGTCAGCGCCATGTATCCCGGTGCCGACGCCGCGACCATCGCCGAGACCGTGGCCGCCCCGATCGAGCAGCAGCTCTCCGGCGCCAAGGGGCTGATCTATTTCCAGTCCACCGCCGGCAATGACGGCACCCTGTCGATCAAGGTCACTTTCGAGGTCGGCACCGACCTCGACCTGGCCCAGGTCGACGTGCAGAACCGGGTCAACCAGGCCACGCCCCGGCTGCCGGACGAGGTCCGCCGCCAAGGCATCACGGTGCTCAAGAAGAGCAACAACATCCTGCTCATCGGCACCCTGGTCAGCGACGACCCCCGCTACGACAGCCTCTACCTGTCCAACTACGCATCGATCAACCTGCTCGACCGGGTGAAGCGCATTGCCGGGGTCGGCGACGCCATCGTCTACGGCGCCGGCGACTACGCGATGCGGGTCTGGCTCGACCCGGACCGCCTCGCCGCCCGCCAGCTCACGGTCACCGACGTCCAAAAATCGATCCAGGAACAGAACGGCCTGTACGCCGCCGGCCGCATCGGCCAGCGGCCGGGCTCCGCCGAGGTCCAGCTCACGGTGCCGGTCACCACCCGCGGCCGGCTCGACACGCCCGAGGAGTTCGCCGCGATCATCCTGCGCTCCGAGGCCAATGGCGCCGCCCTGCGCCTGGGCGATGTGGCCCGGGTCGAGCTGGGCAGCCAGACCTACGACGCCTTCAGCCGCTACCAGGGCACGGACACCACCCTGCTCCTCGTCTACCTCCAGGACGGCGCCAACGGATTGGCGGTATCCGATGCGGTCCGCAGGACCCTCGACGAGGCCGCGGTCTCGTTCCCCGCCGGCGTCCGCCACGAGGTCCCCTTCGACTCCACGGTGTTCGTCAAGGAATCCGTCAACGCGGTCGTCCACACCCTGCTCGAAGCGGTGGTCCTGGTGGTCGTGGTGGTGTTCATCTTCCTGCAAAGCCTGCGCGCCACCCTGGTGCCGCTCCTCGCCGTCCCGGTGGCCATCGTCGGCACCTTCGCCGGCCTGCTCCTGCTCGGCTTCTCGATCAACGTCCTGACCCTGTTCGGCCTCGTCCTCGCCATCGGCATCGTGGTCGACGACGCCATCGTGGTGGTCGAGAACGTCGAACGCATCATGCACGAGACCGGCAAGTCGGTGCGCGACGCCACCATCCAGGCCATGTCCGAGGTGAGCGGCGCCCTGATCGCCATCGTCCTCGTCCTGTCCGCGGTGTTCATCCCGGTCGCCTTCGTGCCCGGCCTCACCGGCCGCTTCTACCAGCAGTTCGCCCTCACCATCGCCCTGTCGGTGGCGATCTCCGGCCTGGTCGCCCTGACCCTGTCCCCGGCCCTGTGCGTGCTCCTGCTCAAGCCTGGCCACGGCCGCAAGCCGCTCTTCTTCCGCCTGTTCGACAAGGTCTTCGGCCGGATCACCGACGGCTACGCTGGGATCGTCGGATTCCTCCTCCGCCACGCGGTGGTCGGCATCCTGGTCTTCGCCGCCCTGATCGGTGGGACCTGGAAGCTCTTCCAGGTGGTCCCCGGCGGCTTCGTGCCGCCCGAGGACCAGGGCTACGTCATGGTCGGCGCGGTGCTGCCCGAGGGCGCATCCCTGGAACGGAACGATGCCTTGGTGAAGGACATCGAGGCCTATCTCGCCACCGAGCCCGGCGTCGAGCGGGTGGTGACCCTGGGCGGCATGAACCTGCTCGCCGGCGGCGCCAACACGACCAACGGCTCGACCCTGTGGGTGATCCTCAAGCCTTGGCATGAACGGGCCAAGCCGATCAACGGCGTCGATGTGGGCGTGCGCGGGCTGCTCACCCGCACCTACATGCGGTTCAAGGACGATCCCCGGGGCCTGGTGCTGCCGTTCAATCCGCCGCCGGTGGTCGGCCTGGGCACCCGGGTCGGCGTCGAATTCCAGCTCCAGGACCGCGCCGGCCAGGGCCTCGCCGCCCTCGCCGAGGCCAGCCGGGCGATGACCGCCGGGCTCGCCGCCCGGCCCGAGGCGAGTTCGCCCAACACCCCGTTCAACTACTCTCAACCCCTGCTCCAGGTGGATGTGGATCCCGACCGGGCCAAGGCCATGGGCCTCGATCTCGGCGCCGTGTACGCGACCCTGCAATGCCAGCTCGGATCGTTGTATGTGAACGACTTCACCCGCTTCGGCCGGGTCTGGAAGGTCCAGATGCAGGCGGAGCCGGCGTTCCGGACCTCGCCGGAATCCATCGATCGGATGTATGTGCGCAACGCCGCCGGGGATCTGCTGCCTCTGTCCGCGGTGGTCGACCGGGATTGGCGCACCGGGCCGAACATCGTCACCCGGTTCAACAACTTCCCGGCGGTCCAGTTCACCGTGGGCGCCGGCGCCGGCTACAGCACCGGCCAGACCATGGCCGCGGTCGAGGCGGTGGCGGCGACCCTGCCGCCGGGCTTTGCGGTCGAGTGGTCCGGCGCCTCGCTCCAGGAGCGGCAGGCGGGCAATGCCCTGGGTCCGATCCTGGCCATGGGCCTGCTCGTCGTCTTCCTCATCCTGTCCGCCCAGTACGAGAGCTTCCGCCTGCCGTTCGCGGTGATCCTGGCGGTGCCGCTCGGCATCTTCGGCGCCCTGGGGGCCTGTGCCCTGGTCGGTCTCGACCTCAACATCTATGTGCAGATCGGCCTGCTCGTCCTGGTCGGCCTCGCCTGCAAGAACGCCATCCTGATCATCGAATTCGCCGCCGAGCAGTCGCGGGAGGGCAAGTCCCCGTTCGATGCGGCCCTGACCGCCGCCCGGATGCGCTTCCGGCCGATCATCATGACCTCGCTCGCGTTCATCCTCGGCGTGGTTCCCCTCATCCTGTCGAGCGGCGCCGGCGCTGCGGGTCGCATCTCGATCGGCATCGGCGTGTTCGGCGGCATGCTCGCGGCCACGGTGCTCGCGGTCTTTCTCGTCCCGGTGTTCTACCGGCTCATCGCCGGTCGCGGACGCCCACCGAAGGCATGAGGACCATCGCCGTGATCCTGGCGGCGCTGGCCTTGGCCGGCTGCGCCGACGGCCGCGCTGCCCCGGACCGTTGGGAGATTTCGGTCATCATGCGCCAGTGGCAGGCGCGCAGCTTCTCGACGCCCATCGCCGTGCAGGAGACTGCCTGGCCGGTGGGCAAACCGCTGCTTCTGGAACAGCGCGGCCACCGGCTGCGCATCCTGATCGCTCCGGATGGCCGCGGCGGCCACCTCGTCCTGCTCCGCCATCTTCCGCCCGCCTATGCGGATCTGCCTCTGGATGGCCCATTGGCGGATCCCATCCCCTTCGCGGTGACCGACCGGGTGTGGGAGCTCCCGCCGGGCACCGGCATCACCCTCTCCAGCGCCCGCGCCGACCTGCGCATCATCCCCCTTGTCCGGCCCTGATCACCGGCCGTAGATCGCCGGCACGAGAAGGACGACCAGGATCCCGAGCAGCACCTGGAGCGGCAGGCCGAGGCGGGCGAAATCCGCAAACCGGTAGTGTCCGGGTTCCAGGACCAGGGCGTTCATCGGCGTGGCGATGGGGGTGGCCAGGCTGGATGAGGCGGCGAAGGCGACGGTCAGGAGCAGCACCCGGGGATCCGTGCCGGTGGCCGCGGCCAGCGCCGCCGCCACCGGAGCGACGAGCACGGCTGTGGCTGTGTTCGAGATGACCAATCCGATGGTCGAGGTGACCACGAACAGGGCCGCGATGACGGCATGGATCGGCAGATCCTGCATCCAGCCGGCGGCTCCGGCGACCGCCGCGTCCACCACACCGGTCTTGGTCAGGGCGGTGCTCATGGGCAGCATGGTCGCCACCAGCACGACGGTCCCGACCGGGACATACCGGTACATGTCCTGGGGTCCGATGCAGCGGGTCAGGCCGAGGGCGGCCACCGCCAGCAGGACGCTGGTCACCGCCGGAATCGGATTGGCGATGAGCAGGCCGAGCATGCCGGCCATGATGGCGAGGGCGGTCCAGCCGCGCCGGTCGAGGCGGGGCGTCGTGTCACCGCCTGCACGGACCACCGCCGGCGGACAGCGGTCCGGCAGCCAACGACGGGCGGCAATGCAGAAGACCACACAGCACAGGACCAGCAACGCCCCGACCGGGAACAGGGCGAAGAAGCCCAGGGGCGGTTGGCCGGCCCGGACCAGGGCCTCGTTGACCACCAGGTTCGGCGGCGTGCCGACCAGGGTCAGGGTGCCGCCGAGGCCGGCGGCCATGGCGAGGGGGATCAGCACCCGGCTCGGGCTGATGCCGGCCCGCGCCGCCAGGCTGACCGCCACCGGGATGAGCAGCGCCACCGTCCCCGTGCTGCTCAGGATCGAACTGAGGAGCGCCGTCACCGTCATGAGCACCACCAGGATGCGGATCTCGCCGGTGCCGGCGACCCGGCCGAGGTGGTGGGCGATCACCGCGGTCACCCCCGCCGCCTCCAGCCCGCTGCCGACCACGAACAGGGCGGCGAGCAGGATGACGAGGGGATCGCTGAAGCCCGCGAATGCCTCGCCCGGGGTCAGTATCCCGCTGGCCAAGAGGGCGAGCAGGGTGCATAGACCGACGATGTCCGGCCGCATCGTGTCGCGGATGAACATCAGGATGGTCAGCGCCAGGATGGTCAGCGCCAGGATCCCGTCGTCACTCATGCCGGCAGCATGGGGCCTGCGAGCACCGGTCACAGCGCCGGGACCCGATGGACTGGGCCGGATCCGGTCAGGAGCGCGGTGGCGCGCGCCGCCGCAGGACCACGACCAGGATGACGATGGCGGCAAGCAGCGCGGCCAGGATCTGCACGACGCGCCAGGCGATGTGGTCGACCAGTCCCCGGGTCTCGACCACGGCGGCGCCGAGGCGGGCATCCACGGATGCGGCCCCGGTGCCTGTGGATTCCCCGATCAGCAGGCGGGCTTCGTGGATCAGGTGACGCAGTTCCGCAGCGGTGGTCGCCGCCTGGGCCAGGGCGGTCTCGTAGTCGCGGATGTCGAAGGGCCGGCCCGGCGGCCGGGCATCGGTCGCCGGGGTGGCGCTGTGCGCCATGTCGCGGCCCAATTCCATGATCCCGGTCACGCCGCCTGCCAGACCGCGCAGTTCCGCCGCAGTGCGCTCGGCCTGGGCCAGGGTGGCGCGCAGATCGCCCTGGGCGCTGCGTGTCGATTCGATGAGGGTGACGGTCTCCTCGCGCATCCGTTGCGGCAGGGTCTCGGCGGTGCGGCCGAGGGTCTCCACCGTGCCGGCCACCCGGTCGATCTGCCGGCGGAGATCGCGCACCGCATCGTGGTCCTCGATCTCGAGGAGCATGGTGCGCAGATTCCACACCACGAGTTCGGGGTAGCGTTCGCCGAGCATCACCGCCCGGTCGCCGACCACCACCAGGTCAGCGAGCGCATCGCCGCCTTTGCCGACCCCGGCCAGGGCGGAGAACGGCGACAGGGGGATGGCGAGGATCGATTCCAGCCGGGACTGCTCGAAGAGCTTGGCGACCAAGGCCTCCTTCTCGGCGGTGTTGGCCTGCCAGCGGACCCCGGCATCGAGGGCGCCGTCGATGGTGGTCCGGAAGGTCCGCCAGCGTTGCGGTCCGATGCTGCGCCGCACGAGGTCCGAGGCCTGGCTGTGGACCTGGGTCGCCATCTCCCGGGCGATGTCCTGACCGGCGCCGAAGGTGCTTCCCGCATGGGTCGAGCGCTCCAGGGCGGCGAACCAGAACCACAGTTCCAGGCCGCCGAGCATGGCGTTCTGCCGCCGGCCGGCCTGGAGGCAGACCTCGGCGGCACGGATGCGCAGGGCCAGGGTCGCCCGACGGATGGTGTTGCGTGGGTCCGCCTCGTCGATCCGGGTCGCCGCATCATCGACCTGGTCGACGATCTGCCGGGCCAGGACCTGGAGGACCTGGCTCATCTCCGCTGGTCGGATGGCCGGCGCCTCGAACGCGGACTGGGCCTCCGTCGCTGGTGGAGTCCGGTCAGCGCAGCCGGTGGCCAGGATGACCAGCGCCAGCAAACCCGGTCGGACTCCGGTCATGCGGGGCCTGCCGCCGGGAGCGCGGCCGGGGTCGTCTCGCCCGGGGGCAGATGCTGCATCCACCACGCCCGGGCCCGGGACCCCGACCAGAGCTGGTCGTCGGGGACCGGGATGGCGAGCAACGCCTCCGCCAGGACGGCGGCATCCGCCGGCCGTCCGGTCCGCTCCTTGGCCATGCAGCCGAGGACCAGGGCGTCGAGCTCGGCCGGCAGCGCACGGTCGGCCCGCTGTGAGGGCGGCACCGGCTCCTCGCGCAGGTGGGCGGCGATGATCTCGTAGGCATCGGTCCCGCGGAACGGATCGTCCCCGGTGAGCAGGATGTACATCACGCAGCCGAGGGCGTAGATGTCCGCACGGCCGTCCAGAACCTCAGCGCAGGCCTGCTCCGGAGCCATGGTCGCCGGGGTGCCCTGCACGTACCCGGCCTGGGTGAGCCCGGGCGCCCCGGGTTCCCGCCGGCTCACGGTGGCGATGCCGAAATCGAGGACCTTGAGGATGTCCACCTCGTCGGCCCGCCGGCAGGCGTACAGGTTCTCGGGCTTGATGTCGCGGTGGACCAGCCCACGGGCGTGGGCCTCGGCCAGGCTGCGGCAGGCCTGCACCATCAGATGGACGACCCGGCCCACCGGCAGCGGGCCGCTCTTGCGGACGAGATCGCGCAAATCGCAGCCGTCGAGCAGCTCCATGGCGAAATACAGGCTTCCATCATCGGTGATGCCGTAGTCGTACAGTTCGATGGTGTTGCGGCAGCGCAGCGAAGCGGTTGTCCGGGCCTCCTGGATGAAGCGCTGGCGGCCTTCTTCGGAATTGAAGTCGCCGCTCTTGGGGATGATCCGCTTGATCGCCGCCTGGCGGGCCAGGAGCCGGTGTTCGGCGAGCCACACCTCGCCCATACCGCCTCGGCCAAGCAGTTTGACCAGCCGGTAGCTGCCCAGGTCGTCGATGGCGGCCTCGGCCTTGCGCGCCCGGTCCCGCTGGGCGGCGGTTTCGCGCCGGGAGCGGGCGAGGTGGCCGGCGAAGAACACCGCCGCCAAGCTGCCGGCAGCGACGGCCGCCAGGCCGGCGACAAGTGACGACTGCATGGCAGCCCGGCTCGGGCCGTAGATGACCTCGTCGGCCACCAGGGTGGCCAGATACCAGGTGGGCCCGCCTGGCACAGGGATGGCTGTGACGGAACCGCCCCAACCGTGGTCCGGACCCGCCGGGATCCGGGCCGGGGCCGCACCGTCGCCGGGGAGCTGACCAAGACCGGCAAGCATCAGGCGAGGGCCGTCTGGCAACAGGTCCGAGACGCGGGTGACGCCAAGATCCGGCGCGCGCAGCCATTCTGGAGGAGCCGCCAGCACGGCCCGGTCGGCGGTGAACAGCACCGGTTCCACCGCTTGGCCGTCGATCGGCGCCAGGGCCGAACCGAGGCTGTCGAGATCGAAGTCCACGCCGACCACGATCCGGCTCCCCCCGGGACCAGGCAGGGCCTCGGCGCAGGTGATGCCGGTGCGTCCGGTGCGGGCGAAGAGATAGGCGTCGGACCATACCGGCCCGCCGGCCGCCATGGCGGCCCGGTACCACGGCCGTTGCCGAGGATCGAACAGGCTGTCCGGTTCCTCCTGACGCAGGCTCAGACGTCCGTCGACCACATTCCAGGTGGTGCGCAGGGAGCCCGTGGTCCGGGGCTCGGCGGTGACGATGTAGCCCTGGGTGCCGTCATGACCGGCGGCGAGGAAGCGGCCTTCGCCATCCGCCACAAGGATCTGGGCGACCCCGGGACGGCCGCGGAGCCCGTCCACCAGCCATGATGCCAGAGCCTCGGCGGGTTGACCGGGGGTCAGGCCGGAACGCTGGAAGGGCGGAGCGACCTGCCCCATCAACGGGGCTGCCTGACCGAGGACCTCGGTCACCCGGGCGCGCACCGCCCTGGCCTGGACCTGGAAGGTGGTGACCGCCTGGGCCTCCGCATGGCGGCGCATCACCGCCTGGGAGATGCCGAGGACCAGTCCCGCCGAGATCGCGACCAGGAGTGGGATGGCGACCAGCATCCCCAGCGGTGAAGCCAGGAATCCCGGCGGCCGGGTCGGGGCGGCAGCGGTTCCCGGGCGGGGGCCATGGTCGCGGCGCAGACGGGGGGCGGTGGCATCGGCCATGGGGTGTCCGGAAGGCGCCAACGGCGCGGTGATGCGCAAGAATGGCGGAGTCGCACCGGTGATCCAGATGTCGTCCGTGCGGCGCGTGGCGGCAGGGGCCGGAGGGTGCTCCCCTTGTCACCGCGGATGCTCCCCTAACGTGCGCAAAGTTTGCCCGGCGCCCAGGTACCCGTGCCCAAGCCCCCGTCGGGGGAACGGCCCGGGGACGACGGCGGGCACGGAGAACGACCATGCCCAAGCGCACCGACCTGAAGTCCATCCTGCTCATCGGCTCCGGCCCGATCATCATCGGCCAAGCCTGTGAGTTTGATTACTCCGGTACCCAGGCCTGCAAGGCCCTGCGCGAAGAGGGTTACCGCATCGTCCTGGTCAATTCGAACCCGGCGACGATCATGACCGACCCGGAAATGGCGGACGCCACCTACATCGAGCCGATCACCCCGGCGGCGGTGCGCAAGATCATCGAACGGGAGCGGCCGGATGCCATCCTCCCCACCCTCGGCGGCCAGACTGCACTCAACACCGCCATGGCCCTGGCCGAAAATGGCACCCTCGCCGAGTTCGGCTGCGAGATGATCGGCGCCACCGCCGAGGTCATCACCCGCGCCGAATCCCGCGAAGCCTTCGCCGGGATCATCCGCAACCTGAATCTGGGCATGGCCCGCTCGATGAAGGCCACCACCTGGGAAGAGGCGCTTGCGGCCAAGGAGCAGATCGGTCTGCCGTGCTTCATCCGCCCGTCGTTCACCATGGGCGGCACCGGCGGGGGCCAGTGCCTGACCGACGCCGAATTCGAGGCCATCGCCCGGCGCGGCCTCGCCGCCAGCCGCACCCATGAGCTGTCCATCGAGGAATCGCTCTACGGGTGGAAGGAGTACGAGCTGGAGGTGATGCGCGACCGCAAGGACAACGTGGTCATCATCTGCTCGATCGAGAACCTGGATCCCATGGGCATCCACACCGGCGACTCGATCACCGTGGCCCCGATCCAGACCCTGTCGGACCGCGAATACCAGCGCATGCGCGACGCCTCGCTGGCGATCATCCGCGCGGTCGGCGTGGAATGCGGCGGCTCCAACATCCAATTTGCGGTCAATCCCAAGGACGGCCGCGTGGTCGTCATCGAGATGAACCCGCGCGTCTCGCGCTCGTCGGCCCTCGCCTCCAAGGCTACCGGCTTTCCGATCGCCAAGATCGCCGCCAAGCTGGCGGTGGGGTACACCCTCGACGAGCTGCGCAACGACATCACCCGCGAGACCCCGGCCTGCTTCGAGCCGACCATTGACTACGTGGTGACCAAGGTCCCGCGCTTCGCCTTCGAGAAGTTCAGCGAGGCCGACGACACCCTCGGCTACCAGATGAAGTCCGTGGGCGAGGTGATGGCCATTGGCCGCACCTTCCGCGAGTCGCTCAACAAGGCCCTGCGCGGCCTGGAGACCGGCGCCAACGGCCTCGGCCCGCGCAACGCCCAGGACCGCGGAGAACCGGCGCGCAAAGCCGAGATCCTCCTGAAGATCGCCCGGCCCCACGCCAACCGCCTGTTCGGGGTGCGCCTGGCCATGCAGGCCGGCGCCAGCGACGAGGAGATCCACGCGTCCACCAAGATCGATCCGTGGTTCATCCGCGAAATGCGCGCCCTGGTCGACCACGAGGAACGCCTGCGCGACCTGGGCATGGCCCGGGCCGGCGAAGAGGACCTGCGCGCCGCCAAGCGCGACGGCTTCGGCGACCGCCAGCTCGGTGTGCTGTGGAACGCCGACGAGGAAGCGGTGCGCGAGCTGCGCCACCGGCTCGGCATCCGCCCGGTCTACAAGCTGGTCGACACCTGCGCCGCCGAGTTCACCGCCTACACCCCGTACTACTACTCGACCTACGAGCAGGAGTCGGAGCACCCGCTGAACCCGGGCCGGTCGATCATGGTCCTGGGCGGCGGCCCCAACCGCATCGGCCAGGGCATCGAGTTCGACTACTGCTGCTGCCACGCCGCCTTCGCCCTGCGCGAGGCGGGGTGGAAGGTGATCATGGTCAACTCGAACCCCGAGACCGTGTCCACCGACTACGACACCAGCGACTACCTGTTCTTCGAGCCGGTGACCGCCGAGGACGTGATCGAGATCCACCACGCCATGCGCCCCGAGGGCGTGATCGTGCAGTTCGGCGGTCAGACCCCGCTCAACATCTCCCTGTCCCTGGAGAAGGCCGGCCTGCCGATCATCGGCACCACCCCCGGCGACATCAACCGCGCCGGCGACCGCGAGCTGTTCAAGCAGGTCCTCGAGAAGATCCACCTGCGCCAGCCCGCCAACGGCATCGCCCGGACCATGGACGAGGCGGAGAAGATCGCCGACCGGATCGGTTACCCCATCGTCGTCCGCCCGAGCTTCGTCCTCGGCGGTCGGGCCATGGAGATCGTGCCGTCGAAGAACGAGTTGAAGAAGTTCGCCGGCTTGGCCTTCGACGTCTGCCCGGGCGCACCGGTGCTTATCGACAAGTACCTGGAGAACGCCATCGAGGTCGACGTCGATGCGGTGTGTGACGGCCACCGGACGGTGATCGGCGGCCTGCTGGAGCACATCGAGGAGGCCGGCGTCCACTCCGGCGACGCCTCCTGCTCGATCCCCGCCTACTCCCTGAGCGACCGTCTCCAGACCCGGATGCGCGAGATGACCGCGGCCTTGGCCCGGGATCTCAATGTCCGCGGTCTGATGAACGTGCAGTTCGCGGTGCGCAACGAGGAGGTCTACCTCCTTGAGGTGAATCCGCGCGCCAGCCGCACGGTGCCCTTCGTCGCCAAGGCCACCGGCCTGCCCCTGGCGCGGATCGCGGCCCTGGTCCAGTCCGGTCTGACCCTGGATGATCTCGGAGTCGTCGAGCGCAGCGCCCCCAAGTACTACTGCGTCAAGGAATCGGTGCTGCCGTTCAACAAGTTCCCTGGCGTCGACACCGTCCTCGGCCCCGAGATGAAATCGACCGGCGAGGTCATGGGCATCGCGCCGACCTTTGGCGAGGCCTACTACAAGGCCCAGATGGGCGCCGGCACCACGGTTGCGCTGGGCGGCAAGGTGTTCATCTCGGTCCGTGACCATGACAAGCGTCTGTGCCTGCCCCTGGTCCAGGCCCTGGCGGACCTCGGCTACGAGGTCTACTCGACCCGTGGCACCGCCCGGGTGCTCGAAGCGGGCGGCGTGCCGGTGAAGCTGCTCAACAAGGTACGGGACGGTGGCGACACCGTCCTCGGCCACCTGAAGGAGCTGGCTCTCGTCATCAACACCCCGAACGCCCGGGGCGGCAAGAGCGATGAGGGCAAGATCCGCAGCGCCTGCGCGGTGAGCGGCACCCCGTACTTCACCACCCTGAGCGCGGCGGCGGCCATGGTCACCGCCCTGCGCCAGCTCCAGCGCTGCGACTACGCCGTGCGCCCGATCCAGGAACTGCTCCCGGACGCCGGCGTGTGGCGGCCCAAGGCGCGCGGGCAGGGCGGTCATGGCTGAGGGCGCCGCCCTCGCCATCGCCGCCCTGGCGTCGCCGGTGGCCGGCCTCCTCATCACCTTCGTCCAGGTGGGGATCTACCAGTTCCTCATCCACCTGAAGCGCCTGCCACCGGACGGCATGCCGCCGCCGCCGGTGCTGTTGTTGCGCTCGATGATCATCGTGCTGGCGCTGGGGGCCGTGATGGCGGTGACGATGACGGCGGCCCAGCCGCCGCAGCCGGCGGCTGCACCCGCCGGGAAATGACCCGACGCCCCCCACCGGCACGCTTGCTGGGCGCTGGACCGGCACCAAGGTCATTGCCCATGAGCGACACCATCGACGCGACCGCCCCTGCCCCTGCGCCCGGCAAGGGCCTGTCCATCACCGCCCTTGTCCTTGGGATCCTGGGATTCTTCACCTGCGCCCTGACCGCCCTGCCCGGTCTGATCATTGGCATCATCGCCCTGGCCAAGGGCCGCCCGGGCAAGGGCATGGCCATCGCCGGGGTGGTCTGCAGCGGGGTGTCCTTCCTGCTCATCCCGGTCCTGGCGGCGATGCCGGCCATCGGGATGGTCCGGGTGAATGCGAACAAGGCCAAGGATGGCAATAATCTCAAGGTGATTGCCACCTACATCATCGCGTATGACCAGGATGAGGGCAAGCCGCCTGCGGACCTTGCGGCCCTGCAACAGTGGTCGAATGGGGACATCATGGACAAGTGGCAGGTCTCACCCGTAGGCGACGGCCAGCATCCCTATCTGTACATACGGCCCGTCGATCGCTCTGGTTTCAGCGCCGGCCTGCCCCTGGTCATGGGCGATCCGGATGCGTTCGGGTCCGGCTCCAACATCGCCTTCGGCGACGGCCACTACGAATGGTGGCCGGAATCCCGCGCCCGACCGCTCTGGAATGCCGTCACCTCCGCCCCCGAGGGCAAGGCCTGGACCGCCGCGGAGCTGAAGGCCCTCATCACCGCCGAGTGATCAGGTCGCCGGCGCGGTCGTGACGGCGCGGTAGTGCTCCTG
>CAMCAC010000061.1 GCA_945872305.1 Candidatus Kuenenia stuttgartensis | reverse complement strand
CTCGGCCCTCCCGATCGTCGTTTGCATCGGCCTGTTCTCCGCGGATCCGGTCGATGGCTGGATCGCCGAGGCGGAACGGGCCGGCTTGGCCCAGGATCCGGAATGGCTGGTCCTGCTGCATGCGGTTCCTGCGGCCGGCGGCTTCCGTTCCCGGGTCGACGATCCTTCCTTTTTCCTGGCGCCGGATGGCGCCCGGAATCCGTCGGAGGAACTGGTCGCCACCCTGCGCGGGCTCGCCTTGCCCACCCCTGGAACCTCCGCCGCCATGGCCCGTTTTCCAGGTCGCGCGGAGTTCCTGGTACGCCGGCTCGGCATCGATCGCGAGGCGTTGCCGATGCCCCGCAGCGCCGCCTTCGAAGACGTTTGGGACCGGCTCGGCGCCACCAGGGCAGTCCTGGTCTTTCCCGATGCCTATATGGGCACCCCGGCATCCATGTTCGGCCATACCCTCTTGGTGATCCATGGCCGGGCGGGCGTCGCCGCCCTGCAGCAGGCGGTGAACTACGCGGCGGCCACCACCGAGACGAATGGCCCGCTGTTTGCCGTGCGCGGCATCTTTGGCGGCTATCCCGGCCGGTTCAGCCTCTCACCGTACCATGAGCGGCTCCAGGAGTACACCAATACCGAGCATCGTGACCTGTGGGAGTACGAGCTGGATCTGGACCAGGAGGCCATTCGCCGCCTGCTGCTCCACCTCTGGGACCACAAGGACCACTGGTCGGGATATTATTTTTTTGATGAGAACTGCTCGTATCAGCTCCTCTTCCTGCTGGATGCCGCCCGGCCGGGGCTGGCGCTCCACCGCCGGGTCCGCCCGTGGGTGATCCCCACCGACACGGTGCGTCTGGTTGCGGATGCCGGCTTGGTGCGGTCCGTGTCCTGGCGCCCGTCCCTGGCCGAGCAGGTCCGCACCGGGGCCGCCGGGATGGACACGGAGGAGATCACCCTGGTCAAGGCCATCGCCGCCGGCGGCACCAGTGCAGCCCTGGCCGGCCTTCCGGCACCGCGTCAGGCGTTGATCCTCGACACCGCCGCCGCCTGGCTCCAGGCCCGGCGTTTCCGGGGTGCCATTGCCCAGGATGACTACGCACGCCGGCAGCTCTCGGTGCTGCGGGCCCGGGCCCGGGTCGGCCGGGTGCCCCCGCCGCCGGAGCCGCCCATGCCGGTCCCGCCGGATCGCGGCCATCGCTCCCTCCGCCTCACCGTCGGAGGCGGCAGTGATGGTGGACAGGGGTTCGCCGAGGTCGCCTTGCGCCCCGCCTACCACGACTGGATGGATCCCCAGGCGGGTTACGCCGCGGGCAGCGAGGTGGTCTTCGGCGAGGTGGCGGTCCGGGTCTGGGAAGACGACGGCCTTCCTGAACTGGACCGGGTCGATGTCCTGCGAGTACGCTCCTACCGGCCGGTGGACGATTTCTTCCTCCCGCCGACCTGGACTGGCGGCCTCTCCTACCGCCGCGATCCCATCGGCGATGCCGATGAGCGGGAATCGCAGGCGGTCGGCGACCTTGGGGTCGGGCTCGCCTTTGGCGGACCCTCGGCGTCGATCTATGCCATGGCGGTGGCCGAGGGGCGGCTCTACGGGCCTGACCGTGGCCACGCCATCGGCGTCGGCGGTGATGCTGGGATCATCCTCGATGCCGGCGATGCGCTTCGGGCCCGGTCCTATGCCCGGGTCGTGGAACGTGTCCTTGGCGACCGGGGCACGGATGTGTGGACAGGGATCGATGTGCGCTGGAATCCGGCCCGGGACACCGCGTTCGGCGTCCAGGCGGAGTGGCGGGACCTGCTCGATGTGGACCGGATGGTGGTCTCGGCCCGGGTGGCGGTCTACTTCTGACCGCCGCCACCCGGCGCCGAGGGCGACGGTTCAGTAGATGGGGAAACGCTTGAGCAGGGTCAGGGCCCGGGCCTTGGTGGCGGCCACCGCCGCCTGGTCGTCGCGGCCCTTGAGGGCGGCGTCGATGATGCGGGCGACCTCGACCGCCTCGGCCGGACCCATGCCTCGGGAACAGATCGCCGGGGTGCCGATGCGGATGCCGGAGCCGACCTGGGCCGCCTGGGTGTCGTAGGGGATCAGGTTCTTGTTCACCGTCACCGCGGCGTGATGGAGGAGATCCTCGGCCTGCTTGCCGGTGACGCCCTGGCTCCACACGTCGAGGGAGAACAGGTGGTTGTCGGTGCCGCCGCTGACCACGCGCCAGCCGAGGGCGATGAACTCGTCGGCCATGGCCCGGGCCGAATCACGGACCCGGCGCATGTAGTCGGTGTACTCGGGGCGGAGATCCTCGCCGAAGGCCACCGCCTTGGCGGCGATCACATGCATCAGCGGTCCGCCCTGGATGCCGGGGAACACCCGGGAATTGACCTTCTTGGCATGCTCCGGCGAGCGGGTGAAGATCATGCCGCCGCGGGGGCCGCGCAGGGTCTTGTGGGTGGTGGTGGTGACGAAGTCCGCGTGGCCGAACGGGCTGGCGTGCAGGCCGGCGGCGACCAGGCCGGAGATGTGCGCCATGTCGACCAGGAGCAGGGCGCCGACCGAGCGGGCGATCTCGCCGAAGCGGGCGAAATCGATCTCGCGGCTGTAGTTCGAGGCGCCGGCGATGATCATCTTCGGCTTGAACTCGGCGGCGATGCGGGCGACCTCATCGTAGTCGATCCGCTGGGTCTCCTTGGTCACGCCGTAGGAGGCGATGGTGTAGTCGAGACCGGAGAAGTTCAGCTTGTAGCCGTGGGTCAGGTGACCGCCGTGGTCCAGGCTCATGCCCAGGACCTTGTCGCCCTTCACCAGGCCGGCGGCCATGTAGACCGCCATGTTGGCCTGGGAGCCGCTGTGCGGCTGCACGTTCACGGCGTAGTCGGTCTTGAAGAGCTGCTGGGCCCGGCGGATGGCCAGCTCCTCGGCCTTGTCGACCTCCTCGCAGCCGCCGTAATAGCGGCGGCCGGGGTAGCCCTCGGCGTACTTGTTGGTGAGCAGGGAGCCCTGGGCTTCGAGGACCGCGGTCGAGACGATGTTCTCGCTGGCGATGAGCTCGATGGTGTCCTGCTGCCGGGCTGCCTCGGCGGCGATGATCGCGGCGACCTCCGGATCGCTGTCGCGCAGCGGGCGGGGGGCGGTGTGGCGGAGGGCGGGAGAGGTGCTCATGGGATTGGCGCAGCATCGCACCTTCGCCACCCGCTCAAGCGCCGCCGGCAGGCGGGCTGGTCAGGCGGTGACCCGCTGTCTCAGGCTTCAGGATCGAGGGAGGCGATGGCCAGGACCGTCAGATCGTCGGCCGGCTGACCCTGGGCGAACTCCGAGGCCGCGGCCGCCAGGCTGTCGCTGATCTCCTGGCAGTTCCGGTCCAGGTTCATGAGCAGGTGGCCGCACACCCGGTGCTCGCCGAACTGGCCCAGGTCCGGGTGCTCGGCCTCGGCGAGCCCGTCGGTGGTGAACACCAGGACATCCCCCGGATCCATCGTCAGCCACTCCGGTTTCAGGGTCCTGGCGAAGGTCTGGCCGGTGACCAGTCCGATGCCCATGCCCGAGCCGCCGCACCGGCGGAGGACGGTGGCCTTGGTCGGGTTGGCGAGCAGGGCCGGATGATGTCCGGCACGGACGATCTCGCACCGGCCGCTCGACGGGTCGAGGAGTGCGGCGCACAGGGTCAGGAACTCGCCCGGGGGCAGGTCCGGCTTGATCTCGTCGTTGAAATGCGCGATCAGCGTGGCGAGGTCCTGGGCCTGGCGGCCGAGCATGCGCAAGGTCTTGAGGGCCGAGGCGACGACCAGGGCCGCCTGGACCCCGTGGCCGCTGACATCGCCGACCGCCAGGAGGATGCGGCCGTCGCGCAGGGGCAGCACCTCGTAGAAATCGCCGCTGATCCCGGAATGCGGCGCAAAGTGGACGCCGATGTCGTAGCTGTCCAGGCTGGGAAGGTCCGGGAGAAGCTGCTGCTGGACCGCCCGGGCGCGGTCCAGGTCGTTGCCCGGCGCCGGCGCCGGCGCTGCGGCGACCGGGGCGGGGGTTGCGGCGGCGACGCGGGAGCCACGCACCTGGGCGACGATGGCCTGGCCGCGGGTGCGCAGGGTGTTCAGGTCGAGCAGGCGTCCGGCCCGGAACTCGGCGTTGGCGGCCAGGACCCGGGCCATCTCGTGCAGGGTGCGGGGAACGATGCGGCCCTCGTGGCGCTGCACCCCGGGCACGAACTCGCCGGAACAGGGATTGAGCCAGCCGAGACCGAGGTCTTCGGGGGCGAACAGGCAGAAGCGCTGATCGTAGAACGGCCCACCCGGCTCGATGCGGCGGGCGAGGTCGTGGTGGATGCGGACCACTTCGAGGGCTCCGCTGTCCATGGGCTGGCGGTCGCGCCAGACCTCGGGATGGGTGATGAGCCACTCCCGGGCCGCGGCGGCCCGGCCGATGCCGGCCGGGATGAGCTGGGCGGTGAAGGGTTCGATCCAGTGCAGCCCGTCGACGGTCATCACCTGGAATGCGGGGTCCTGATCCACACGGCGGGTGATCTCGTCCGGAAGGCGGGCGGGCGGGCGACGCTGGATGCCGGTCTCGGTGGCGGACCGGGCCAGGGGACGTCGGGGCGGCTGGCGCAGATGGGTCCGGCGATTCGGCAAGGCCATGGAGCCAGCGTGGGGCGCGGGGAACGCCCGGCAACCGTCGCGGGGCGCAGCCGTGGCCAACCCGGTCGGCCGTGTGAGCCAGTGCCAGGGTCAGCCGTCGTCGAGGAACCGGCCCAGATGGGCGCAGGCCTCCTGGCTCAAGCCGCCGACCCGGACCATGGCGAGGTGGAGCCGGCGACCTTCCTGCACCACCGCTTCTTCCAGATAGCGACGCGAGGATGAGTCATGCGGCAGGCCGTAGACCGCGAAGCGCAGCTCGCCGTCAAGGTCCTCGAGCCGCTGCCTGCGCGCAGCCATCGCGGCGGCGGTGGCATGGGCCAGGTCGTCCATCAACCCATGTTCGCCATCCAGCCCCTGGGCGTTCAGGGCCGCCTCGGCGACGACCCGGTGCCGATGGCCGGGTTCGAGCAGGTGCGGCCCGGAAATGAGCCGCTGGCCCAGCTCCTGCAGGCGTTGCTCAAGGAGGAAATCCTGGTTCCAGGTGGCCAGACCCACCGACCGGCCGGCGAACGGCCACTCGTCCAGGAGGGGGGTCCGGCCGTCGCAGTAGAGATGGACCTCGGCCATCCGGGCCAGGGCGGCGATGGCCGGGACGAGCACCTGGGCCCCGCGTTCCAGGTGGCCGAGCACGCTCGGCGGCAGCACCAGGCGGAGACGGCGCCAGCGCCGTTGCTGCTCCCCGGCGATGGCGAAGGCGCTCGCCAGCACCTGCCAGGGGTTCGGGGCTCCGTCGACCGTGGCGGTCAGGCGGGCGCCCCGCCGCGGGTCGTCGAGACCGTCGATCCACAGCCGGCCCCGGCACCAGTGGCGGAGGGCGGCCGGAGGCAGGCCGCCGGCCAGGGAATGCTGGAGGGCGGCGGCGCGGCCGAGCCCCTCGAGGGCCGCCCGGCCGTCCTCGCCGGCGAAGGCCCTGCGGACCTCGGCCTGGTCGAGGCGCAAGGGGGCCCGCTCCGCGAGCAGGCCGTGCATGCCCAGACGGACCAGGGCCGCATCGACCAGGCTGAGGAGGTGCGGCAGGGGCAGCTCCTCGACGATGGTCCCGGCGAGGAGGCGCTCGGTCTCCGCCACGGCGTCCTCCGCCGCCTTGGCGGGGAGCCCGTAGCGCTCGGCAAGGAGCCCCGCCAGCCAGGCCGGATCCCAGGGCCGGCGGCGGAGCTGGCCGTCGACGATCGCCAGATTGGGCGCCTGGCGGCGGTCGCCGCCGGCGATGCGTTCCCGGCGGGCCCGCTCCCGGGCATCGCGCCAGCGGATGAACGCGGTGGCGGCCTCGTAGTGGCCGCTCTCCTGGAGGACAAGCACGCAGGCATCCTGGATGTCCTCCAGGCCGACCTCGGGGCCGTCGCCGCAGCGGGCGAGATGCTCGCCGACCACCCGGGCGAGCTCCTCGGCGAGACCGGGGCCATCCTGCCCGACCCCGCCCAGCGCGCCGCGGATCGCCTCGGCGATGCGTCCCTGGTCGAACGGCACCCGCCGTCCGTCGCGTTTCACCACCACGGCGGGAGTCATCGCGGATTGATCGCTTTTTTCAGTTCGGCCATGAATTCGCCGAGGTCCTGGAACTGCTTGTACACCGAGGCGAAGCGCACGTAGGCGACCTGGTCGAGCCGGCGCAGCTCGTCCATCGCCAGTTCACCGATGCGCCGGCTCGTCACCTCGCGCTCGCCCTCGGCGAGCAGTCCCTGGTGGATGCGGTTGGCGGCGGCCTCCAGGTCCTCGGAAGACACCGGCCGCTTCTCACAGGCGGTGAGCAGGCCGCTCACCAGCTTGCGGCGGTCGAAGGACTGGAGGCGGCCATCGCGCTTGACCACCCGCAGCTGCTCCTCGCCCTCGACCCGCTCATAGGTGGTGAAGCGCTTGTTGCAGGCATTGCATGCCCGGCGCCGGCGGATGGCGGTGCCGTCGTCGGTGATGCGTGAATCGAGGACGCGGTCGTCGTCGGCGGAACAGTGGGGACAGCGCACGGCGGACGGGTCAGAGGCGGGCCGGCTGGCGGGCGAGGACCAGGACCACGCGGTTGGCCTGCTGTTCGACGGCCACCACGCGGCCCAGGTGTTCGCCGAGCTGGAGGCGCAGATCCTCGGCCAACCGGCGGGCGGCCAGGGCGTCGGGGCGGCCGTCCGCATCGGTGCAGGTGAGGACATCCCGTCCGCCGGCGCGGGCGAGGTAGCCGGCGAGGGCTTCCATCCGGGACTCGGTGATGGGTTCCATGGGTCGCTCCGCCCTCTGCTATGGTCGCGCGCCGGCGGGGGCAAGACCCCGACCCCGTGGCCCGGTGCAGCACCTTGAGGCGGGGACCGGCGCCCTAGCATGCCTGCCCATGAACGCCGCCGCCAAGCCCAAGACCCTCAACTTTCCTGAGCGCGATCCGCGCGTGGTCGTGGGCGAATACATCACGGCCAACAACCAGCGCATCCTGGCGCGCATGACCATCGGCACCTACGAGATGTCGGTGGCCCAGCAGGAGAATGCCGGGGATTCCGCCGCGGCCGCCAAGTCGGCGATCGCCGCCCTGGCCAAGGAGCGCGGCCAGGTGGTCGAAGTCGAGAAGTCGCGGGAGTTCATCGCCGTTGTCAGCACCCAGGGCGAGGGCCGGCGCACCACCGTGTGGATCACGACCCCCCTTGAGCCGACCCAGAGCGGCCACCTGTGCTGGGCCCGCATCCGCGAAGACGGCGCCGAGCGCCGCATCGGCATCGCCTGGAAGCTGGCCAACGAGTTCTCCATGGACGATGTGCTGGCCGTGGTCGACAAGGCCGAGAAGGCCATCCGCGCCGTCCCCGAGGGCGAGCCCTACGTCCTCAGCGGCAACCCGCCGCCGCGCTTCGCCAAGAAGAAGGCCGCCGACGCCCCGGTGGCCGAGGCCGCCACCGCCGAGGCCCCGGCAGCCGAGGGCTGACCACGCGGCCGCAGCCCTGGGACCCGATCACAGGTCCAGGTTGCGGCCGTAGTAGATCTCCTGGATCTCGAGCGACACCGCTTTGCGGATCCGGGTCTGTTCCGCCTTGGCGGTGGTCCGGCTGCGGTCCCGCCCGGCGAACAGATAGTGATCGATGTCGATCTCCTTGCGGAACATCTTCGTGTGGAAGAGGTTCTCCTGGTAATTGTTCACATCGATCGCCTGGTAGTCGTCAAGGATCTCGCGGCTGATGAAGTTCTGGATCGAGCTCACCGAATGGTCGAGGTAGTGCTTCACGCCCTCGACGTCGCGGGTGAAGCCGCGCACCCGGTAGTCCAGGGTCAGCACGTCCGCGTCGAACTGGTGGATCAGGAAGTTGAGGGCGCGCAGCGGCGAGATCTTGCCGCAGGTGCTCACCTCGATGTCCGCCCGGAAGGTGGCGATCCCGTTGTAGGGATGGGCCTCGGGATAGGTGTGGACGGTGATGTGGCTCTTGTTCAGGTGGCCGACCACCGCCTCGGGCACCGGACCCGGCTGCTCCAGGTTCTCCGGCTCCTGGTCGATCGGCTCCTCGCTGATCAGCATGGTCACCGAGGCGCCCTGGGGGTCGTAGTCCTGGCGCGCCACATTGAGCAGGTTGGCGCCGATCATCCGGGTCACTTCCGAGAGGATGTCGGTCAGCCGGTTGGCGTTGTAGGCCTCGTCGATGTACGCGATGTAGTCCCGGCGTTCCTGGACGTCGCGTGCGTAGCAGACGTCATACAAGGTGAAGCTCAACGACTTCGACAGGTTGTTGAAGCCGTCGAGCTTCGGTTTTCGGAAGCGGGTCTTCATCGGGGCGGACGCTCCTCGCGCTGATCCCGGCACTGTCGGGGGTGCCGGGCCGGGGCAAGGGTCCGCGTCCGGACGCCGCGCGGATCAGAACGGGGCGCCACCGCCGGCGCCAGGCCGGGGTGCGTCTTCGGGGCGCTCGCCGGGTCCGCCCTGGGGCGCGCGTCCGTCGCCGCCCCGGCCGCGGCCGGCCCAGGCGGGACGGGGCGGGTTGAGCCAGCGCAGGAGGGGCGAATCCGCCACCGGGGTCCATGTCCCCTCGCTCTCGACCACCGCCAGGGGCAGTTCGTGGCGGGCGGCAAAGGCGGTGAAGGTCACCACCACCACCGCCCGGGTTCCGCTGCGGGATTCCTCGCGCACCTGGGCTCCGCCCAGGGTCGCCCGGGCATCGAGACCGGCGGCGGTGAGCGCGTCGAGCAGGTGTGGGATCGCCGCATCGATGCGTGCCAGGGCGGTGGTCATGGGCAGCCCCACCAGACCCTGGTCATCCAGGGCCAGGGCCCCGGTCATCGCCGTCAGGGCCGGGACCATGGCCGCGGGGCGGGCCGGATCGGCGCCTTCTGCCTGGGTCCAGACCCGGTGGCCCTCGGCCAGGGCGGCGAGCACCGCCGTCTGACGGGTCTCCAGTCCTGTCGCCAGGATCGAGCGGGGCAGGCCGCCGGACAGCATCCGGCCGGCCATGCGGGCGGCGAATCCCTGGCGCGGATCGCGACCGGCGGCGGCGGGGGTCACCGCAGCGGAGGGATCACCGGCTTCGCGCAGCACGGTCAGCAGGAGGTTCGCCGCTTCGTCCGGCGGCATCCCGGTCAACCCGCGCACGGGCATGTCCCAGCCGCCGCGGCGGGGCCCGCGCTCCGCGGTGGCGCCGTCGCTCCACGCCACCGCGAGGGCCGCCCGCCGCGCCTCCGGCAGTCGCGCCACCTGATCGGCAATGCGGCCAGCCGCGGCCGCCTGGATCCATCCGGCGGTGTCGAGGGCGGGATCCGCCGCTGCGGCGGGTCCGAGGGCGAGGATGGCGAGCAGGAGGGGGCGTATCATGACCGGCAGGATGCGCCGTCCGCCGTCACCGCATGCCGGCAGCGGGTCAGGGCACGGTCAGCGTGGCGGTGAACCGGTCATCGACCACCGCAACCGTGATGGAACCGCCGAGCAGCCGGGCCAGACGGCGGGCGAGGGCGGCGCCCAGGCCACTGTGGCCCCCGTGGCTGCGGGCCGGGTCGGCGCGGTAGAACGGTTCGCCCACCCGGGCCGGGTCGATCCCCGGCCGGCAGCGGTTGGCGATGGCGATGTGCAGGCCATCGCCATCGCGGCGGACGGTGATGGAAACCGGACCCGGTTCGCCATGGTCCACGGCATTCGCCACCAGACAGGCGAGGGCCATGCGCAGATGTGCGGGCGAGGTGGTCGCCCGGGCGGCATCGTCCCCGGCCACGGTGCATGCGAGTCCACGCTCCGCGGTCCGGCCCGCGTGGTCCGCGAGCACGGCGGCGATCACGGGGGCGATGGCGATGTCCTCGGGACGGGCGGTCTCGGTCCCGGCCTCCAGCCGGGCGAGGGCGAGCAGATCGTGGACCAGGGCCTGCATCCGCTCGACCACCGCCAGGTTGGCGCGCAGGACCCGGACCTCGTCGGGGCCCGGCCCGGCGAGCAGGCGGAATTCGATGTCCGACCGCAGCACCGCCACCGGGGTGCGCAGCTCGTGGGCCATGGCGCGGACGGTGGCTTTTTCCCGCTCCACCGACTCCCCCAGGCGGGCGAGCAGGCGGTTCAGGCGGTCGACCACCGCCTGGGCCTCCGCCGGACCGGTGCCGGGTTCCAGCCGGGTGTCGAGCCGGTCGGGACCGATCCGGTCCAGGGCCTCGGCGAGCCGGCGCAGGGGGCGGATGGTGGTCGGCGCCAGCCACAGGCCGGCGCCGAGGGCCAGCCCCGTGGCCGCGATCCACAGCGCTGAAAGGACCCACGCAAGCCGGTCGAGCTCACCCTCGACGCCAGCCAGATCCAATGCCAGGGCCGTCCGTACGGCGCCGGCGGCGCTGGCGGACGGCACGAACGGCGGAGCCCGATCCAGGTCGAGGATGATCCGTCGGACCTGTCGTCCGTCCGCCAGGGCGAGGGTGGCCGGATCACGATCGCCGGGCCCGAACAGCCGGTCCGCCGCATCGAGGTCACCGCTGGCATGGACGATGGCCCACGGCTCCAGGTTGGCGACCTGGACCAGGTACCGGGATTCCCTGGGCGGCCGTCCCGCCCAGGCGCCGGGCGGCGCCGCCCGTACCATGCGGTTGATCCGTTCCCCGTGTCGCGCCAGGTCCTGGTCCACACCGCTGACCAGGATGTGGCGGGTGGTGAGCCAGCTGCCGGCGGCGGCGATGAACACCGTGGTCGCGGTGATCGCGGTGACCGCCACCACCACCCGGCGGGCGAGGCGCGGTGGACGGGTCACTCGACCCCCAGGCGCCAGCCGGCGCCCCGGGCGGTATGGAGCAGCGGGCAGGCGCCGGGCGGCTGCAATTTCCGGCGCAGGCGCGAGAGGACCGCCTCGACCGCGTTCGCCGTCACGTTCTCGTCGCCGCCGTACAGCGCCGCCGCCAGGGCCTCGGCCGGGACCACCGCGCCGCCGGCGGCGAGCAGGCGGGCGAGCGCATCCCACTCCCGGGGCGCGAGGCTCAGGGCCCGTCCGGCCCGGCGCACGGTGCGGGCGGCGAGATCGACCTCCAGGTCGGCGATGCGCAGGACCGGATCCGCCGGCCGGCCGCGCCGGAGCAGGGCCTTGAGCCGGGCGAGCAGTTCCGCCACCGCGAAGGGTTTCACCAGGTAGTCGTCGGCGCCCGCCTCCAGCCCCTCGACCCGGTCCTCGACCGTGTCCCGGGCGGTCAGGAGCAGCACCGGAACTCCGCTGCCCGCCTGGCGCAGCCGGCGCAGGAGGGCGATGCCGTCCATGCCTGGCAGCATCCGGTCGAGCACGATCAGGTCGTGCTCGCCGGCGGCGGCGGCCTCCCACCCTTCTTGACCATCGCCCGCCGCGTCGACCCGGTAGCCGACCTGGGCGAGTCCCGCCGCCAGCGAGGCCCGCAGCGCATCGTGGTCCTCGATCAGCAGCAGCCGCATGGGCGGAGCCTGGACCGCGCGCGGGGTCCGACCAGTCGTAGTCCGGGTCAGGACCCGGTCAGGGCAGGTCAACTGGATCCGTTGATCCTTAATTAACATCGTTAACTTTATGATTGACGTTCACTGAACATCGTTAACCAAGGGCCCATGCGACCCGCTGAACGCCGCGACCAGGAGCGTCAGGAGCTCCGCCGGACCATCCTCGACACCGCCCGACGGCTGTTCGCGGAACGGGGCTACGAGCAGGTGACCATGCGCGCCCTGGCCGCGGAGATCGGCTACAGCGCGACGACCATCTACCACCACTTCCCCGACAAGCATGCCCTGCTCGACGGGATCTGCACCGACACCTTCGCCGCCCTGCGCGATGCGGCCGGCGAGCATCTGGCCACGATCACCGATGCGGTGGACCGCCTGCGCGGGATCGGCCGGGCCTATTGCCGGTTCGCCCTCGCCCATCCCCACCACTACCGGTTCATGTTCATGACCCGGCTCGAAGGCGAAGTCCTGCAACGCATGCTTTGGAAGAAGGAGGCGGAACGAGGCGATCCCACCCGGGATGGGTACGCTTTGCTCGTCCAGGTGGTGTCCGGTGTCGATGCCGCGGGCCGTCTCCACCCCCGGTTCAGGGATCATCATCTGGCGGCCCAGGTCTGCTGGGGTGGGTTGCACGGCATACTCGCCCTTGAGCTCGACAAGTCATCGGATCCCTGGGTTCCCTGGCGGCCGGTCCAGGACCGGATCGACGCCATGCTCGACGCCCTCATCGACGGGATCGTCACGCCATGATGCGCATCGCCCTGCTCATGCTCACCGCGGACCGCGGCCGGTTCATCGGCATCGTCACCGGGGTGACCTTCGCGGCCCTGCTCATCACCCAGCAGATGTCGATCTTCCTCGGTCTGCTCGGTCGCGCCGGCGCTCCGGTCCAGGATGTCCGCCAAGCCCAGGTCTGGGTCATGGATCCCAGCCAGAGCGCCGTCGATCTGGATGGGGTGCGGCCGATGGGCGCCACCGCCCTGTGGCGGGTACGCGGCACCGACGGGGTGGACTGGGCGGTGGAGCATCTGCGGGTGCCGATCGCCGTGAGCCTGGGCGATGGCGCCCGGCGCAGCGCCATGCTCGTGGGCATCGACGCGGATGCCTGGGTCGGGGCCCCGCCGACCCTCGTCCAGGGCACCTGGGAGGATCTCCGCCGTTCCGATGCGGTGATCGTGGATGAGGACGGCGCCACCAAGCTGTGGCGCCCGAATCCGGATGGCACCCGCCGGCCCCTCGCGGTCGGCGACGAGGTCGAGATCAACGACCATCGGGCGGTGGTGGTCGGCATCGCCCGCTCGACCCGGGCCATCTTCTTCGCTCCGCCGATGTGGACGACGGTGGAACGGGCCAAGACCTGGATCCCGCCCCAGCGCCGGGATGTCTCGTACATCGTCGCCGGGGTCGCGGCGGGAGGCGATCCCGCCGCCGTCGCCGCCGCCATCACCGCACGCACCGGCCTGCGGGCGGTGACCGCGCCGGATTTCAGTGTGGACTCCTCGGCGTTCTTCGCCGCGAACACCGGCGTGCCGATCAACTTTGGCATCGCGGTGATCCTCGGGTTCCTGGTCGGGGTCGCGGTGGCGGGGTTGCTCTTCCTCCAGTTCGTGAGCGAGAACCTGCGTTACCTGGGCGCCCTCAAGGCGATGGGGGCCGAGAACGGCCTGCTCGTCCGCATGACCATGCTCCAGGCGGTGGTGGTGGGGGCGATCGGCTACGGACTGGGCATCGGCCTTGCCGCCCTCATGGGCCATCTCGCCGGCGGCGGCACCCGGACCCTGGCCTGGGAGATGCCGCCGTGGCTCCTGCTCGGGACCGGCGCCGCGGTCTTCCTCATCGTCCTGGTCGCAGCCCTGCTCGGGGTGCGCCGGGTCATCACCCTTGAACCCGCGGTGGTGTTCCGTGGCTGAGATCATCCAGGTCCAGGGCTGCACGAAGACCTTCCGCGCCAACGGGGTCGAGACCCAGGCCCTGCGCGGGGTCGATCTCACCGTCAATGACGGCGAGTTGATGATGCTGGTCGGGCCGTCCGGCTGCGGCAAGACGACGCTTATCTCCATCCTGGCCGGGATCCTGGCCCATGACGGCGGCGCGGTCCGGGTGCTGGGCGAGGATCTCGGGGCCATGCCCGCCGCACAGCTCCCCGCCTTCCGCCGCCGCAATCTCGGCTTCGTGTTCCAGGCGTTCAACCTGATCCCAGCCTTGGATGTGCTGGATAACATCAGCATCCCCCTGATCCTGAACGGGGTGAAGCGGGCCGAGGCCCTGGAGCGGGCCGACGATCTCGCCACCCGGGTCGGCCTGCGCGACCGCCGCCACCATCGCCCGACGCAACTGTCCGGCGGCCAGCAGCAGCGGGTGGCCATCGCCCGGGCCCTGGTCCATGATCCGCGGCTCGTGGTGTGCGATGAGCCGACCAGCGCCCTCGACCACCACACCGGCGAAGTGGTCATGGAGATGTTGCGCTCCATCGCCCTCAAACCCGGCCGCGGGCTGGTCATCGTCACCCACGACAGCCGCATCTTCCCCTACGCCGACCGCATCGCGACCATGGATGATGGCCGCATCGTGTCGCTGAAGTCCCAGGAGACCGCCCCATGATCCTCAAACTCGCGCTGCCCGTCCTTGCCGTCGCCGGGGCCGCCGGGGCGTTCTACGCAAGCCTGCGCCCGGCGCCGGCGAGCGAGCCCGGGATCCCGATGGCGGCGAGTCCGTATCATGCCCGGATCGCCGGCAGCGGTCTGGTGGAATCCGCCGGCGAAGAGGTCGCGGTGGCTGCCGCCCTGCCCGGGATCGTCGAGCGCCATGCGGTGGCCGCCGGCGCCCGGGTCGGCCTGTTGGAGCCCATCGCCGTCCTCGACGGACGGGTCCAGCGGGCGGCCCTGGCGAGCGCCGAGGCGGATCTGGTGGCGGCGGCGGCCCGGCTCGCGGATCTCCGGTCCCTGCCCAGGGCCGACGACATTCCGCCCGCCGAGGCCCGGGTCGCCCGGGCCCGGGCGGACCTGGCCCTGGCGGATGACCGGCTCGCCCGGGCGGTGGCCGCGGGTCCCGGTCTGGGAGCCGAAGAAACCGCCGCCCGCCGGCTCGGCCGTGATGCGGCGGCGGCGGCCCTGGCCGAGGCCGAGGCCGCCCTGGTCCGCCTGCGGGCCGGCGCCACCCGCGAGGAATTGGCGGTGCGTGAGGCCGAGGTCACCCAGTCGGCCCGGGCGGTGGATGCCCGCCGGGTGGATCTCGACCGGCTGGTCGTGAAGGCGCCGGCGGCGGCGACGGTGCTGCGCTTCGAACTCCAACCGGGGGAATACGCCACCCCGAACGGCTCCGCGGTCGCCATTCTCGGCGACCTCGACACCCTCCATGTCCGGGCCCAGATCGACGAGCGGGATACCGCCCGCTTCTCGGCCAGCGCCGCGGCGGTGGCGATCCCCCGGGGCCAGCCGGGCCGCCGTCTGGACCTGGCCTGGGTCCGCACGGAACCCCTGGTCCGTCCCAAGCGGGCCCTTACCGGCGATGTCAGCGAGCGGGTGGACACGCGGGTCCTGGAAGTGATGTACCGCCTGCCGGCGGATGCGGGGCTGCACCCGGGCCAGCAGGTGGATGTGGAGATCGAGGTGCGGCCGTGATCCGCCGATTGCCGCTGGTGGCGACCGTGATCCTCCTGGCCGGCTGCGTCGGCGACCGGCCCGCGCCGCCGCCGGCGCCCCTCGCCGCGGAGTTCGCCGGCAACCGGGACGGCGGTTTGAGCGAACGGGAGTTATCCGGCTGGTGGTTCGCGATCCCGGATCCCGACCTGCACGCCGCGGTGGATCTCGCCCTGCGCAACGCCGTGGATCTGCGTACCGCCCTGGCCCGGCTCGATGCCGCCGCCGCCCGTTACGGGGTGGCGAGGGGGGCGTTGCTGCCCGCAGTCGGCATGACGGTGGCGGGGGAACGGTCGGATCCCAGCGACCGCACCGGCAACACCGACGCCGGGGCCCGGACCGAGGGGAGCGGCGGCATCGAAGCCTCCTGGGAGATCGACCTGTGGGGCGCCGTGCGCGCCGCCAAGGACGCGGGCC
>CAMCAC010000060.1 GCA_945872305.1 Candidatus Kuenenia stuttgartensis | reverse complement strand
CCTGTGGATCGGTCGCGGCTGGCTCACCAAGTGGCTCGCCTTCCTGCTCGCAGTGGTCCATCTCGGGCCCGTGGCGTGGACCTGGATGCCCGGGCCGATTGCACCGGCGCCGGCGGCGCCGGTGCGGGTGATGACCGTCAACCTGCTGTCATCGAACACCGCCACCGCCGCGGTGGTGGCATGGATCCGGAGCGAGCAGCCGGATGTGATCTCCGTGCAGGAAGTGTCCCCCGCCTGGGCGGCGGCCCTGAACGAGGCCCTGGCGGAGAGCCATCCCCACCGCCTGGTCCAGCCCTCCACTGACAACTTCGGCATCGCCGTGTACAGCCGGCGGCCCCTGGCCGAGGCCCGCAGCGACCTGCTCGGCGGTCCGGTGCCGTCGGTGATCGCCCGGGTCGAGGCCGGTGACGGCGCCACCGCCCGGTCGCTGCTGGTGATCGCCACCCATCCGCCGCCGCCGATGTCGGCGCAGTATGCCGACTGGCATGACCGGCAGACCGCGGCCCTGGCGGATCTGGTCGCCGCCAGCCGGGATCCGGTGGTGCTCCTGGGCGATCTCAACGCCACCCCGGGCAGCGCGGCCCACCGCTACCTGCTCGCCGCCGGTCTGCGCGACACCCGTCAGGGTCACGGCTGGCAGCCCACCTGGCCCGCATCCCTGGGCTGGGCCGGCATCCCCATCGACCACATCCTGGTCAGCCCCACCGTGGCCTGTCCCCGCCGTTCCCTGTCCCCGGACCTGGGCAGCGATCACCGCGGGGTGGTGGCGGATCTGCGGATTCCGTGAATCCCTGGTCGGTTCCCCCATCCACTCCACTGGACCGCTCCGATGACCATGCGCACCTGGATCCTTGTCATCTCCGCCACGGCCGCGGGTTTCACCGCCGGTGTGCTTGCGGCACCGGCCCTGCGTCCGCAGGTGGAGGCGTCGTCCGAGGATGACGCCGGCCCGACCAAGCCCCTCCCCGTGGCTGCGCCGGCCCTGGAGGTCCCCGCCTGGGCTGACGCCCATGGCACGGATGTGCACGGTCAGTGGGCCGATCTGACGATCGCCGGGGTGGTCCAGCGCTTCCGCTGGATCGAGGCGGGAACCTTCGTGATGGGTGCATCCGATGCGGAGGTCGATGCCGCCTGGCGGCACTTCCAGCGGGCGATGTATGAAGCCCCGCGGTCCTGGTTCGAGGCGCCCCAGCACCTGGTGACCCTGACCCGGGGATTCTGGCTAGCCGACACGCCATGCACCCAGCAGCTGTGGCAGGCGGTCATGGATGACAACCCGAGCCATTTCCAAGGCATGCCCAACCGCCCGGTGGAGCAGGTCTCCTGGCGGGATGCCGTGGCCTTCATCGATCGGGCGGCGGGGATGTCCCGATCCCGGGCCGGGCTGCGTCTGCCGCGCGAGGCCGAATGGGAGTGGGCCTGCCGTGCCGGCGCCACCGCGGCGCTGTACACGGGCCCGATCGAGTACCAGTCCTACAATGTCGTCCCGGCGGTGGATGCGGTCGCCTGGTTCCAGGGTAACAGCGGCCAGTCGACCCACGAGGTCAAGGAAAAGCAGGCCAATCCCTGGGGACTCTACGACATGTTCGGTAATGTCTGGGAATGGTGCGACGACCGCTTCGGCCCCTATCCTGCGGGCCAGGCGGTGGATCCGACCGGCGCGCCCCAGGGATCGCAGCGGGTGTCCCGGGGCGGGAGCTGGGCCGACAGCGCATCGAGCATGTATGCCGGTCACCGTACCGGCCGGCCCGAGGGCCACCGCAGCCCCTCGTGGGGTTTCCGCTTGGCCATCGGACCGGTGCCGGCCCGGTCGGCCGGGGGAGCGGGGTCCGCAACCGGCCAGGGATTCTGAGCGACACCGGCTCGCCGGTTCCCGCCGGGAAAACGGTGGCACAACCCCGGCCATGACGGCCGCCACCGCCCTGCCCGAAGTCCTCGCCCCCGCCGGGGGGCCCGCCCAGGTCGAGGCTGCCCTGGCCGCCGGGGCTGATGCGATCTACCTGGGGTTCGGCGAGCTCGACGCCCGGCGCGGGGCCGAGGGCTTCACCCTCGAGCAGATCCCGGCGGTGGTGGAACGGATCCACGCCGGCGGGGCGCGGGCCCACCTGACCCTGAACATCCAGCTCGGGATGCGCGAACTGGGCCGGGCGGCGCGGACCCTGGCCTACGCGGAGCAGTGCGGGGTCGATGCGGTGCTGGTGGCGGATCCCGGGCTGGTGCTGCTCGCGCCGTGCTTCCCGAAGCTCCAGTTCCACTTCAGCACCCAGGCCGGGATCAGCAGTGCCGCCGGGGTGCGGGTGGCGAAGCGCCTGGGGCTGCCCCGGGTGGTGCTCGCCCGGGAGCTGGCCATCGACGAGATCGCCCCGTGCACCGCTATCGGGCCGGAGATCGAGGTCTTCGTCCAGGGCGCCCTGTGCTTCTCGGTATCCGGGCGTTGCTCGCTGACCAGCTGGGTCGGCGGCCACAGCGGCAACCGCGGCACCTGCACCTCGATCTGCCGGGTGAACTGGTCGTGCAACGGCGCCGACCACGCCCGGCCCATGGATATGAAGGACGCCTCGGCGGTGCGTGTGGTGCCGCGGCTGGCGGAGATCGGCGTGGCGAGCTTCAAGATCGAGGGCCGGCTCAAGACGCCCCAGTGGGTGGGCGAAGCGGTGGGCCTGTACCGTCGCGCCCTGGCCGGCGCCGCGGCGCCGGACGAGCTGTGGCGCGAAGCGGAACGGCTCGGCGCCTACACCGGCCGGGACATGACCGACGCCTACATGGACGGTCGGCGCACCGGCCTGATCCACCCCGACGAGGGCCGCACCGCCGGCACCCCGGCCCAGGACGACCAGGATCCGCCCAAGGATCTGCGCATCCGGGTCGAGGCGGCGGGCCGCGGCCTGCGCTGGTCGCTGACCATCGGCCAGCGCCACGAGATGTTCGAGATCCCACGCAGCCAGCCGCATCCGGGCCGCGACTGCGGGATGGAGGGCATCCGCGAGCGCCTGGACGGCAAGCTGCCCGAGGACACCACCCTGGCCGGGATCGAGGACGCGGTGGGCGGCCTGCGTCTCCCGCGGCGGATCGCCAACGAAGTGGCGGCGACCATCCTCCAGCTCGTGCGTGAGCGGCCCCAGGCCATCGACCGCCTGAAGATCGTCATTCCTGACAGCGCCCGCGCCCTGCTGACCACCACCGGCCATGCCGACAACCGCCACCCGTTGGCGGTGGCGCCCGACCAGGTGCGGCTCGATGCGGAGGCGGTGCCCGCCTTCGCCGCCGCGGTGCCTGGCGTGCGGATCCACACGGAACTGCGCGACCCCGCCGCCGTGGACGCGGCCCACGCGGGCGCCGGCAACCGCCTGGTCTGCGCCCTGGCCCCGGTCCTGTACCACGGCGATCTCGATGCCGCCGCGGCGGTGTGCGCCCGGGCCGCGGCCCTCGGCGTGCTGGTCGAGGTGAATGGGTGGGACGGCCTCGGTGTCGCGTTGGATGCGGGCTGCCGGTTCATCGCCGGGCCGGGCATGGGCATCCTCAATCCGGTGGCCGCGGAGCAGCTCCGCCGGCTCGGGGCCGAGGGGGTCCACGCCCTGGTCGAGATCGACGGCACCATGCTCACCGACCTCGCCGCCCGCTGCCCGCTGCCGCTCACGGTCACCGTGTACGGCCGCCCGCCGCTGATGACCACCCGGGCGTGGAAGGCCGCCCCGGCCTGGACCATGGAGGATGCCCGCAAGTCGGTGCAGATCCGCACCCGGCGCGAGGGCCCCGTCGTGGTCCTGCGCCCGGTGGCACCCTTCGACTGGCGGATGCGCGGCGAGAAGGCCTGGCGCACCGCCCACCGGGAGATGGACCTGTGCCTGAGCGACGACCCGGTGGCGGAGTGGGCGTCCCGTCCGGACCGCCGCCATGCGGCGTTCAATCTCGACCGCGAACTCGTGTGAGCGCGGAGCGGCTCCGGCCGCACCCTCCTCCCGTTCGTTCACATCCCCGGCATCACCATCTACCCGTCGCGGTCGGGCTCGATCGTCGCGCTCATCGACCCCTTGCAGCGGGGGATGAGCGGGTCGGGGCCGCGGGTGCGGATCTGTTCCGCCTTCAGTTCGGCCCGTTCCCGGTGGGTGGTGTCGACGATGGTGCGGCCGGTGGCGTCGACCTCGACCGCGTGGCGGAAGGCCCGCTCGACGTCGTGGCCGAAGAGCTGCATGAGCATCAGGGTGACGTATTCGAACGAGTGGTCCGGGCTGTCGTGGAGGACCACGTGCCAGCGCGGGGCGGAGCGCACCGCCGGCGGGGCGGTCTCGGTTCCGGGGAGGACGGCGGGTCCGGCCATCAGCGCAACCCCCGGTCCTCCAGCCATTCGGCGAGGTCCCGGGCCGCATCGGTGGCGGCGGTGCGCAGGGCGCGGTCCTCGTCCTCAAGTCCGCCATAGGAACCGGTGCCTGAGAAGGCATGCGGGACCGTGGTGCCGGTGGCGCTCACGAGCAGGGCGGTGCCGCGCAGGCGGATCTCCCAGCGGATGGGCACGCCGCGGTCGTCGTCGGCGGTGCTGCGGATCCGCTCCAGTTGGAAGGCGAGTTCCAGGCGGGCGCTGCCGGCGGGGGTGACCCGCCACCCGAGATCGCGGACCAGGGCCTCGCCCACCGCCTGTTCCAGGTGGGCGGCGGCCTGGGGCAGGCGAAGATCCGCGGAACGGACGACGACCGTGACCGTCTCGTCGAGGGGTGGCGGCGGTTCCGCCCGCCAGGTGCAGCCGGCCAGCCCGGCCAGCACCAGGGCCAGGGCCAGGGCTCTCACTTCGCGGGCTCCGGCAACGGCTCGCCCAGGGGGCCGTCCACGGGGAGGTCGGCAAGCTCCTGCTGGGCGGTCCGTGCCTGGGCTGAGCCGGGGTCACGCAGGACCACCTCGCGGTAGTAGTAGCGCGCGCCGTCGAGCCAGGACCGCAGCCCAGTGGGCCGCGCCAGGGGCGACAGCCATGCGGGCTGGCCCCGGGACCGGTACCAGCGGGCGACCGCGAGGTCGCGGTCCTGTTGCCAGCCGCGGATGCGGGCCCGATACGAAGTGACCTTGGCCAGGCGCTCCCGGTCGCCGCGCGCCTCGATCTCCGCCTGGTCGATGAGCAGGGCGGCCGAGGTCAGGGCGCCGGCGTCGTAGGTGTCGCCCTTGTAGGTGGCGAGCCAGGACAGGGCCTGTTCGCACAGCACGTTGAAGACCAGGTCATGGTCCGGGAAGCGGGCGAGGAACTCGTCATAGGCCCGGCGCGCCTCGATGAGGTCGTCGCGGGCGCCGCCGAGCAGCCAGGCCCGGGCGAGACCGAGCTGGGCCCGGGGCGCCACCGATTCGCGGTCGCCGTGCTGGACCAGGAACGAGAAGAGCCCGCCGACCCGCGCCGACAGGCCGCTGCCGTCGATCCGGACCAGGTCCCGGGGGTGCGCCGCAGCGAGATCGACATGGGTGCGGAAGTCCTGGAGCCGTTCACCGGCATCGAGGGCGAGGGTGAACGCCTCGCCGGTCCGGTCGTAGTCCGGCAGCCACAGCCACATGCGCGACAGGACCAGACGCATGCCCTCGGCGGAGCCGGCCCGTGCCTCGGCCTGCAGCCGGGCCATCAGCAGGTCGCCGACCCGCCGGGCATAGGGGTGGGCGCCCAGTCCGTCCTCGGCGAGGCCCCGGGCCCGGGCGGCCCGGGTCCAGCGCCACAGACGGACATAGCCCGCTTCCAAGGGCGGCGAGCGGCCGTCGGCAAGGATCGCCAAGGTCTGCTCGGCATAGGCGGCGACGGCGGCGTCCTCTTCCGGCGTCGGCAGGTGGGCGGAGCGGGCGAGGCGATACTCCGCGGCCCGCTCCGTCTCGCTGGTCTCGCGGCGGCGGATGACCTCGGCGTCGTCGATCTCGTTGGCCGGGCCATCCACTGCGACCAGCGGGACGACCAGGAGGAGGAGGAGGACCAGCCGGCGCATGGTCACATGGTCCCGCCTCCGATCCCGGGGCAACCCTTGTCACGGGGAGGGCCGGCCATCGTTGCGGGGCATGCGCGTCATCATTGCCACCGTCCTCGCCACCGTGGCCGCCGCCGCCGATCCCCTGCCCGTCCCGGTCCAGATCGCGGTGCCCGGGGATACGGCCACCGCCGCCTCGCCCGCCGGGTATCCCGACGGGCCCGGTCTGGATGCCCGCCGGTCCATCGTGGTCGACGTCCTGGCGCGCGAGGACCTCGCCCGCTGGCGGCGCGGCTTCTTCGCCGGGGGCGATCCCGGCAAGTACCTGCCCGGGGCGGCCTTCGCCAGGCTCCTCCGCGACCCCGACGATGCCGAGGCGATGCGCTACCTGACCGACGAGCGCTCGCCCAAGGAGCATTATCACTTCGCCGCGCTCAACTGGGCGCGTCTGTGGCCGCTGCTGCGCGACCGTTTCCCGGCGGAGATGCGGGTGCGCTTCGAGGCTTCCGCCGCCCGCTACGCCGACTACGCGGACGGGAAGGGCACCGAGAACCACCGCACCATGTCCGGTTGTGCCGGCCTGGTCCTCGCCGACTGGGTCGAAGGCCCCCGCCTGGGCGGCCTGGCCAAGGAGCAGCTCCGCGAGCGTCGCCTGGCCTGGCTGCGCGACTATGTGCGCGGCACCGCCATGGCGGGGAACGGCGAGTGGGATTCGTGCACCTACCTCGGCTTCACCCTGAACGGGCTCCTGGCGGTCTACGACTTCAGCCGCGATGAACGGGCCCGGCTGTGGGCCCGGGCGGGGCTCGATCTGCTGGTGGCCGGCTATGCCCTGAAGTACTCGGATGGCGTCTTCTGCGCCCCGAACCAGCGCGGCCATGCCCGCCTGCCCGCCACCGCGATCACCGACCAGCTCGGCTGGATGTGGTGGGGCGCCACCGCCCCCACCGCCACCGGGGCGTTCGCGGATTTCCGCTACAGCCTGCATGCGGGCACCAGCGGGTGGCGGCCGGGCCGGACCCTGACCCGCATCGCCCTGAAGCAGGTCCCCATGCCGGTCGAGCAGTACAACACCAAGGGGAATTACTGGTTCGGCCAGGAAAAGACCCCGGAGCCGGGCGCCTGGTACGAGTCCGTGACCCTGCACCCGGGGCTGACCATGGGCGCCCTGTGGAAGGGCTTCGGCGGCCAGACCACCCGCTTCCAGGCGGTGGCCACCGGCGGCGCCGGGGCGGTGACCCTGACCGCCGGCAGCCCGGTCGGGCGCAACGACGGCGACGGCTCGGTGCAGCGGGACAAGTGGTTCGACGGGGGCGGCATGCATGACCAGACCGCCCTGGTCGGCACCACCCTGGTCCAGATCAGCCGGTTCCCCGCGGGCGAGCCCCAGTCCCTGGCCCATGTGGTCCTGCCACCCGGGACCGAGCCGGTCCGGCGCGGCGACTGGTGGCTCATCCCCCTCGGCGAGGCGTGGATCGGTGTGAAGGGGCTCGGCCATCCGGGCGACCGCACCCGATCCGCCTCGGTGGCCCACGCCGCCCCGGATCCGAAGCGCCGCGTCGCGGTGCACGACCTGATCGTCTTCCCCGGGCCCCAGGTCGGGATGGTCCTGGTCGGCATCCCCCCGGCCGCCGCCGCGGGCCGCGAGGTCGATGCGATCGCCGCCGATCTGGCGGCGCGCGTCCCGGTCTTCGCCGAGGGGGACCGGGTCCGGACGAGCACCTGGGATGGGCGCGAGATCCTGGTCACCCGCGGGGCGCAGGGGGTTCCCGGGGTCGAGGTCGATGGTGCACCGATCCCATGGCGTGCCGCTGCGGTCTATGCCGGACCGATCCTGAACCTGGAGGCCGGTGTGCTCACCGCCTGGGATGGTCAGGAAGGCTTCCGCCTGGACACCACCGGCGAGCTCCCGGTCTGGAGCCCCTGGCGGCCCTGACCGGCCCCGGGTTCAGACCTGCCCGATGCGCCGCTGGCACTCGCCGGTGGCGAAGCCGTGGGCGAAGAGATCGGACTCGATGCCGGCATCGACATGTCCGATGCGATGCAGGCGGATGCCGCGGATGGCATGCACGGCGCCGGCTTCCCAGCGGCCCCAGCGATGGGCGCACTCCTCGGCCCCCATCGCCGGGCCGACCACCCGGTTGGCCAGCCCGTGGCGGAGCGCCTGGCGTGGTCCGAGGTGGCGGCCGGCCAGGAACAGGTCGCGGACCACGCCGGGCCCGCACCGGGCGGCCAGCCGGCGCAGCCCGCCCATGCACGGCATCAGGCCCAGGGCCAGTCCGGGCAGCCCGAAGCGCGCCCGGGGACCGGCAAGGATGAGGTCGCAGCCGAGGATCAGCTCCAGCCCGGGGCCCAGGCACGGCCCCCGGACCAGGGCGATGGTCACCCCGGGCCATTGCTCCAGGGCGTCCACCGCCTGATGTCCGAGCCGGCTGTACGCCACCGCTGCGGTCCCATCGAAACGGCACAGCTCCGCCAGATCGTGACCGACCGAGAAGCAGCGGGCGTCCCCCTCGATGACCAGCGGCAGGGGGCGGCGCTGGTGCGGGGCCAGGGCGCTGACCACCCCCAGCAGGCGGTCGGTGGCAAGCCGGCCCCCGGACTCCTGCCCATCCAGGCGGAGACGCAGGCACCCGGAGAGGGATTCCAGGGTCAGCAGGATGCCGGGGCTCGCCATCCATCGAGCATACCCCTCGAATTCCGGACCGGCAAACCCCGAATGTCGGTGGTGGGACGCCGGGTCCGTGCCCGGGCAAGGCGCCCCCGGGTCCGGTTGCGGTGGGGTCCGCGGCGGGCTAGGGTACGGCCCATGGCGTGGCTGGACCCATTGATGCGGCTGTTCAGCGTCGACCTCGGGATCGACCTGGGCACCGCCAACACCCTGGTCGCGGTCCGTGGCCGCGGGGTGGTCATCGCCGAGCCGAGCGTGGTCGCGGTCAAGAAGGGCACCAAGCAGGTGCTCATGGATGGCGCCGCGGTCGGTGACCAGGCCAAGCTCATGCTCGGCAAGAACCCGGGCACCGTCGACGTGGTCCGGCCGATGAAGGATGGCGTGATCGCCGACCTCGAGATCACCGAGGCGATGCTCAAGTACTTCATCACCCGCGCCGTCGGGCGCCGGCGGTTCTACCAGTTCCCGCCGCGGGTGGTCATCGCGGTGCCCTCGGGCATCAACCAGGTGGAGCGCGGCGCGGTGATCAACTCCGCCCGCCAGGCCGGTGCCCGCGAGGTCTACCTGATCTCCCAGCCGATGGCCTCGGCCATCGGCGCCGGCCTGCCGGTCGGCGAACCGGTCGGTTCGATGATCGTCGACATCGGTGGCGGGACCACCGAGGTCGCGGTGATCTCCCTCGCCGGCATCGTCGCCTCGGAATCGGTGCGGGTGGCGGGCGACGAGATCGACCAGTCGATCATCCGCTTCTTCAAGGACCGCCAGGGCGTCATCATCGGCGAGAACACCGCCGAGCAGGTGAAGTGCCAGCTCGGCTCCGCCCTGCCGCCCGAGGGCGACGGACGCATGGTCATCAAGGGCCGCGCCCAGGCCACCGGCATGCCGGTCAGCCTCGAGATCACCGCCCAGGCGGTCCACGAGGCCATCTCGGTGCCGGTGCGCTCGATCATCACCTCGATCAAGATGGTGTTGGAGCGGACCCAGCCGGAGCTCGCCGCGGACCTCATCGACCATGGCATCGTCATGGCCGGCGGGACCAGCCAGCTGCGCGGCCTGGCCGAGCTCGTGTCCCGGGAGACCGGCCTGCCGGTGCGCCTGGTCGACGATCCGATGACCTCGGTGGCGCGCGGCTGCGCGGTGCTCCTCGAGAACTTCGAAGACCTCCAACAGATCCTCGAAGCGGGTGTGGCATGATGGATCCCCGTCTGGTCGAACTGGCCGATGGTCGCCACGGCGATCCGTTCTCCCTGCTGGGGCTCCACCCCGAGGGCGACGGTTGGATCGTGCGCACCCTGGTCCGCGGCGCCGATGCGGTGGGCGTGCGCATCCGTGGCCAGCGGTCGAAGCCGGTCCCGGCGGAGCTGCTCCACCCGATGGGCCTCTGGCAGGCCCATCTCCCCGCCCGCCAGACCCGCCCGCCCGGCTACGAGCTGGTGGTGGCCCGGGGCGCTGCGGAGCCGGCGGTCGAGCACGACGCCTTCGAATTCGGGACCATCATCCCGGACTTCGACATCGACCTCCTCCGCGCGGGCCAGCACCGCCATCTCGGCCACATCCTCGGCGCCCACGCGGTCGAGGTCGGCGGCATCCCCGGCGTCCGCTTCGCGGTGTGGGCCCCGAACGCCCGCCGGGTGTCGGTGGTCGGCGACTGGAACGGCTTTGATGGCCGCTACCACCCGATGCGCTGGCGCGGCTCCTCCGGGATCTGGGAGATCTTCATCCCCGGCATCGGCACCGGCCAGCGCTACAAGTACGAGATCCTGGCCCAGGACGGCGCCCTGCGGGTGAAGGCCGACCCGGTCGCCTGGCAGGCCGAGGTGCCGCCGGCGACCGCGAGCATCGTCCCCGCCCCGAGCACCCACCGTTGGACGGACCAGGACTGGCTCGACACCCGCGCGGTCGGCGATCCCCTTGCCCGGCCCCTGGCGGTGTACGAAGTCCATGTCGGCTCCTGGTGGCGCGACCGCGACCAGGGCGGCTGGCCCGGCTGGCGCTGGCTCGCCGACCATGTCGGCGCCCACGCCAAGGCCCTCGGATTCACCCACATCGAACTGCTGCCGCCGGCCCAGCACCCCTTCGAGGGCTCCTGGGGCTACCAGGTCACCGGCCAGTATGCGCCCAACAGCCGGCATGGCACGCCCGACGACTTCCGCGCCTTCGTCGACCGGCTGCACGGCCTCGGCCTGGGCGTGATCGTCGACTTCGTCCCCGGCCACTTCCCCAAGGACGATTTCAGCCTGGCCCGCTTCGACGGCACCCCGTGCTACGAGTACGCGGACCCGCGCGAGGGCGAGCACAAGGGCTGGGGCACCTGCGTCTTCAACTTCCGCCGGCCCGAGGTGCGCAACTTCCTCATCGCCGCCGCGCTGCACTGGATCCGCGAGTTCCACATCGACGGCCTGCGGGTCGATGCGGTGAGCTCGATGCTCTACCGGGACTACGACCGCAAGGACGGCGAGTGGGTGGCCAACGAGGACGGCGGCAACGCCAACCACGAGGCGGCGAGCCTCCTCCGCGAGCTGAACGGCATCGTCCGCGCCGAGCACCCCGGCGTGCTGTGCATCGCCGAGGAGAGCACCGCCTGGCAGGGGGTCACCGCCCCGCCGGAGATCGGCGGCCTCGGATTCCATCTCAAATGGAACATGGGCTGGATGCACGACACCCTGTCGTTCATGGCCCTGGATCCGGTCCTGCGCAGCGGCTCCCACGACCGCATCACCTTCCACCAGTGGTACGCCTACGACGACAAGTGGGTGCTGCCCCTGTCCCACGACGAGGTGGTGCACGGCAAGCGCAGCCTGATCGACAAGATGCCTGGCGACTGGTGGTGCAAACGGGCCCAGCTCCGCCTGCTCTACGCCTGGCAGGCCGCGGTGCCCGGCCGCCCGCTGCTGTTCCAGGGCGCCGAATTCGGCATGGGCCGGGAGTTCGACTGGACCCGCAGTCCGGACTGGGCCGAGGCCGCGGAGCCCGACCGCCGGGGCCTCACCGCCTGCCTGGCCGAGGCGCTGGCCCTGTACCGCGGCGAGCCCGCCCTGCACCGGCGCGATGACCACCGCGACGGCTTCCGGTGGGTCGACTGCGAGAACCGCGCCGAGAGCATCGTCGCCTTCCTCCGCCTCGCACCCGGGGTCCGCCCGGTGCTCGCGGCGTTCAACTTCACCCCGGTCCCGCGCCCGGACTACCCCCTGGTGGTCGATGGCGAGGGATCCTGGCGGATCCTTCTCGACACCGACGCGGCACGCTTCGGCGGCGCCGGCGCCGGCAGCACCGGCCCGCTCTCCGCCCGCCGGGAAGGGGATCGCTGGGTGCTGCGTCTCCACCTTCCGGCCCTCGCCGCCGTCCTCCTCGCCCCCGCATGATCCGGACCATCCTTCTTCTGCCGTTCCTCGCCGCCCTCGCGGCGGGCGACGCGGGCATTCCGCCCCTGCGCGATCCGGCCCTGCCGGTCGAGGGGGCCATGGACCTCGACCGCCTGCGTCCGCGCTGGACCGCGGTGCCGCCGGGTTCGGCCTGGACCGATCCCGCCCTGGATGGTTGGGCATCGCACCTGCGACGGCAGCTGCGCATCGCCGCCGCCAGCGATCCGATCATCGGCGCCGCCTGGCTGTTCGTCGAGCGCAGCCCCGGTGCGGTGGCGGTGATCAGCCCCACCGGCGGTGTCGCCGCTGCCTTCCGCCTTCCCCCCGCCGACGCCCAGGCCCTGGCCGCGGCCATGCCCGGCGACGATGCGCTGATCGGCGAGTGGCGCGGCCGGGGCCGCGGCGTCCTCGCCGCGGTCGCGCGCACCGACACCTTGGCGGTGGGCCCTCTTCCGCTCCTGCGCACCTGGCTGGCCCGGGCCCGGCCGCCGGTGTCGACGGATCCCGCGGCGCCCCTGTGGCTGCGCGCCGCCGCCGGCCAGCACCTCCAACTCCTCGAAGGGGTCGGTGGCGGGCCGGTCCTCGACCACTGCTTCCCCGGCTGGGAGCGGGAGGACTGGCGCATCGATGTGGAGGCGGCCCCCCCCTGGGAGGCCACCGTCCGGGTGCGCGGTGCCGGCGCCGGCGCCCTGCGGGCCCTGGGCGGACTCGCCGTCCTGCCGCGTCCGGGGGCTGATGCCTTCATCGCCGCCGGCCTTCCGCCGGAGGTGGTCGCGGCGATCCTTGCCGACCGGCTTCCGGGCCTCGCGCCCGCTGGCGGCGTCGCCCTGGCGGTGCGCATCGATGGGCCGCTCCTCCTCACCGCCCTGGCGGTGCCGTTGTCCGCATCCGCCGCCCTGCCGGCGCCGGATGCGGACCTCGCCGGGCGTCCGGCGGCGACCATTCCCGGGCCCTGGGGTCCGTGGCTCGTCCAGGAGCGCGACGGCTGGCTCCTGGCCGGATCCGACCACGAGCGTCTGGCGGCCTGGGCCACGGCACCGCGCACCGCCTCGGCCACCACCCTGGCGGTGGCGGAACTGGCCAGCGCCCGGATGTACCAGGCCCTGGTCCCGTGGATCCGCCTCGGCATCGGCCGCGGGCTGCGCATCGGTCGTGAGCCGGCGGAGATCCTCGCCCAGGTCGCCCCGGCCCTGGCGGGCTTCCCGGATCCCGAGGCCGCCGCCGGCGAACTCCTGCCCATCGGCCGCGGCGCCATCCCGGTGTCGGCGCTGCTGCCCCTGCTCCGTCTGTGCGCCGGCGCCGAACGGGTGCCGGGCCGGGTGAGCGTGGCCGCGGTCGGTCGCGATGGTCCGATGGCCCTCCTGCGCACCAAGGCCGGCTGGCATGTGATCGTGCGCGCCCCCCGGGACGGAGCGGAACTGCCACCGGCGATCGGCGAGGCGGCCCTGGCGGACCTTCTCGCCACCCAGCCCGATGTCCTTGCCCAGGCCCGCACCCTGGTGGTCTTCGATCCTCCGCCGATGGCGACGATCGATGGCCGCTGCCTGCCGGACCCGACCCTGATGGCCCGCCACCTGCCCGACTGGCGCATGGATCTGCGCGCCGATGGCGACGATCTCACCGCCCGGGAGACGGGGCTGCCGCTGCTCACCGTGGCGGTGGGCATCGCCGGCTTCCTGCCGGGCTTCTACGGCGCCCCGGTCCCCGGCCCCGTCCGCGCCCCGGCCCCGACCGGCCGGGTCGAGGAATTCTGAATCCACGCTTTCGACGCTTCCTCTCTCCTGCTCTCCCGCTCATCCGGGCGCAGAGACGCAGAGGGGCGCAGAGGCCGCGGAGGGGACTGATTCCGAGGGTCGTTCTCCCGACCATCACCGGTCCCACTTCCCGTACCGACGATGCGGAGTGTTGGGGGCCATGCTGTCTCTGCGGCCTCTGCGCCCCTCTGCGTCTCTGCGCCCGGATCGCGTTTCCGGACCGGGTGTCCAGACCCGGCGCCCGTCTCCCGATTACTCGAGCACCACCATCGCGGCGGCCATGCCGTCGCTGTGGGTGATGGTGACCAGGGTGCGGGTGACGCCGCGGGCGGTGGCGCGTTCGCCGGCGGCGGCGTGGAAGACCAGGACCGGGGCTCCGCCGGGACCGGGCAGGATCTCGACCTGGAGCAGGCCGATGCCATCCGAGATCCCGGTGCCCAGGGCCTTCACCGCGGCCTCCTTGGCGGCCCAGCGGCCGGCGATGCGCTCGGCGGGATCGCGGTGGTCCAGGCAATAGGCCTGCTCGGCGGCGGTCAGGAAGCGGTCGAGGAATCGGGTGCCGTGCCTGCCGTGGGCGTCGCGGATCCGGGCCACGGCGACCAGATCCAGGCCGATGCCGAGGATCACGGAGCGCCGTCCACCGGCGACCACGCGCCGCCCCACCACCACGGGATGCCGCCGTCGTCCCCGTCGCGGATCACCCGCAGGCGCAGCCCGGTGCCGGGGGTGCGTCCCACCGGCGGCAGGAGCACCACCGCCCGCAGGCCGTCGGCGGCGTGGTGCGATGCCAGCCGCCAGCCTTCGAGGGGGCCCACCGCCCGCGGCTCGCCGCCCGGCGTGAACTCGATCCGGGTACCGTCCGCATCGATCGCCGCCCCTTCGCCGAGATGCACGGTCAGGGTGGCATCCATGGGGGCCGCGATGACCAGGGAGCTGTCGATGCGGCCGACCGCGAAGCCGGTGCTGGCGGCGGTGGCCAGCAGGGCCTCGGGCGAGGCCACCGCGGCACAGGGCACCCGCGCTGGGGCGGTGGCGGGCAGACCGGGCCAGGCCCGCAGGATCTCGGGTCCTGCCGCCAGGAGACCGCTGGCCAACGGGGCCCAGGCGGTGGTGCGCATCCCAGGTCCGAGGGCGGCCACCGCGGTGAGCCGGCCACGGGTGTCGACCCGCAGGGCCGAGGACCGGTCGCCCTGGCGAAGCAGCAGCGCCGCCCCGCCGGCCCCGGGGGCGGTGAGCGCGACCTCGCAGCCGGCGGGAACCGGCACATCCCAGAGGGGCGTGCCGCCGGCGGGATCCACTGCCAGGACCACCGACCGTCCGTCCCGCCGGGCAAGCAGCAGGAGCGGATCGCCGGAACTCCCGCCGCGGTCCTGGACCGCCGCATAGGCGCCGAGCACCCGGCGCACCTGGCCACCGGCGCGGTCGATGGCCGCCACCTGGCCGCCATCGCTGATGACCAGGAGCTGGTCGCCATCCAGGCGCAGGAGTTGGGTGCACGGCATGGTCCCGGTCCAGCGCAGGGAACCGTCGGCGAGATCCCACAGCCGGGGCAGCCGGTCGGCGCCCAGGAGCGCGACGGTGGTGCCATCGACCAGGGGCGGCTGGTCGCCATCCGTCGGCAGCCGGGCGACCCGGGTGCCGGTGAGCGGATCGACGAGCAGCCCGTCCCGGGCGGCCCGGTCCGGCAGCCAGAGCAGCCGGCCGGTCAGTCGGGCGCCGATCATCAGGGCGCCCGCGTCGGCGATCCGCCAGCGCTCCGCCGCCCCGCCGGCGGCAAAGGCATCGATGCCGACCAGGTCGGGACCATCCGGGACGAGCACGATGTCGTCCGGCCCGACCAGGGCCTGGGGCGCCGGATCCGGATCCTGGTCATCCGCGGGCAGGCCCTTGGTGAACAGTTCGCGTCCGTCGGCGAGATCGAGGGCCACGAGC
>CAMCAC010000059.1 GCA_945872305.1 Candidatus Kuenenia stuttgartensis | reverse complement strand
GGGGTCGCCGGAGCGGGCGCCGCCGCGGTCCGCCGGCGCAGCGGCCAGCGCCAGCGGGGCCAACCCAGACCGAGGCGCACGATGAGCCATTCCATCGCCACGAGCAGGAACGCGGCGACGGCCAGGGGCCAGGCGAGGTCCCGGGGCGTGCCAGGGCTGGGCGGGCGGGCGAAGAGATCCCGCAGGTCCTCGCGCAGGCGGCCGTTGCCGGCCCGGGCCACGGATTCCAGCACCACGGCACCGGCAGGGCGGTCGAAGCGCGGGGCGTCCTCCGCCGGGTGGGGCATGGTCAGGGCGGGGCCGAGGACGAGGCCGCCGGCCAGTCCCACCGCCGGGATCACCACCCCGTCCCGGGGCAGGGTCGCCTCGCCCTCCCAGAGGCCGGCGGCCACCGGGTAGAGGAGGGCCTCGCCGCCGCCCCCGGCGAGCACCGCGGTCACCGGGCCGGCGGTGGCGGAGGCGGCGGCCTCCAGCCGGAGCAGCACGGTCCGGCCGTGGCGCTCGGCGGAGAGCAGGCCATCCCCTGGGGGGGCATCCCCGGCGAGCCAGCGGACCACGGAGGCGACCAGGGGCGCGGTCACCGGCGAGGCCCGCAGGGCCGCCTCGGATTCGGCGCCGAGATCGAGTCCCAGCCAGGCAGAGCGCCCGGTGCCGAACCGCCACGCCGCCAGGGCCGGGGCCGTGGGATCCCCTGGCGCCAGGGCCAGGGTCTGGGCCCGGGGCCGGGCATAGGCGAGGTTGTAGCCGGTGACCGTGGGCCAGGGCTCCGGGCCCAGGGCGCCGAGGAGTTCCGTCGCCGCCGGCAGGGGGCGGAGGGCCACCGGCGAGCCGACCCAGCTCGACCGGGCCACCACCACCGTCTCCTGGGCGAACAGGCGGGGGATGTCGTCCGCCTCCTCCGCGAAAGCGATCCGCCCGCCGCCGCGCAGGGCGATGGCGCGCAGCAATTCCGCATCCACATCCGTCTCCCGGCCCATGGCGATCACCGACACGGTGACGCCGGCGGCCTTGAGCCGGTCCACCAGCGGTTCCCAGTCGCCGGGCTCCTCGGCGTCGGCGGCGTCCGCGAACAGCACCACATGGCGGGTGGACGCGACGGCCCGACCCACCGCCTTGGCGCAGGCGGCCAGGGCCTCGTACACATAGATGCCGCCGCCCTGGCTGCGGATGCCACGGATCTCCCGGGCGATGGCGGCGCCGTCGGTCACCCGGGTCAGGGGCACCACCTCGTGGGGCGCGCTGTCCACGGCGAACACCGCGATCTCGTCCCGGGGCCCGAGCAGGGCCGCGGCGGCGGCGGCGCCCTCGTCCGCGAGATCCATCTTGGTCCGGCCCGGGCCCGCCGGGGCGGCCATGGAGCCGCTGCGGTCGAGGGCGATGATCAGGGCCAGGGTCAGCCGCCGGTGCTCGTCGCGCAGTTCGAAGGTCACCGGCAGCACCTCCTCCACCGGGCTGCGGTGCCAGCCGCCGGCGCCGCCGGACATCCGCCCGCCGGTCAGGAGCAGCCCGCCACCGAGATGGCGCACCCAGGTGGCCAGGGCCCGTTGGCCGCCGGCGCCGATGCGCCCCGCGTCCAGTCCCTCGACCACCACCGCGGTCCGGCCGCTGAGATCCGCCAGGGTCAGGCCGCCGGGTTCGCGCTCCTCGACCGCCATGCCGGCGGCGCGCAGGATCATTGCCACATGGCCGCCCCGGGGGATGCACAGCACCCGCTCGCCGCCCTCGACCCGCAGGGCCGCCTGCCAGCGGTTGTTGCCCGGCCGGCGGTCGCCCCGGTCGTCGAGGAGGATCTCGTAGCGGTGCACGCCCCCGGGTGCCGGGCGGTCCTGGAACGGGATCGCCTGGGGCCGCCCGGCGGCCAGGGCCACGGTGCCGCTGGCGATGACCAATCCCTCGCGGCGCACGGTGAACGCCCGCGGCTCGTCCCGGTCCCCAAGCACCACCGCCCGGCCGAGGAACGATTCCCCGACCCGCAGCGCCGGCGGCAGTTCGACCTGGACCACCGCCGCGTCGGGGCCTGCCCCGGATTCCGCCGCCAGCACATCCACCACTCCGCCCAGGGCGGCGATGCGGGCGGCCCCGGGCACGGGATCGCCACCGGTGGCCTCGCCGTCGCTGACCAGCAGGACCCGCACGCTGCGCCCCGGGGCGATCAGGGCCGCGGCCTGGGCCAGACCCGCCGCGAGATCCGAGCCGTCGTCCGGCATGCCCGCGTCGTGGGCCGCGGGGATCGCCGGGGCGGGACCCTGGACCGTGCGGGCGCCGTCGCCCACCGCCACCAGGGCGAGGCGATCCCGGTCGCCCCGCTGCCCGCCGGCAATCGCGAGGATGCCGTCCAATTCGCCGCGCCGGTCGCCCATGGACGCGGAGCGGTCCGCCACCACCACGAGATCGACCCCGCCGCCGCCCTCCGCCAACCGCGGTCCGGTGGCGGCGGCGATGAGTAGGAGGAGCGCCGCGGCACGCAGCCAGCGTCCGGGGCCGGGATGGCGCCACCACCACACGGCGGCGGGGAGCAGGAGCAGCAACGCCCAGGGCACGGTCAGGGTCATGCGCCGTCCTCCCGTCGCCGGGCACTCCACGCCGCCATCAGCACCAATCCCAGGACGACGAGCCACAGGGCCGCCTCGCTGGCCGGCCGCTCCACCGCCAAGGATCCCAGGCCCGCTGCGGCGCGCATCGCGGTGGTGGCGGCGGACAGGTCCGCTTGGATGGGATCGAGCTGATCGACCCGGATGGGCCAACGGCGATCGCCGGCCTCCATCATCCAGTCGCCGGGGGTCAGGGGCGGGACCACCGCCACGCCCTCCGCATCCGCTACGAGGGCCATGGTGGCGGCTCCGTAGAGGCGTGCGCTTTGGCCCGCCGGAACCACCGCCAGGCCAGTGCGGCCCGGGGCGAGCACCGGCTGGCGCGGCCCCGGCCGGGCCTCGCGCCGGCCCTGGACCAGGGCTGCCGCCAGGGCCGGCCACGCGGGATGCCGCTCCCAGGTGGAGCGTTCCCAATCGCCGCGCAGCAGGATCTCCACCGCCCGGCCGGGATGGCGGCGCAGGGCGAGCACCGCCGCGGTGCCGGCCCGCCACAGGACCTCCTCGCCGGGATTGGCGGCGCAGGGGGCGGCGACCACCAGGCCGGTGGTGTCGATGCCCGCCACCAGCGGATGGCTGGAGCGGGCCGCGAACGGGCCCGCCACCGCCGGGCCGGTGCCCGAGATGAGGGACAGCCGCCACACCCCGGCGGCCACCGACGCGGAACCGAGGCTGATCTCCACATCCCCATCCGGTCCCAGCACCGCACCGGCGGCGGTGAAGGCCCGTCGCGTGGCCGCATCGAGCCGGGTGCCCGCGGGCAGATCGATGCGCACCCGGACCGGATCCGGATCCAAGGCGGGGATGCGTACCCGGTCGTCCACCGTCAGCGGATCGGCCCCATCGAGGACCAGGTCCGCGGCGCCGGCGATCGCCGGCAACCGCACCGGCCCGCTGTCCGCGGAAATGACCCCCGCCGCGCGCACCGCCCCATCCGCATCCACCAGCCGCCAGGGCCGGGGCGGCAGGGCGGGATCCGCCACCGCCCGGGCCCACAGGGTGCCATCGGCGGTCCGGTGGGCGCCAGCCCAGCCGCTGGTCGCCAGGGCCCGGCCGGTGGCAATGAGACCGTCGCCGATCCCAGGGTCCCGGTCCGACAGCACGGTGACCGGCGCCCCCGGCGCGAGATCCCGGGCGAGGTCCACCGCGGCAGCGAGGTCGTGGCGCGGGGCATCCGGCAGGAATCTCCCCATCGCCGCCGCCACCGCCGCGGGTTCCGCCCCGGGCCCGGCCAGCAACCGCGGCACCGGGCCGCTCGCCACCACCGTCAGCCGGGTGCCCCTCGGCAGCGCCGCGGCCCACGCCGCCGCCCGGATCCTGGCTCGCCCCCAGGCGGAGTCGCCGAGATCCCGGGCCTGGAGCCGCCAGTGGCCGTCCACCACCAGGGACACGTGGCCCGTGCTCCGGGCGCCGGGCGCATGGGGATCCGCCAGGGCCAGGGCGGCGATGGCCACCGCCAGGCATTCCAGCCACAGGCTGCGCCGCCGGTGCAGGGGACTCACGGTCCGCCCACCCTGGCCCAGGGCCCGCCGACCGCCCCACAGGAACAGACCGCTCACCGGCAGCGGCGCCAGCCGGCGGCGGAGCAGGTGCAGCGCCACCACCGCCGGGATCCCGGCGAGGACGAGCAGCGCCCAGGGCTGGGCAAACGCGATCATCGGCCGCCCCGCCAGGCGAGCAGGCCGGCGGCCACCGCGCCCCGGGCGGTGACCAGCGGATCGCCCACCGGCGCATCCACCACATGGCCCCGGCCATGCAGGGCCCCGTGCCAGGCCTGGCGCAGCCGGTCGAGCCGCAGGCGATAGGCGGCCACCGCCGGACCATCCATGACGAGATCCATGGTCCCGCCCTCGACATCCTCCAGCCGCACCCGGCCGCGCTCCGCAGGATCCCGCTCCTGGTCGTCGAGGACCTGGAGCAGATGCAGCGCCGCGGCGCCCTCGCCGAGCCGGCGGACCCAGGGCGCGGGCCCGTCCGGGCACAGCCCGTCGCTGATCAGCACCCGCTCCGCCCCCGGGGCCGGGGCGGGGAGATGGCCGGGGACCCCGGCGGGGGCGTAGCGGTCGAGCAGGGGCCGCCAGGGCCGCCCGGGTCCCGGCGCGCCGCCGAGGAGATGCAGGGCCGGCCGGGCGCCGGCCTCCTCGGCCAAGAGGAGCCAGAGTTCCGCCAGCCGCGCCGCGTGACGGGCTTTGGCCGGGGTCAGGGCCATGCTCGCGCTCGCATCGAGGAGCACCTCCAGGCGCGGACTGGCTTCGGCCCGGTGGCGGCGGACCACCGGCCGGCCGGTGCGGGCCGAGGCGGACCAGTCGAGATGGCGTGGATCATCCCCCGCCACGTAGTCGCGGTGATCGTGGAATTCCAGGCTCGCGCCCGGACCCCGGGCGAGGAACGCCCCGGCCCCGGTGGCCCGCCGGGGATCGTGGACCAGCCGCAGCCGGGCGGCGAGCCTGCGGATCTCCGGGTCGGCGGTCACGCCCGGGGATCCCGATCGCCGGCCCGGGCCAGCACTTCGGCCCGCTCGATGCCCTGGCGCAGGCCGCCGATGAGCAGATGCACTCCCGCGATGGTGCCGACCACCAGGATGAGCCAGAGCCCCGGATGCTCCCAGGCCGAGGTTCCGTTGCGGAATGGATAGGCCTCGCCGGCGTTGAGCAGCCCGAGCAGCGGCGACAGGTAGGAGACCCCGCCGCTGCGCGCCGCGTCGAGCACCGCCAAGGGCACCGTCGCGACCGCGGTCAGGATCAGCGTCGCCGCCACGGTGACCACCCGTTGCACCGCCGGAGTCCGCCAGCCCACGGGCAGCATCCGCCGGGTGAGCAGATCGCCCAGGACGAGGAAGATGCAGGCATAGGCGGCGATGAGCAGACCGATGCGCACCGGCGCATCCGCCCAGGCGTCATCCCCGTTGGTGGTGAGGGGGGCGATGAGCACCAACCCCAGACCCACCGCCAGCAGCAGCAGGAACGCCATGCGCCCGCGCGCCGCCCCCGGGCCGGTGACCGGCGTCAGCCAGCGTCGCCACCGCGGCGCATCGGTGATCGCCTGCTCCTGGCGCCGGGTCAGGGCCCACGGCTCCGCAACCGCACCCAGGCCGAGCACGACGGCCCAGCCGATGACCAGCAGGCCGCTGGCGACCAGCAGTTCGGCTCCGTCCCGGTCCGACATCCGCAGTCCGAGGAGGTCGGCGATCCCCAGGGTTCCGAACAGGAAGACGAGGAGCGTGGCCGCCACTGCGAACCAGCACAGCCGGGGCCAGGTGGAGCGGTCCGCGGCCCGATGACTGATCTGGCTCGCCGCCAGGACCAGGGGCAGCACCGCACCCCAGACGCCACCGACCACGATCATGGCCACGATGATCCAGGCCCCGGGTTCGCGCCCGAGTTCCCGCAGGAGCTCCGGCCCCACCCCGAAGATCATCCCGAGTCCGAAACCCAGGCAGGCGAGCAGCGCCAGGCCGACCAGCCCGGTGGCGCCGTTGCGGGTGGCGCGGTTCTGGGGCAGGGTGGCGACCAGGATGCCCAGGGCCACCGCCACCGCGGCGATGAGCGGCACCCCGATCAGGGCCACGAAGGCCATGCCCACATCGACGCCGCGGAGCAGGAATCCCATGGTCAGGAACGGGGCCAGGGCGGCGCCGAACACCGCCCCCTGGACCATGCCCGCCAGCCACGCGCCGCGCACGATGCGACCCGGGCCCATGCCGGTCAGCTCGACGAGGTCCCAGGTGTCGTCCTGGCGCTCGCGGAGCAGGGCGGCGAACGCCGACTGCCCCGCGACGCACCATGCACCCAGGGCCCAGGCGGTGGTGGCGGCGACGAAGAGGATCATGCCGACCCCTTCATCGCCACGAGCCGGGACCATGCACAGGCTGATCGCCACCAACGCCGCCCCGCCCAGGGCGAGGAGATAGCTGCTGACGAACAGCCGCGAGCGGAGGTCCTGGCGCACGCTGCGCACGAGGAGCGGATTGGCGCGGTCCGCCAGCCGGCCGAGGAGATCGCTCATTGGACCGCCCCTTCCGTGAGTTTCATGAAAGCGTCCTCAAGATTGCCGCCGCGGGCGTCCACATGGCATGGGCTCTGCCCGGCCAGGACCAGGGCGCGGACCACGGCCGCGTGGATCTGCGGATCCGCCGGGGCGTCGGCGGTCCAGCAGTCGTGGCCTTCGTTGCGGATGTCCGCCAGCCCCGGCTGTTCGGCCAGGGTGCGTTCGACCACGGTGGCATCCGCGGCGGGGAAGCGCACCTCCAGCCGGATGCGCCGCTCCGGGGAGGCATCGGACTGGGCCGCGGCCCGGGCCCGGGCCTTCACCGCCGCCACGGATCCCTCGGCGACCAGCCGGCCGCGCTCGATGATCGCCACCTGGTCGCAGATCTCCTCCAGCTCGCTGAGGATGTGCGAGGAGATGAGCAGGGTGCGGCCCTGGCCGGCGAGGACCCGGATCAGGTCGCGGAACTCGATCCGCGCCCGGGGATCCAGGCCGGCGGTGGGTTCATCGAGGATGAGCACCCGGGGGTCGTTGATCAGGCAGCGGCCCAGGCAGAGCCGTTGCTTCATGCCCTTGGACAGGCTGGTGGCGGCCTTGCCGAGCATCTCGCCGAGCTGGCAGAAGTCCGCGATGTCGGCGACCCGCTTCGCCCGGGCCGCCCCGTGCAGGCCGTAGGCCCGGGCGAAGAAGTCCAGGTACTCCGCCACGGTCATGTTGGGATAGGCGCCGTAGCTGTCGGGCATGAACCCGAGGGCGCGGCGAACCCGGTCCGGCTCCTGGGTGCCGTCGACACCATCGACCAGGGTCCGGCCCTCGGAGGGCAGGTCGAGGGTGGCGAGGATGCGCATGCTGGTGCTCTTGCCGGCGCCGTTCGGCCCGATGAAGCCGCAGATCCGCCCCGCCGGCACGGTGAACGACAGGTCGCGCACCGCCCAGAAATCCCCGAAACAGCGGCCGAGTCCGTGGAATTCGATCATGGCGCCACCCCGATGGCCCAGGCTTCCGGCGGCCGACGATCCTCGCCCGCCGGCCCCGGAGGTCCGTGCACGGGCGCTTCGAGCCGCGCCACCCAGCCGCCCTGGCGGCGCAGCACCGCCCGCACTGCCTGGTCGGCGCCGGCGGGCAGCCATTCCTTTGGCGGAAGCTCCTTGGGTGCGGCCCAGGCCTCCTGCATGGCGATCTCGCCGCCGTCGGGGATGTCCTTGGCCATCCACCAACCGCCTTTGGCATCCTGCCAATGGAGCATGCGGATGTCCGTGCCAAGGGCGTTCACCGCCATCGGACCGCCGGATCCCGACCGGACCACCAGCCGGCGCCGGTCGGCGTGGCGGCGGACGCAGCCACGCAGGGCCTCGGTCCGCGCCGGCCACAGCGCGCCATCCACCCGCTCATCCGTCCCCCCCGTCCAGGTCCAGCGTGGTTCCTCGCCATCCGGCACGGTCCAACGCACGGACCCGCGTTCCGCCTGGGGGGATCGACCGGAGAACCCGGCGAGCCCGGTCCATTGCACCTGCTCACCGGCAACCGGATCCACCACGGTGAGATCCCATACCACCCGCCGGACGCCCCAACCGACCAGGGTGAGATCGATGACCAGGAGCAGCACCGTGGCGCCGAACCCGAGGGCGGGGATCAGGAGGAGCAGCAGCGCCGGCCGACCCCGCCGACGGGCGATGAGCAGGGGCAGGGGGCCGGCGGCCAGGGCGACCACCCCGGCGAACACGGCGAACGCCCACCCGCCCGCGCGTTCGCTGCCGAGCAGGGATCCCAGGGATCCTGGGCGGTTGTGGAACTCCAGGCCGTCCATGGCGGGTGGTTCGATCGGGCGCCCCAGGATCAGTGGCGGACGCAGGGCGTCGCGCCAACCGGCGGCCTGGGCCTCGTCTTCGACCACCAGTTGGCCGCCCGTGGCGAGCCAGCGGCGCAGGGCCATGCGCTGGTCGCCATCGAGCAATGCCTCCGCATCCCGGGCGAGGACGATGGTCAGCCACCACGGCAGGGCCTCCCAGCGGTCGGGGAATGCCCGGGCGGGGATGCGGTTGGTGCGTGCATGGACCGTGCCGCTGCTGCCCCGCCCCAGGCCCGGGGTGGCCTCCAGACGGTCGGTCAGGGTCTCGGCGGTCCGATCGCTCCAGCCGGCTGGTCCGCCGACCACCACGAAGGGCTTCTCGGGCCGGTCCGGTTCATCCACCATCGCGCGTAGCAGCGGATCGTCGCTCGTCAGGTGGACGCCGGGCGAACTCCAGGTCTCGCCGCCCGGGGGCAGGAGCAGGGTCACCCGCCGTTCCCGGGCGGGATCCGCCGGGACGGTGAGTTCCGCCCGCTGACCGTTGCACAACGCCGAGATGGTCAGGGATCGGCTGCGGGCCGGCACCTCGACCACCACCGGGGTCCAGCCGAGGGGATCGAACCACGGCACGGTGGCGGCGAGGTCCTGACCCGTCGCCACCGCCGCCAGAAGCAACGCCGCCAGGGAGCGGATCACCGCGGCAGCTCCGGCACCAGCGAGAGCAGCTCGTCCACCACGCTGCGGGCGTCGCGTCCCTGGAGGCCTGCCTCGTAGGCCGGGACCAAGCGGTGGGCGAGGACCGCCGGCGCCAAGGCGCGGACATCCGCGAATCCGGCGGCGGGCCGGCCGGCGATGAGCGCCGCGGCCCGGGCGGCGGCGGCCAGGGCGAGGGCGGCCCGGGGGCCGCAGCCCCAGCGGACCAGGGCCTTGGAGCAGGCGGGGGCGTCGGGCAGTTCCGGCCGGGTGGCGGTGACCAGGGCGGCGATCCACCGGGCCACCGCCTCGGGCACCGCCACCGCCCGGGCAGCGGCAGTGAGCCGGCGCAGCCCAGAGGGATCCATCACCGCCGCCGGCGCCGGCGGGCGGCCGTCCGGCCGCTCCATCACCAGCCGGGCCAGGGTCTCGGGGCCGACCCCGAGCACCTGGATCTTCATCAGGAAGCGGTCGAGCTGAGCTTCCGGCAGGGGATAGGTGCCGTCCAGCTCCACCGGATTCTGGGTGGCGAGGACGAAGAACGGATCCGGCAGGACATGGGTCCGGCCGAGCACCGTCACCGTGCGTTCCGCCATGGCTTCGAGGAGGGCGGCCTGGGTCTTCGGGCTCGCCCGGTTGATCTCGTCGGCCAGCACCAGCTGGGCGAACACCGGACCCTGGCGGAATTGCAGGGATCCCTGTTCCAGGACCTGGGTGCCGGTGATGTCCGACGGCAGCAGGTCCGGGGTGAACTGGATGCGCCGGTGCTCGCAGCCGGTGAGCGCCCCCAGGGCCTTCACCAGCTCCGTCTTGCCCAGGCCGGGCAGTCCTTCGAGGAGCACATGGCCCCCGGCCACCAAGGCCGTGACCACGGTCCGGGTCAGGACGCCCTGCCCGAGCAGCACCCGGTCACAGGCATCGATCAGGGCCTGGGCCTGGCGGGCGGCATCGGCGGCGGCGAGGGGATCAGGCAGGGGGGTCATGGGCTCACCAGGGTGCCGACAGGATCAGGAAGAAGATCAGGATCAAGCAGAGGCCGCCGCCGTCGCCGGCGACGCTCCAGGTGGCAGTGTCCATGCCCGCAGCGCCTGCACGATCGGACCCGGTGGGTGGCACGCCTGGTACATGCGTAGGGGAATGGCTGATTGCGCGTTGCATGGGGATGATCCTTGGTCTGTAATCGATATGCACCTGGAGCACGCATGACTCACTCCCGCCAGCGTCCCCGCCCTGCGTCCGTCGCCGCGCCGGTGGAGGAGTCGTTGAGTCTGGAACCTGCGCAGGAGATCGCTTCGGTCACCACCACGAGCAATGCGCCCGAGGTCGAACGCAGGCTGGATGGGCTCATCCAACGCACGACGGTCGAGGATCTGGTCAAGACCGGGCGTGTCCGCAATCTCAAGACCGTGAGCGAGCGGGATCTGCGCGAACTGATCCGGCAATTGGTCACCCAGACCATCGCCAAGCATGCCTCCGGCCTGGAGGCCGCCGACCGGGAGCGGGTGCTCGCTTCGGTGCAGGGGGAATTGAAGCAGACCCTCGCGGCCCATCAGGACGAGGCCGCCCGGCGGCAGGCCCTTGCCGACCGGGTGACGGCCCTGGAACGGGAGCTTGCAGAGGAACGGGACCGGCTCGAGGTGGCCGCCGAGACAGCGGCGGAGCTCTCGACCCGGACCCAGGATCTCGAGGCCGCCCTGGCCGCGGCGGGTCGGGTGACGGTCCGCGACCCAGGAGCGGAGACCCTGGTCCAGTCGGTGTTGGAACTGGATGCGGAGCGATTCGCCGGCCAGCATCGGGCCGCAGCCGAAGGCACCGGTCGTGGTGGTGATGTCCTGCGGGCCGCGGCCCTGGACACCATCGATGCCGCCAGCCATCGCATCGAGGTGCTTGAAGAGGCCCTGGCTGCAGCCACGAAGCCCTCTGGACCGGATCCGGAAGTCATGAGGAGACTGGATGCGTCGGTCCAGCAGGCCGCAGCCGCGGAGGCAGCATCTGCCGCGGTGCGGGCGACCAAGGACGCCTTGGCGCGTCAGCTTGAGCAGGCCGCCACGGAGATGCAGGCCCTGCGCGCCGCCAAGCGGATGGACGAGTCCCGGATCGCCCGGTTCGAAGCGGATCTCGCCGCTGCGGCCGCCAGACCCGCCCTCGACCAGGCCCTTGCCGAGGCTCAACGGCGGATCGCCATCGCCGACCAGGCCCGTGCCGCCGCTGCGGCGGAACGGGACACGGCGGTGCGGCGGGTCGCGGCGTTGGAGCGCGACCTGGCGGCGGCCCACGCTCCGCGGGTGCGGGATGCCGCCAGCGATGGATCCGGTCTGTTCCAGGCTGGTGATGGCAGCCTGCAGGTCGCGGTTGCCGGGGTCGATGGCCGCTTGGCGGTCGGTCCGGTCGACGGAACGCCGGTGGTCCTGGCCGAGGGCGTCAGCCCCGGGCCGGCCCTGGCCCTGCGCCTGGGTGATGCGGGCCATGTGGTCTGGCGGGATCGGTCGGGTGCCGTGATGCTGTCGGCGGTCGGGCAGGGAGCGCCCGTCTCTGATCTGTGCCGCCAGACGGGTGCGCCGCCGACGGCGTCCGCTCCGGTCGGGTACAGCCTGCCGGGCGGTGCCGGGGCCCGCATCGCCTATGCCGGCAGCGATGGCCATCTGCATGCGCTGTTCTGCGATGGCGGCCGGTGGCGGCACGCCGATCTTGGCCCGGTCGAAGCAGCCGAAGGCGCCGATGGGATCAGCGCCTGGCGCTGGGCCAAGGAGGGCAGCGAACATATCGGCCTGATCGACCGTCACGGCACGATCCACGAACGGTTCCTGATCGATGGCGCCTGGCATCAGGCGGATCCATTGACCACCCAGGCGGGCGCTCCCGCCGCGGCGGATGCCCTGGCCGGCTGCGACGCGGGGGACACGGAGGTCGTCCTCTACCGGGGTCGCGACGGACATCTCCAGGCCCTCCGCTACGGCCTGACCAAGCGCTGGGAGCAGGAGGATCTCACCGCCACCCTGGGTGTTCCCGCTCCGGTCGGCGCCATCCATGATGCCCGCCATCCCGGGGGATGGGCCGCCGTGTGGCGGGGCACCGATGGCCGGGTCCATGTCCTCCAGACCGCCGGTTCCTCATTCTCCACGATGGCCATTGATACCCCGGAATGCCCGGTCGGCGATCCGCTCGTGGGGAGCGAGGGCGGCTCTGTGCAGGTCGTGGTGGTCGCCGACGCCCGTTGCCACCGTTGGACGGTGGCGCCAGCGAAGGGGTGACGGAGGGCCGTCCCGCCGCGCCTCAACCGTAGGGCATCGCCGGCTCGCGTCCGAGCAGGCGGGCGTACACCGCCAGGGCGCCGCGGTGATGGGCGGTGTGGTCGGCGATCGCGCCGACGATGCAGCCCCGGGGCAGCCCGCCCATGATCCCCGCCGGCAACGGCTCGCCGAGCCGGCCCGCGTGGCTGCGCAGGACCGCGGCGGCGGCGGCGAATGACCGGTCGCACCACGCATGCGCGGCGGCGAGGTCGGTGACCGCCTGGGCCTCGGCGATATGCACGTCGAACGCCATGTCGAACCCGTCCGGCCGGGCAAAGGCGCCTTCCACGAACCAGTCCACGGTCCGCGCCACATGGGCGATGGTCGCCGCCACGGTGAACATCCCCGGCCGCGGAGCGAATCCCGCATCTTCTGCACGCAGGCAGGCGATGCTGGTCCGGAAGAAGCGTTGGGTCGTTTCGAGTTCGGCGCACAGGGCTTCGGGATACATGGGACGCTCCGGTCCATGCACGCTTCCACAGGGGGAGGTGGCGGGCAACCGGCGACTGACGCATGCTCCACCCGCACCAGGACGGGCGCGTGCGGCCGCCCTGGGCGGGGTTCCCGGCAGATCGCAACCACGGTCGGGCTTCCCACCGTTGCCGCGGGCATACCGTGCTGCGCCATGATCATCGCCTGGGTTCCGGCGGAGCGTGGCTTGGCCAAGCACGAGTGCTCGGCGGACCAGATCCCGGACCGGGCGGTGTGGATCGACCTGGTGGATCCGACCAAGGATGAGGAGCTGCTGACCGAGAAGCGGCTCGGCCTGGACCTGCCGACCCGGGCGGAGATGCAGGAGATCGAAGCGTCGAGCCGTCTGTACCGTGAGGGCAATGCGGTCTACATGACCGCCACCCTGCTTTCCAAGACCGAGACCGATGCGCCGGAGATCACGGCGGTGACCTTCATCCTGACTCCGGAGCGGATGGTCACCATCCGCTATGCGGAACCGTGGTCGTTCCGCATTTTCGCCACCCGGGCGCCGAAATCGGGGATCACGAGCGCAGAACAGGCCTTTTCCGTGCTCCTGGATACCACCGTCGAACGCCTGGCGGACCTCCTGGAACTGGTCCAGGTCGAACTGGAGTCCATCTCCCAACGCATCTTCCGCCGCAGGGGCGTGAACAAGCAGGTGGAACTGCAACGCATCCTGACCCGCATCGGGACCTGCGGCGGCATCCTCGGCAAGGTCCGCGAATCCCTGCTCGACAAGAACCGGCTGATCACCTTCTCGGAATCGGCCGCCGCCGACTGGCTGAGCCCGGAATCCCGCACCCGCCTCAAGGCGATCCAGCACGACATCGCGGTGCTGTCGGACCACGCCAGCTTCAATTCCGGCAAGATCAACTTCCTCCTCGATGCCACCCTGGGCATGATCAATATCGGGGTGAACGAGCAGATGAAGCGCCTGTCCTGGATCATGGTCGCGGTCATGTGGCCGACCCTGGTCAGCGGCTTCTTCGCCATGAATGTGATGCTGCCGTTCCCGCAGCACGAAGCGCATTGGCCGTTCTACCTGTGCATCCTGCTCGCCTTTGGCCCGCTCCTGGCGGGGGCGTGGTGGTACTGGCGGGGCCAACGGCACCGTGCGCACTGACCGTCTCGCCGTCGACCCGCTTGCGCTGCTGGTTCCCGGTGCCCAGGTCGTGGTCTGGGGCTTCGGCCGCCACGGCGGTGGCGCCGCGGCGGCCCGCTTCGCCACCGCCCGGGGCGCCCGGGTCCTCATCCTGGATGCCCGTAGCCCCTCAGCCCTTGGTCCCGAGGCCGAGGAGGCCGAAGCCCAATGGCGGTGGGAGATCGGTGACGGAGGTCATCCCTGCCTGCGGGATGCCGATCTGATCATCGCCTCGCCGGCGATCCCGCCCCGGGCGTGGCCCACGGACCATGCCCCCGCCTGCGCGCCTGAGGGTCTGTTCTTCGCTGCCCACCGCGGGTCCCGGGTCGCGGTCACCGGGACCAAGGGCAAGAGCACCACGGTGGCGACCCTGTCGGCGCTGCTCCAATGGCCCGCCGCTGGCAACGGCTGGGAGCCGTTGCTGGACTGCCTGGACCGGCTGGGGCCGGACCAGCCGGTGGTATGCGAACTGTCATCGTTCCAGTGCTGGTACCTCGCGCGCCAGGCGCCGGTGCTCGACCTCGCGCTGCTCACCACCCTGGCGGTGGACCACCTCGACTGGCACCCGGATGTGGGTCACTACCACGCCGCCAAACTCGCCATGTTCGGTTGGGCACGGCTGACCGCAGCACCGGATGCCCTGGCGGACCTGATCCCAGGACGGGTTCCTCCGGTCCGGCTGGTGGGCGGCCGCTTCGTGGACGATGCCGGTGCGGTGCTCGCCCAGCGCTCGGATTTCCCGCTGCCGGGGGAGCATCTGGCGGGCAACGCGGCGGTGGCCTTGGCCGCCGCCCGGGCCCTCGGGGTCCAGGGCCACGATCTCGTCCATCGCCTGCGCACGGTGAAGCCTCTGCCGCACCGGCTGGCCACCGTGCACCGCTGGCGGGGCTTGGTCTTCGTCGACGACTCCATCGCCACGGTGCCCGAGGCCACCATCGCCGCCCTGGGTTCCTTCCCGGGGCCCCTGGCGGTGATCCTGGGCGGATCGGACAAGGGTGTGGATTTCGCCGGCCTTGGCCGGGCGGTGAAGGACCGGGATGCCACCGCGGTCTGCATGGGGACGACCGGTCCCCGACTGCATGCCGCCGTCATCGCCGCCGGAGGCCGGGCGGTGGTGGTTCCGGATCTCGGAGCGGCGGTGCCGGCGGCGGTGGCCGCGCTACCGCATGGTGGCACGGTGCTGCTCAGCCCGTCCTGCGCATCGTTCGACCAGTTCACCGGCTATGAGCAGCGGGGCCGGCGGTTCGCCGAGCTGGCGCGGGATCTCCGCTAGGCCGGGGTGGCATCCCCCGGGCCCACCGCCAGCATCCCGGCCCATGATCGAACGCGCCCTGGCCCCCGTGGACTGCCCGCGCCACCTGGTGGGCTTCGACCTCCGTCGCCGGCCGCACCTGGAGGCGGATGTGCTCGTGGTCGGTGGCGGGGTGGCCGGTCTGTGCGCCGCCCTGGCCGCCGCCGACGAAGGTGCGGATGTGCTGGTCCTGGTGAAAGGCGCCCTGGACGAGAGCAACACCGCCTGGGCCCAGGGCGGCGTGGCGGCGGTGCTCGACCGCAACGAGCGGGCCGAGGACGACGATCTCGATGCCCATGTCCGCGACACCCTGGCGGCGGGGGTCGGCCTATGCGATCCGGCGGTGGTCCGCGACATTCTCGCCGACGGCGCCGCCGCGATCGCCTTCCTGCGCGAGCATGGCTGCTCCTTCGATCTGCACGGCGACGCCATCGCCCTGACGAGGGAAGGGGGGCACAGCGCCCGGCGGATCTTGCACGCCAAGGGCGATGCCACCGGCGCCGAGGTGGCCCGGGCGCTGGTCGCCGCCGCCGCCGCCCACCCGCGCATCACCCTGGTGGAATCCGCCTTCGCCATCGACCTCATCTCGGACGAGGACCGGGTGGTGGGTGTGCTCTACCA
>CAMCAC010000058.1 GCA_945872305.1 Candidatus Kuenenia stuttgartensis | reverse complement strand
TACCGGGGACCGACATCGCCGCCGCGCGGCTCGATGCCGGCCTGGAGGATCTTGCGGTCGCTGTCGAGATCGCTGGTCGTGACCAGGATGTGGTTCAGGGCCTGACCCTGGATCGTGTTGAGGAAGCGGACCCGGCCGGCGCCACCGTCGGCTTCGGGCACGAGGAGCGGATTGGTCTCAGGCTCGAAAGGGGAGCGGGGCGAGACGGAGACGGTGATCCCGGCGCCGTTGCCGCTGATCCGGTGTCCGGCGGCGTCACGCTCGACCAGGCGGAGATCCTCGGCGCGCACCGCGAGGGCGGCTTCCATGCCGGCGATGTCAGCGGCCTGCTTGCGGACATCGGTACGCAGCTTCTGGATCGGCGGCAGGGATGAGCCTGCGCCCTCGACCTGATCCTTCAGGTCGCCGGAGGTGGTGACCACCAGGACGGTGAAGACGATGGTCGCGCCGGCGAGGAGGACCAGGGCCATCCAGGAGACGGGGTTGGTGCGTTGCTTGGCCACGATGCCCTCTCAGCGCCCGGTCGCCGGAAGCGGCTCGGGCAGGCGGATGAATTCGAGCAGTTGGACCTCGCTGAGGACGGTGATGCCGAGGCGGACCGCCTGGTCCACCGCCTCGGGAGCATCCTCGCCGGCCACCAGGAAGTCGACATCCACGCCCAGGTCGCGGCCGATCGCCGCCCCCGAGGAGCGGATCATGTTCTCGATCTCCTCGGCGCTGAAGCGGCGGAAGGCCCCGCGCACGGCGAAGGTGACGGTGCGGTCCGGATCGAAGACCGGGTTGTGGATCAGGTCACCGGCGATGATCGGGTCGTTGCCGTCGAGTTCGGCGAGCACGCGGGCGGTGGCCATGCGGTCCTGGACCTCGATGATCTCGACCTGGCCCTTCTCGACCGTGCGGCCGGCCCGGCGGGTGAACACGGTGAAGCGGGTGCCGGAGCGCAGATGCTGGGCGTGGCCACGGTCGACGACCACGAAGCCGTGCGCCGCCTGGCTGGCGAGGATGCTGCCATCCGGACGCATCTCGCGGTTCGAGTCGGCGAACTGGCGGGTGAGCTGCCGGACCCGGTCCTGGAGCTCGGCGATGCGACGGTCGAGCACGGTCAGACGGTCGCGGCCCTGACGGCGGACCACCTCGACCTCGCGCGACATGGCCTTGATCTTGTCTTCAAGGTCGCGGCGCTTGGTGTCGAAGTCGCGCTGCATGTCGTACAGGCGCTGCTCCTCGCGGGCGACCTCCTGGCGGCGCTCCGGGGCCTCGGCCATGAGCTTGACGAGCTGCTGGTGGCCGCGGTCGCGGAGGTCCTTGGAGGCCTTCACCATCACATCGTTCTGGGCGAGCTTCTGGTCGATGTCGATGCGCGCCTGGCGCTCGGCGGCTTCGACTTCCTTGATCTTCTCGCGCAGCCGGGCGGCCGGGAGGTCCGCCGGCGAAATGGGCGCGCCGAACCCCTCTTGCGGGGCCTCGGCGAGGAGATCCTTGAGCCGGGCCTCGCGGGCGTTGCGCTCGGGCTCGCCGACCCGCAGGCGGGCGCGCTCACCGATCAGCTCATTGAGCTGGGCGTGACGGTAGATCAGGAGGCTGAAGGTGGTGGCGGCGGCCACCGCGAACACCACCAGCAGTCCGGCCAGCCATGCGGGCGTCGTCGAGCGCTCCATGCGATCCCCTGTGGGGCGCCATGGTGGCCATGCGGGGGGGGCGACCACCCGCCCCGGTGGCCAGGGCGGGTCCGTGTGTCAAAGGGCCGGCCAGGGGTTCCCAACCGCCTCCCGCCCCTACGGTGGCGGCCATGCCCCGCTCCGACCGGCAGCGCCAGCGCTACTACGACGAGTTCCGGCGCGAGATGGCCCTCGACCGGTTCCGCGAGGAGAAGCCACAGCTCTGGTTGCAGTACCAGCGTTGCCTGAAGCTGATCGAGATCCAGGAACGGCTGGACGACAAGGTGTTCCCGCGCGGACATTGCTTCCTCCACTCCAACACCGTGTCGCAAAGCCACTTCTGCGTCCGACGGGTGACCGGCATCGACCTCGACACGAGCCAGATCACCCTTGAGATCTACGGCGACGACGAACTCGAGGACGGCATCGTGGTGCTGCCCCTGGAGACGGTGGAGTGGTTCGGGTTCCCGGCCAATGCGGTGCCGGTCGGCGTCCACTTCCAGGGCTTTACCGGGGTCCCCGCCAAGCCGGCGACCACCCCGTCCGCCGGGGAGCCGCCGGCCACCGCCACCGCCCGGGCCATCTCGCGCCCGCCCGAGGCCTAGGCCGCCGATGCTCCCGCCGGCCGTCCTGGTCGACACCCACTGCCATCTCACCGATCCCCGCTTCGCCGCCGACCTGCCGGCGGTGCTGGAGCGGGCGGCGGCGGCCGGGGTGGGGAAATGCCTGACCATCGCCACCGGACTGGCGGACGCGGAACGGGCCGCGGCCCTGTGCGCGGCCCATCCCGAGGTGGCGATGAGCGCCGGGCTGGATCCGTACTCCTGTCACCAGTCCGCGGACCCGGAGGGCGATCTCGCCCGCCTGGACGCCCTGGCCGCGACCGGGGCCCTGCGCGCGATCGGGGAGTTCGGCCTGGAGTTCCATCACGAGGTGCTGCCCCGGGAGCGCCAGGAGGCCCTGGCCGAGGCCCAGCTGCGCATCGCCGCCGCCCACCGGCTGCCGGTGGTGCTCCACGCCCGCTCCGGGCGCGGGGTGGATGCCCATGCCGCCATGCTCGCGGTGCTCGACCGGGTGCCCGGGACGGGCGGGGTCATCCACTCTTTTGACGGCGATGGGGACCAGGCGGCGGCCTATGTCGCACGCGGGCTGCACGTGGCGGTGAACGGGATGGTCACCTTTCCCGCCAATGCCCGCCTGCGCGCCGCCCTTGCCCGGGTGCCGCCGGACCGGCTGCTGCTGGAAACCGACGCCCCGTACCTGTCGCCCGTCCCTCTGCGCGGCCGGCGCAACGAGCCCGGGCATCTGGTCCACATCCTGGCCGCGGTGGCGGCGGCCCTCGGCCGACCGGCGGCGGCGATCGCAGGCGAGACCACCGCCAACGCCCGCACCCTGTTCCTGGCCCCATGACCCTGCTCGACCGCTATGTGCTCGGGCTGGTCGGCCGGCGGACCGCGGTGCTCGCGGGGGTGTTCTACGCCATCCTGGTCGGCGGGCAGGGCCTCCTCTTCGCCGGCCGCGGCGTGCCGCTCGAAGCCTTGCCGGATCTGCTCGTTCCGCTGGTGCTCTTCGCCACGCCGTTGGTCCTGCCCCTCGCCCTCGGTTCGGCGCTGCTCGTCTCCCTCGGCGGGATGCATCGCGATGGCGAGTTCCAGGCCCTGGCCGCGGCCGGGCTCCGGCCGCTGCGCGCGGTGCGGTCCCTCGGCCTGCTCGTGCTCGCCGCGGCCCTGGTCGCGGCGCTGCTCGCCCATCTCGTCCTGCCCCGGGCCATGGCCGACATCCGCGACAGCCGCGAGCGCTTCCTCTCCGCGGCGGTCGGGCAGCGGGTCGCCGACCGCAAGCCGATCTCCCTCGGCGAGGGCGTGCAGGTGTGGGCCGATGCCGCCGAAGGGGGCCGCCTGACCGGGGTCACCGCCCGCATCACGGGGGATGATGGCCAGACGGTGGCCTTCGCCCCCCGCGCCCGCTGGATGCAGTCCGGGGATGACCTGCGCTTCACCATGGAGGATGTGGTCCTGGTCCGCATCGAGGGCGGCGCACCGACCACCCTGCGCATGCCGCGCTGGACCGTGGACCAGCTCGAGGAACGGGAGCAGTCGGTGAATCCGGACAGCCTGCCCACCGGGGAGTTGTGGCCCCTGGCGATGGCCAAGCCGGATCCCGGCGCGACCACCGGCTGGCGCACCTACAACAACGCGCGGCTGGCCCTGGAACTGCGCCTGATCCTGCCGTTGGCGGTGATCTGCCTGGCGGTCTTCGCGGCCGGGATCGGGGTGGTGGCCGGCATCAGCGAGGCCCTGGTCGCGATCGGGGTCATGGCCCTGCTCACCGTGAGCTGCCTGTATCCCGCCATCGGCTACACCAAGTCCGGGGTGAGCAGCCCCAAGGCGGATCCCGCCTGGCTGCTCCTGCCACCGTTGATCATCATCACCGCGGTGGGCATCTGGTGCCTGATCCGCGCGGGACGGCCGGGCACGCTGCTGCCGAGGCGCGGATGACCGTCCTCGACCGTCATCTCGGCATGCTCGGGGTCGTGCGCTGGGCCCAGGCCCTGGTCCTGGGCACCGGCCTGCTCCTGCTCGGGGATCTGGTCGCCAGGCTGGGCTTCCTCCTCCGCGCCCTGGGCCGGGGCCAGGCGATGGATGTGCTCCAGCATTACGCGGTGCGCACCCCGGAGATGCTCGCCCTCTGGCTGCCGGTGGCTCCCCTGGTGGCGGCGATGCTGACCGCCGCACCGATGCGGCGCGACGGGACCCTGGTCGCGCTGTGCGCGGCGGGGCTGGCCCCGGCTCGGATCTTCCGCGGTTTGCTGGTGGTGGGACTGCTCAGCGGGATCGCCGCCTGGGTCCTGGCCGACCGGCTCCTGCCCGCCCTCGCACCCCGGGCCGAGGCGGTCGAGGCGCGCCTGGACGGCGATCTCACCGGTGGGGCGGCCCGGGCCCGGGCCGCCGGCTGGCGCACCGCCCAGGGCCAGTGGTCCGCCGCCGCCGCCTATCCGGGCCAAGGCCGGTACGCGGGCATCGCCGTCCGCACGAAACATCCGGACCGCCTGGTGATCGCCGACCGGCTCGAATGGTCCGCCGCGGGGTGGACCCTGCACGGCGTGCTGGTCATCCAGGATCAACGGACCCGGACCATGCCATGGACCACGCCGGCGGGCATCGGGCTGGAGCCGCCAGCGCCCCGCGACGACCTTGCCATCGGCCTGCGGCCGGTGCGCAACATCCCCGGTGACGAACTGCCGCTGGATCGCCGCCAGGGACAGGCCGAGGCGATGGCACGGCTGCTCCAGTCGCTCCTTCCGGTCGCGGTCCTCGCCTGGGGCCTCGCCACCTTCCTGGCGGCCTACGGCAGGCGCCATCCGGGCATGGCCGTGGCGCTCACGCTGGCGGCCGCGGCGGGGCCGGTGGTGCTCGCGTTGGTCGCGGACCGCCTGCTGGTGGCAAGCCGGACTCCGGTCCTGGTGCTGGGGGCCACGACGGCGGCGCTGCTCATCCTGCCGACCTGGTGGCGCTGGCGCCGCATGCGCCTGTAGCCGTCGGCCCGGGTCAGGGCTTGCGATAGACCGCGGGCGCCACCGGCCGCAGGGGCAGGTCCAGTCCCGCCAGGCTCTCGGTATGGCCGACATAGAGCAGGCCTCCGGGCCGGAGCAGACGCACCACCTCGTTGAGGAGGCGCTGGCGGACAGGGTTGTCGAAATAGATCATCACGTTGCGCACGAACACCGCATCGAACGGGCCCTGCATCGGGAAGGGCGGATGGGCAAGATTGAGCCGGGCATACGACACCCGCTCGCGCAACCGGGCATCGACCTGCCACAGGTCACCCCGCCGCGCCATCCACCGGGCGCGCAGATCCGCGGGAACGCCGGACGCCGCCTGTTCGCCGTAGCTCCCGCGCTGGGCCTGGTCGAGGACCCGGGTGCTGATGTCGGTGGCCAGGATGCGCCAGTCCGCCTGCGGGGCGGCATCGGCGGTGACCATGGCCATCGAGTAGGGTTCTTCACCGGTGCTCGCGGCGGCGCACCAGTAGCGCATCCGGCCCTGGGCGGCATCGGTCGCCACCTGGGCGCGAAAGTGGGTGAAGTGGTCCGGCTCCCGGAAGAAGCTGGTCACATTCGTCGAAATGGCATCGAGCAGGACCACCAGCTCATCCTCGCCGGCGGGACCGGCGAGATGATCGAGGTACGCCTGCCAGCCGGTCAGGCCGAGCGCGGTCAGGCGCTTGCCCAACCGGCCGGTGACCAGGCTTTCCTTGCCGGGACGCAGCACGATTCCCGCACGCTCATAGATGAGCGCGGCAAGGGCGGCGAACGTCCCGCGGTCCAGGTCGACCGGCTCCACGGGATCAGCGGGCAGCGGGCTTCTTCTGCGCCGGCACGGGCTTCACCGCAGCCTTGGCCTTGGCGGCCTCGGCCTGGCGGGCGCGCTCGGCGGTGATGTAGTCCTGGATGCCCTGCTGCACGGCGGCACGCAGACGGAAGTTCAATTCCTGGTCCACCTTGTTCGCGACCTGGAGGTTCACTTCGTCGGCGATGAGCCGCTTCAGTTCCTCCTGGCGCTTCTTCTCGGCCTCCTCGCCGCAGCCGGTCAGGGCCAGGGTGGCAGCAGCCAGGGGAAGGACGGCGACGAGGGGCAGGCGCATGGATGCGATCTCCGGAAGGCGGGGAGCATGGTCCGATCGGCCGGGGTTCAATGCAGCCGGGAGCGGCGGAGCCTGTGGGTTCATGTGGACTTACGATGCAGTTTTGACATCCTAAACCGACTGGGGCTTGTCCGTACCGCATCCGATGGCAGGGTTCCGCCCCCAGAGGATCCTCCCATGCCCCGCGTCTTCAACTTCTCCGCCGGCCCCGCCATGCTGCCCACCGAGGTCCTCGAAGCCTCGGCCAAGGCCCTCCTCGACTACAACGGCAAGGGCTTCGGCATCGCCGAGTGCAGCCACCGCGGCAAGGAGTTCGACGGCGTCGCCGACGAGGCCATCGCCCGCTGCAAGAGCCTGCTCGGGATCGGCGACAGCCACGATGTGCTGTTCCTCCAGGGCGGCGCCACCGCGCTGTTCACCCTCATCCCCCAGTCCCTGGGCGCCAACGGCGACTACCTGGTCAGCGGCGAGTGGTCGCAGAAGGCCTTCAAGGCCGCCCCCAAGGGCACCGCCAAGGCCGTCGCCAGCAGCGAGGCCACCAACTTCGACCACTGCCCCGACGAGGCGACCTGGCAGCTCCGGCCCGACGCCAGCTACTTCCACGTCTGCTCCAACGAGACCGTGCACGGCCACCGCCTGCCCGTCTGGCCCAAGCACCCCAACCTGGTCGTCGACGCCAGCTCCGAGTTCCTGAGCCGGCCCCACCCGGTCGCCGACACCGCCCTGATCTACGGCGGCGCCCAGAAGAACCTCGGTCCCGCCGGCCTGGTCCTGGCCATCGTGCGCAAGGACCTCTACCCGCGCATCCCCGCCTCGATCCCCGGCATCTGGAACTTCCAGAAGCTGGCCGAGGCCAAGTCGATGGTCAACACCCCGCCGACCTTCTCGATCTACATCCTGCTCGAGACCTTCCGCTGGCTGGAGCGCCAGGGCGGCCTGGCGGCGATGGAGAAGCTCAACGCCGAGAAGGCCGGCCTGATCTACGGCGCGGTGGACGGCAGCGGCGGCTTCTACAAGGGCACCGTGGCGGTCCCGGCCCAGCGCAGCCACATGAATGTCACCTTCCGCCTGCCCACCGCCGAGCTCGACGACGCGTTCGTCAAGCAGGCCGAGAAGCTGGGCATGGTCGCCCTCAAGGGCTACCGCACCGTCGGCGGCATCCGCGCCAGCATCTACAACGCGATGCCCCTCGCCGGCTGCCAGGCCCTGGCCCAGTTCATGAAGGACTTCGCGGCGAAGAACGGCTGACCGCGACGGCGGTGGTGATCACTCCCAGTACCAGACGATCACCACCGCCGATTGCTTGTCCTCGCTGTGGGAGACCGCGATCACCCGATCCCGGCCCAGGGATGACAACAGGTCGCTGACCTCCTGGGCGAGATGGTCCCAGGAGGTGAATGCACCGGCGCGGAAGATGCGATGGCTGGCGGTCACGGATGGCTCCTGGCGGGCCATGGTTGCGGACGGGCGGCTTCCGGCAACGGAGGGGTTACCCCTCAAGCGCTCCGCAGGGATCGAGGCGCAGGAGCGCGAGGCCGTGGGGCGGGACCTCCCGACCCACGGCGTTTTCAATGACGCCGAGATCCGCCCCGTCGCCAAGGTCGGTGACCCGGAACCGCCCCCAGGGCTTGTGGTCGATCACCGCCGGCCGCTCGCCGCGGTTGAGCAGGCCCACCGCCTGGGCGCCCCGGTCCAGAGCCTTCACGAAGACCTCGCAGCGGCCCTCCCGGCGCACCCGCTCCGCCTGGTGGCCACAGGGATCCTGGTCCACCGCGATGGCGGCCCGCCAGCGCAGGATGTCGAGGTGCTCGGGCCGCACCGTGCGCAGGTCGCAGCCGATGATGAGCGGCGCCGCGTGCAGGCACCACAGGCCGAAATGGCTGCGGTACTCGGTGTCGGTGCAGCCGCCGCCGCCGATGTAGCCGCGTCCGCCCAGGCCGACCACGAGCATGTCGAGGTCGTTCCACCGGCCCGGCGCGGCGTAGGTGTGCAGCCCATGCTGGCGATCCAGGATCTGGGTCACCGACGCGCCACGGTTGGAATAATCAAGGTTCCCATCCCAGGCGTCGATGATGTCGAACGTGGTGCGGGCGCTGTGGCCGTGGGCCAGATCCGGGAACGACCACGGCTGGCGCGAGCCCCATTCGCAGACCGCGTACACGATCGGGCGCCCGCACCGGCGCAGGGCCTCGCCCATGCGGGTGTAGCGGCGGATCGCCTCGTCCCGGTCGTCAGGGGCGTGGCAGTAGTCGTACTTCAGGTAGTCCACGCCCCACTCGGCGAAGGTGGCGGCGTCCTCGACCTCCATCCCATAGCTCCCGGGCAGGCCGGCGCAGGTACGGACCCCGGCGCAGGAATAGATGCCCAGGCGCAGGCCCAGGGCGTGGACGCGGTCCGCCAGGGCGCGGATGCCGGATGGGAAGCGCCCGGCGTGGGGCCGCAGCCGCCCGGCCCGGTCGCGGCCGTCGTGCCAGCCGTCGTCGATGATCACTTGGGTGTAGCCCAACTCTGCGAGGCCGGTGGACACCAGCAGCTCCGCGTGGGCCAGCACCGCCGCCTCGTCGACGCGGATGCCGAGGGCGTTCCAGGAATTCCAGCCCATGGGCGGAGTCAGGGCGAGGGTCGGATCGTGGCGGACATCGCTCATGGCCGGCGCTCCAGGGTGGCGAGGCCGGCGGCGGGGACCGCCAGGCGGTGGATGCCGGGTGTAAGGTCGATCACGCCGTCGGCGCGGACCTCCCCCAGCACATCGCGGACGACCAGCCGGCCGCGCCAGGGCGCCGCCGCATCCACCAGCACACCGTCGCCGCGGGTGGCGTTCACCAGATGCAGGACCGGCGGCTCGTCCGCCCCAAGCCGGGCCGGGACCTGCTGGTAGAGGCAGGTGATGCGCTCGCCGGCGGTGCGGGCGGTGGCCTGGGTGTAGCGGGCTTCGGGGTGCTCGGGCGCCAGCGTTCCGTCGAGCAGACAGTCGCGATGGTCCCGCCACCAGGCAAGCCAGAACGCCAGCATCCGCCGGTGGTCGGCGGGGATCGCGTGCAGATCCACCGAGATCTGCGGCACCGCGAACAGGACATTGAGGAGCTGGAGTGCCGCGCTTGCCGCCGGCTCGTCCCGGTGCCACATGAGCATGTCGGCGTGGGCGGCGGTGGCGCCGCACAGCATGCGGATGTCGAGGATGCGCTGGCGGTTGCCGATGGCGTCCGCCGGGCAATCGCCGGCCCGGAACAGGTGGCCGAAGCGACGCATCACCGGCCCGGTGTAGCTCTGGCGGAATTCGATGAGGATGTCCGGCCGGCGGCCCCGCAGCCGGGCCAGGGCGGTATCGAGCAGGGTGACCACCGCCTCTTCCAGGTCGGGGATGTCCATGCCCGACTTCGCCGCTGCGTGGTCCGGGGTGAAGCACTGCCAGGCATCCACGAAGTCGAGCTTGAAGCCGTCCAGGTCCCACTCCGCCAGGGCCCGTTCCCAGGTGCCGATCAGGAACTCGCGCACCTCCGGGTAGCGGGGATCCACCAGCCCACAGCGTTTCCGCTGGTCCGTGAACAGGCAGCGGTCGGCAAAGCGAGCCCAGGCCCGGGATTCAAAACCGACGAACGGCACCGCATACCACAGCAGCACCCGCATGCCCAGGGCGTGGATCCGGCGCACCATCGCCGCCATCTCCGGAATCCGCTCCGGCACCCAGTCGCCGGTGAAGGCGTAGCCCCGGGCCCCATCCAGGGTCTGCCAGCCGTCGTCGACGATCACCGCGGTGCAGCCCAGCTCCCGGGCCGGGGCGCACTGGCGTTCCACCGCCGCCGCATCCACCGCCTGGTGCAGGCTGTACCAGGTGGAGTACATCGGCTCCCGCCCGGCATCGGGCACCGGCGCCGGGGCATGGACCCCCTCCCACCAACACGACACCCCCGCCAGGGCGCGGTGCCACGGGACCGGCCGCAGGTCGAGCCGCAGCACCACCGCGAAGCGCCGGCCCCGCAGGCGGTGACCCGGGAAGGGCTCCAGCCGGCAGGCCATGGTGCCGTCCTCCTCGCGCACGCCGGCGTACAGGTGGGACAGGTGGACCGCTTCGTCCACCGCCATGGTCAGGCGGTTGGTGCCGTCCTCGCCGTGCAGGCAGACCACCGGCGCCTGGCTGCACGCCCGGGCCCGGGTCGAGGGGCCGCCCCAGTCCGGCGGGAAGTGGCCGGTCAGACCGCCGCCATCGCCGCGCCATTGGGCGATCAGGTCGATGCACGGCAGGCTCCAACGCAACGACATCGCCGGCGGTGCCGCATCCGTGGTTGCGGTCAGCTCCAGGCGGATCTCGTGGATCCCGGGGGCGGTCTCGGTGGCCACCAGGGCGATAGCGAAAGGACCCGGATCGCCATCGAGACGGATGGTCAGGGGACCGGCGGTGACGGTGCTCATGGCCGGGATCCTGGCCTCGATCCACGGCGGCGGGATGCCGGGATCGTGCCCGTCATGCATCACATGTGATCATGCACTTGGCGGATTTTTCCCTATTTGAAACAAGAGAGGACACCCGCAGTGTCACGTCTGTGATCGACGAGCAGTACTGCCGCCTGGACACCGCTTGTGCGATCCCCGCCCTGCCCCGGGTGGAGCGGGTCGGCCGCGGCTCGGTCCAGGACCCCCGCTACTGGCACCGCACCCGGGACCGGCGTTTCCGCCATGGCGCGGTGCAGATCACCACCGCCGGCCACGGCGCGATCCTCGACCGCCGCCGGCGGGTCGTGGCCCGGATCCCGGCTGGCCACGCCCTGGTCTTCATCGCCGGCGAGGATGACCTGATCTATGGCTGCGCGGACGGCGCCCCGTGGTCGTTCGTGTATGCCAACCTGGTGGGCGATGCCGCCATGGCCTGTCTGCGCGGGATCATCGACGCCCGGGGCCCGGTGGTGCCGTGCCCCGACGCCGCCCGGCTGGTCCGGCACCTCACCGCCCTGGCTGCGACCGGATCAGGAATGCGACCCCTGCCGGTGGATGCGTCCATCGCCTTGGCCGGGGAGATCATCGCCACCGTCGCCAGGGGAGCGGCGCCGCCGGCGAGCGACCGGGATCTTGCAGAGCGGGCCATGGCCTGGTTTGCGGAACGGCTGGACCGGAGGCCGGTGTCGCTGACGCCGCGGCCGCCCTGGACGTAAGCCGCGAGCATCTGACCCGGCGGTTCGCGGCGGCGGTGGGCATGCCACCGGCCCGCTGGCTGCGCCGGGAGCGGATCCGTCTGGGCGAGCGGCTGCTCACCACCGGCAGCACGGTCCGGACCGCCGCCGCAGCCTGCGGATTTTCCGGCCCGGGACCATTCATCGCCGCGTTCCGCAGCGAAACCGGCAGCACGCCCGGCGCCATCCGCCGGACGGCGGCGACCTGATCCCGGTCAGCGGTCGACGAGCCGGCGCAGGCCGTCCATGACCTCGCCACGGAGGATCGCCGCCTGCTCGCCCAGGGCCGCACAGCGGGCCACGGCGCCGTCGGAGTCCGCGGCGTTGCGCTGGGTGTCCCCATCCAGCCGCTGCATGGCCTGGAGCAGTTCACGCAGGGTCCGGGCCTGGCCGTCGCAGGTCGCGACCACGGTGCCCATGAGCCCGCCCACCTCGGCGGCGGAGTGGCTGACCCGGGCCAGATCCGGCATCAGATCGCGATCGAGGAAGCCGCTGATCACGCTCTCGCAGGCCTTGGCCACTTCCAACGCCTCGGCGGCCCGGGTGCGGCAGGCGGCGATCAGGCCCTCGGTCGCACGGACCTCCTCGGCGCTGCGCCCGGCGAGGGAGCGGACCTCGTCCGCGACCACGGCGAAGCCGGCGCCGGCCTCGCCGGCCCGGGCCGCCTCGACCGCGGCGTTGAGGGCGAGGAGATTGGTCTGGAAGGCGATGTCGTCGATCGCCCGGGCGACCTTGGCGGTGCCCTCGACCGCGCCCTGGATCCCCGCAACCGCCTCGGCGAGGCGTTGCAATTCGGCCCGGATCTCACCAGCGGCCCGGCGGGCGCCCTCCTCGCCCTGGGAGGCGGTCTTTCGGGTCGCACCGGCGAGCTGCTCCGCCCGGCGGACCGATTCCAGGGTCGCATCGACCCCGGCCCGGCTTTCGGTCAGCGCCGCGGTCATCTCCTCGATGCCGGCGGCCTGGTCGCTGGCCCGGGCGGCGATCTCCTGGCTCGAGGCGAGGATGCCCGTGGAGGCCTCGCCCAGGGTGTCGGCGGTGGTCCCCACCGCGGATACGGCGGCAGTGACCTGGCGGCTCAGCCGGCGCAGGACCAGCACGGCGATGGCGATGCCGACCAGCAGGATGCAACCGACCACCACCGCCTGGCGCACCGCCGAGGCCCAGGCCTGGGCCGCCAACTCGCCCAGACGCCGGTCCGCGTGGTGGGCGGCGGCCTCGTCCAGGGCGGCGATGGTGGCGAGGAGGGCCTCGCTGGCCCGGTGGAAGCTGTCCGCGTCGCTGCGGCTGCCGATGAGGATGCGCAGGGGCTGGTAGGCGGCCTCGTAGGCCTGCTCCACCGCCTGGACCGCCGCCGCCTGGGTGGCGGAGAGGGGCGCCTTGCGCAGCGCCGCGAGCCCTTCCTGCACCTTCGAATTGCCGGGATTCTTCAGATCCGCGGCGGAATCCGTGGACATGACGATCATCGCCCCGCGCAGGATCGCCTGGTAGGCCCGGGCGTCGACCTGGAGCAGATGAAGGTGTTCGCGCAACGCGGCGTTGAGCTTGGTGACCTGGGGCGCCACGCCCTGGCGCAGGGCGAGCAGTCGGCCGGCATTGTCGACCACCAGCCCGGTGGCGGTGGTCAGGGCGACGAACTGGTCCGGCAACGGAGTCAGGGTCGAGGCGATGGTCGCAGCCTGGCTGGCGGGCAGGGGCAGCGCCCGGACCTCGGCGAAGCGCGGTTCGCGGAGGCGGGTGATGATGCCTTCCAGCCGGCTGAGCCGGGCGCCGAGCGCGGCGGCGTCCTCGTCGAGGAGGACCTTGGTCCGGGCCGCGAACAACCGCTCCGCCGCCAGGGGCAGGCCGAGGGCGAGATCGTTGGCCGCGCCGCAATGGTCGCGGAAGACCTGCATGCGCTCGCGGTTTCCAGCGATGGCGGCGGCCACCGTCCGCTGCTGCCACAGGGTCATCATGAGCGAAGCCACGAGGCCGGCCCCGAGGACGGCAATGATCAGCCAGACCGGACGGCGCATGGCGTTCTCCCCTCAGCGCAGGGTGCCGGAGAGTTTCTCCATCTGCTCCATGCCTTCGTCCATCTCCGCCTTCATGTGATCCAGGCTGGCCTGGTCCTTGTCCTTGGCGTGGTCCAGGGCGGCGCGCAGGACCATCACCGGATGGATCATCGCATGCAGGGGATCGGTGAAGTGCTCGTTGGCTTCGACGGAGAGGTCGATGCCCACATCCACCGTCTTGAAATGGCCGAGGTCGTGCCACTGGGTCTCGATCTCGGCGAAGGGCAGGTCCTTCATCGGGCCGATGCCGGTCACGGCGCCGGATGCGTCGACCACCGCCGCCTGGGCGATGACCGCCTCGATGAGCTTGGCCCCCTCGGGATGCTTGGCGGCATAGGCGCGGGACGCGGGCACCGCCTGGGCAAGCATCTGCTGGACGAGGGTGCCGACCGCGGCGGGATCCACCTGGCGGGCGTTCACCTGGTCGATGACCTGTCGGCCGGCCCGCTGGTAGGACTGGTTCCAGGCCGCGGGATCGGCGGCGGACGCCACGGCGAGCAGGGTCATGAGGAGGAGGGTGCGCATGGGAGTCTCCGCCCCCATCCTACCTGATGATGCAGATCATCCGCAAGGGGCAGTCACTGGCCGCAACACTTCTTGTACTTCTTGCCGCTCCCGCACGGGCAGTTGGCGTTCCGCCCCACGATCGGGGTGGCCACGGTCTGGGGTCCCAGGATCCCCTCCATCTCCGCATCCAGGGCGTCGGTGATGGCGGTCTCGTCCGCATCCGCGTCGAGCCCCGCCAAGCCACGGGTGATGGTGGCCAGGAACAGGCGCAGGGGGCGCAGGGCCTCGTCGCGCTCCCGGGCGGTCCAGCGGAGCTCTTCGCGGATATCCGGGGGCAGGGCTTCGTTCGCATCCGGCAGGGCGGAGAGGATGAGCGCCACCGCGCAGCCCCGGGCGCGGATGATCCGCACCAGCGCTTCATCGCCCTTCTCCACCTCGCCCGGGGCGGGGTAGTGGACCGGCACCACCGGCCCGCCGGTCAGGGACTTCAGGACCAGGGCCGGGCCCTGGACCTCGAAACGCACCAGATCCCAGGGAGCGGCGGCGATGGCCCGGGCGATCTCGGCGTCCGGATGGCCGGCGGCGATCAGCCGTTCCGCCGCATCCCGCACCGGCGGCCGGCGGCCCTCGGCGGGGGCGGTGAACAGCACATGGTCCACCACCAGGGCCTGGAGCGACCCCTCGATCTCGTCCTCGGGGTCCTCATCGATCCGGCCGAAGCCGATCTCGTGGGCAGTGACCCCCTCGACCACGTCGGGCACCGCATCCAGCAGGTCCGGGTACACCCGGTCGATGGCGTCGATGATCTCATCCAGGGCACGGCGGGTCATGGGCAGGAGCATGCCAACCGCCCCCGCCGAGCCACCGTCGGCCCCGGCGCACCGCCGTCACCCCTCTGCAGGTGGCCAGCCCCCCTGGGACCGCCGGTTTCCAACCGGCCCGGGCCCCTTGGGGCTCAAAAGAAGAAATGCGCGCCTTCCCCAACACAACATGCCTCGCTTTGTCGGCCCCATGACATCAAAACACTGTTCATTTCCCATCTCACTGATCCCGCGCCTCACTCCTGATCGAATTGGAGGATCGTTTCAGCGTATCTGCCCTGTCCCGCCCGTTTGCTCTTCGTTCACCGCCTCACCATGATCACCAGCCGGAGGTCCCATGGCCGGGTTCGTGCAGGTGGAGGTGTCGCGGCGACGGCGGGGTCGGCCAGATAGCCGACGGCGGGTGGTGGTCGAGCTGCGGGATGGCACGCGGCTCGGGTTCTCGTCGAGCAGTCCGCCGGAGCTGGTGCGGACCGTCGTGGAGGCGGTGCTCCGGCTTGGGCGGAGGCGGCGATGCTGAGCTTCTCGTCGGCGCGGCGGATCTTCCTGGCGCGGTCTGTCACGGACATGCGCCGGGGCATCGACACGCTGGCGTCGATGGTGCTGGGCGAGCTGGGCTGCGATCCACGCAGCGGAGACTGCTTCGTGTTCATCGGGCGCGACCGGCGGCGGCTGAAGGTCTTGGTCTGGGACCAGGGCGGCTACTGGCTGTGCGCGCGCCGGTTGGACGCGGGGACCTTCGCCGTGCCGGCGTGCGATGATCCGGCGATGACGCGGATCACGCTGTCGCCGGCGCGCATGCACCTGCTCCTCGCGGGCATCGATGTGCGCGCTGCGCGCTATCGCAAACGGCTGACGCATTGAGCGCCAGCGGGCGGCATCTTGCACTTTCACAGGCCGATCGTGTCGAGATAATCCGACCATCGTGAGTGACGATCAGCACCTGCGCGAGGAGAATGAGCGGCTCAAGGCCGAGCTCGCCCGCCAGGCGGCGGTGATCGGCAAGCTCCAGCACTACATCCGGGGGCTGCTTCGAGGACGATACGGCCGCGC
>CAMCAC010000057.1 GCA_945872305.1 Candidatus Kuenenia stuttgartensis | reverse complement strand
CCACCTCATTGGCGACGATCCCGGTCAAGGTCACGACGCCCTGGCGGGATTCCACGGTGACGCCCTGGGCCTTGCCGCCCTGGTCGGCGAGATCGGCCCGGACGGCCACATCCAGGTTCATGTCCGCCTCGGTCGTGTCCCGGGCCTTGGACTGGGCATCGCTCATCCGTTGCGCGCTCCTCGCGCCCGCCTCGTCCATCCGGGTGGAGATGTCGGATGCGATGGCGAGGTCGTCCTCGCGGGTCTTGCGGTCGATGACCGACCGGCGACGAGCATGGACCGCCATCTGGCGCACCTCGTCCTGGTCGGCCTTCATCACCCGGGCATCGATGCCCGCCTGCGAAACATCGATCGCACGCTGGTCCGCCGCCACGGTCTCGGCCAGGGCACGCTCGGCCGTGGCGATCTGGGCCGCCACCTCGGTGGGGGTGCCCCCGCCCGTTCCACGGCGCAACTGCTCGATCTCCCGGGCGGTCGCCGCGGTGACATCACGCTGATGCGCCTGGCGGGCCTGGATCTCGGCCTGGCCCGCAAGCGCGACCCGTTCGCGCTCCTGCTTGGCCCGGTCGGAGACCTGCATCTCCTCGAACTCGACCACCGCGATCTGCCGGCGGTGCTCCTCGTGCAGGGCGGTGCGCCGGCGGGTGGAATCCCGTTCGATGGCCTGGAACTGGGCCCGGGTCTCGGGGGTCTGGTCGGGATAGGTGGAATGGTTGCGCGGGGAACCGCATCCGGCCATGCCGATGACGGTGAGCAGGGCCGGAGCCCAGAAGGAGAGACGATGATGCATGGTGGATGTCCAGGTGGGAGGCCGACGGAATGCCGGCCCCTCAGTGGATGTCGTGCCATGGGCCGGATCTGAGCGCCGTCACGGCCGTAAACGCCGGATCCCTGGCGGCAGCTCCGCCGGCACCGCCAGTCCGGATCGCAGCCTGCACGCAGCCCGGGCCCGGATCGTGCAGGATCGCACTCCCGCCGGAACGCCGTTCAGGTCCCGCAGAAGGTCCGGTGGCAGGCGGATTCCCGGGGCGACGGCGGCTCCATCAGGCCGGCATGGCCGGGATCGTCCACGAAGGGCCGGCCGACGGCGGCGAGCAGACGTCGCCACGGCTCCCAGTGGCCGCGGACGGCGCCGGCGAGGGCCTCTTCGACCCGATGGTTGCGTGGGATGACCCGTGGCACCGAGGCGGCCAGGATGACGCGGGCGTTCTCGACGAGGGCGGGATCGCGCAGACGGCGGGTCCGCCAGCGGGCGATCCATTCCGACCACCTGGACCCGACCAGGACGCGCGGTTCCTGGTCCCGATCAAGACGGAGGAGGTCGAGCCAGGCCATATGGTGGTCGATCTCCGCGGTGGCGAGCCCGGCAAGGAAGGCGTCCGCCAGGGACCCGTCGCCATCATCGGCGTCGACAAGGCCGAGCCGGCGGCGAAGGATCGCCAGGCGGTGGGCCGCATAGCGGGCGGGAAAGGTGCCCAGATGGGCGTTGCCGGCGGCGAGGGCGCGATCCGCGTCATCGTCGAGGAGCGGGAGCACGGCTTCGACAAGGCGGGCCAGATTCCATTGGGTCACCGCCGGCTGCTGCCCATAGGCGTAGCGGCCGTGGCGATCGATGGAGCTGAAGGTGCGCGAGGGGTCGTGCCCGTCGAGGAACGCGCAGGGGCCGTAGTCGATGGTCTCGCCGGACAGGGCGACGTTGTCGGTGTTCATCACGCCGTGCACGAAGCCCGCCGCCATCCACGCGGCGACCAGGGCGGCCTGGCGTTCCAGGACGCCGTCGATCAGGCGGTCCACCGGCCGCTCGCCGACCGCATGCGGATGACGGGCGTCGACGTAGGCGACCAGGGCTTCGAGGAGGTCGCGCCGGCCGGTGGCGGCGGCGTACTGGACGGTGCCGACCCGCAGGTGGCTGGCCGCGACCCGGACCAGGAGGGCTCCGGGCAGGGGTTCCTCGCGCTGGACCGGCTCGCCGGTGGCGAGGACCGCCAGGGCGCGGGTGGTCGGGATACCGAGCCCATGCATGGCCTCCCCCATGAGGTGTTCGCGGAGCATCGGCCCGAGGGCCGCGCGGCCGTCGCCGCCCCGGGCGAAGCGGGTCCGGCCGGAACCCTTGAGGTGGATGTCCCAGCGCCGGCCGTCCGGTGCGACCTGCTCCCCGAGGAGCAGGGCCCGCCCGTCGCCCAGCATGGTGAAGTGGCCGAACTGGTGCCCGGCGTAGGCCATGGCCAGGGGTCGCGCGCCCGGCGGCAGCGTGCCACCGGCGAACCAGGCGGCGCCGGTGGCACCGGCGAGGCGATCGGGATCCAGGCCCAGGTCGAGCGCCAAGGGCGCATTGACGGTGACCGCCGTGGCCCCCGGATATGTCGCCGGACGGACGGCCTCGTGCAAGGGGTCGGGCAGGGTTGCGTAGGTGGCGGCAAGTCGCCAACCGGCATCGGGGACCGTGTCCATGGTGGTCCACCCTGGCCACGGCGGCGTCCTGGCCACCGCGACAGGGGACAGGGCTGGTCAGTAGGCGGCGAGGATGCCGGACCGGTCCGCGACCAGGGTCCGCCCACCGAGGACGAGCAGGGCCGCAGCGGCACTGGGCCGGGCGAGCCGGCGGACGACCTTGCCCGCCTGGGCATCGACCAGCACCAAGCGGCCGGAGAGATCGGCAGCGGCCGCGCGCTCGCCAGCCAGGGCCGGAGGGCAGGCCGGCGGTCCGCCGGCGTCCGCAGACCACAGCAGGGCGAATGCGGTGCCGTTCCAGCGGAAGGCATCGAGCCGGCCATCCTGGCGATGGACGAGGACCCGGTCGCCATCCGTCGCCACGAGACCAGGCTGGCCAGGAGTCGGGCCCGGACGCCACTGGTAACGGTTGGCCCCGGAGGAGACCAGGAGCTCCACGCCACCGGTGGTCGGCACCAGCCAATGCCCCCCCGGCAGGACCGCCACGGGTCCGGTGCGCGGGGTCGGCAGGGCGAGCCGGTCGCTGCGCGAACGATCCTCCTCGATCAGGTGCAGCGCCACGTCGTCGAGGACCAGGATGCGGTCGTCGCGACTCGTGAGGACCGGCGGCAGGGTGGTGCGCAGCGGCCCATAGCGCCAGACCTCGCGGCCGTCCTCCAGCGACCGCAGCTCCGGCCGGTCGCCGTCGATGACCAGACGGGCGATGCGGTCGGGGCGCAGGACCAGTTCGCGCTCCAGGTAGGCCGACGGCGGGCGGGTATCCCGATGCAGGGTGCGCTGGGGCTGGAGATCCGGACCCAGGGCGACCACTTCGCCGCCATCATGCGCGATGAGCAGCCGTCCACGCTCGACGCCGATCCAGTTGGTGACGCCGTGGGTCGGCTCATGACGGGCGGTCTGGAGACCGTCTGCCAGGCGGAGGACGGTCGCCCCATCGCCGCGCAGGCAGAGCACCGCATCGGCCCCCTGGGCGATGAGCCGGGCCCAGGTCTGGCGCAGGCCGGGAGAACCGATGCGGCGTGACCACGCGGCGGCGGGGGTCATGGTCGCGGGGACGGCCAGCTCGCGATCATCATCCCGCGCCTGGACCACGACCGCCGCCGGTTCATAGCCCGGCACCGTCACCTGCACGACGATGTCCCGGTCGCGATCCCGGCAGAAGCGCAGGCCGGGGGCGGGGGTGATCTCGATCCCGTCGATGACCAGGCGGGGCAGGGCGGCGACCGGGCCGTCGCCATCGCCGATGACGAGTCGCGCGGGGGCGGGCAGACGGGCGGGGACCCGGCCGTGGTCCACGGGATAGCGCGCGGCCAGGGCCAGCGCCTGGTCGTGACGGCCGGCGGCCTGGGCGGCCTGGACTGCAGCCTGGGCCTGGGAGGCGGCGGCGATCCGCAGGGCGATGGTCTCGTTGAGCCGGAGCAGCCTGTTGCGCTCCTCCCCGGCGGCGGCGGCCACGGCCGGAATCAAGCGGGCCTGGAGGAGCGACAGGGCCTCCTGGCCGTCGTCCACGACCGCGATGGCGGCGCCCGAGGTCACGGCGGGACGGGCCGCCGTGGCGGACCGGACCTGGGCATCCAGGATGCGGTCGATGTGGGCGATCCGTTCGCGGGCGATGTCCCCGGCGGGAAGGGGGTATCCGGCCGGGAAGATGGCACCGTACCATCCCCAGGGCGCCCCATGCCGATCGACGACCGACACCAGGGCGGACCGCTGGGTACGCAGGTCGTGCAGGTCCCCGGCGGCCTCGAGATCCCGTTCGGACCACCAGCCGTGGGCCAAGGGCGGCAACCAGCGGATGCCCGCGAGCAGGCCCGCGGCCAGCACCACCGCCCCGGCACCGCGCCACAGGATCCGGCGGAGGCTGTGGCGGCGGTCGGCATCCCGGGACAGGCGGCGCAGGTCCTCGGCCCATTCCTGGTCCGGGCAGGTTTCCGCGGCCTGGCGCCATTCCGCCGCGGCGGCGGCCCAACGACCGGCACTTGCGTGGCGCTCGGCGCTGATGGCCAGGGATTCCGCCCGGGAGCGCATGCCGCGGCTGCGCAGGACGGCGGCGTCGAGCCGGCGCGACGAACGCGAGGGGACGCCCCGTGATGGCGTGGCGCGGGGATTGGCCGGATCGGCGGGGACCTCGACCGCCCGCAGCGGAGAGGCGCGCACCTCGGTCGGAACCGGAACCGGAACCGGACCGGGGGACAGGGACGCGGGCTCGACCAGCAGGAGGTCCGCCGGCGGGGCGTCGATGGCCGGGGTCATCGGCACCGGAACCTCCGGCCCGCCCTGGTCGAGGATGCGCGGCGAGGGGTCGCGCATGGCCCGGAACGGGCCGCGGCTGGCGCGCAGGATGCTGTCGGTGCCGGCAAGGGTCACCATCAGCGCTTCGCACTCGTCGATCAGGTCCCGCACATCGGCACAGCGCTCGGAGGGGCGCTTGGCGAGCATGCGGCGGACCAGGCGGTCGAGGCGCGGGTGGATCGCCGGATCCACATCGCGCGGGCCGGTGACCGGATCATGCTTGTGCTTGAGCATGATCGCGAATGGCGTCTCGGCGTCGTAGGGCAGACGGCCGGTGAGGGCCAGGAACACGGTCACGCCGAGATTGTAGATGTCGCTGCGGACATCGACCTCGACCCCATCGCACTGCTCCGGCGACATGAACGCCGGCGTTCCGACCCGCACCCCGGTCTGGGTGACCTCCTTGTCGGCGGCCATGCCCTTGGCGAGGCCGAAGTCGGCCACCTTCCAGGTCCCATTGCGGGTGAGCAGCAGGTTGTCCGGCTTGATGTCGCGATGGATGATGTTCTTGCGCGCCGCCACGTCCATGCCGGACAACGACTGGCGGACGAGATCGAGGACCTCGAGCGGAGCCAGGGTGTGCCGCTCGTGGAGGATGTCGCCGAGGTCCTGGCCATCGACATACTCGATGACCATGAAATAGACGCCGAGCCCGGGGTCCTCGCCGAAATCGTAGATATGGAGGATGTTCGGGTGGTTGATCGCGGCCAGGGTCTTGGCCTCGCGCTCGAAACGGGCGATGAAGCCGCGATTGCGCGCGAGTTCCGCCGGAAGGAGCTTGATCGCCACCGAACGGTCCAGGCTGAGCTGGCGGGCGTGGTAGACCGCGCCCATGCCGCCCTCGCCCAGCTTGCGGTCGAGCAGGCAGCCGCGGATGGTCCGGCCGATGAACGGATCGCCGCCCGTGCCGCCGATCGCGGTCAGGTCGTCGCCACCGGGCCCGAACGATGCACCGCACTGGGGACAGGTCTGGCTCTCACCCGGCAGGGGGAAGAAGGCGTGGCCGCACACCGGGCAGGTGATCCGTTCCGCCTTGGCGGCGGCGGAGAAGCCGGGATCGATCACCGTCATCTCACGCGCCCGCTGGCGGGCGGCATCGTGCTCCAGGCGATCGAAGAGGTCGGAATCGGCGTCGCGCCGCTCCAGGGGCGGCTGGCGCCCCTTCTCGGTCGACGGCCTGGCCGTGGTCGGGGCCTGACCGTCCCGCCCGACCGCCGGCCGGCTGCTCGACGACCCGCCATCGACCCGCTCCGTCAGCGGGGCCGGCGGGCGCCCGCTCTTGCTCTCGTCCGGCAGGTACTCCCCCGAAGCGAGCCGGCGGGGCGGGGTCGGCGGACGGCGCGGGGCGGACAAGGGGATGGTCAACGCCACCGGCGAGGGGGATCCGACCGCGCCGGGCGGCGGGGTCGGCGCCCAGCGGTGGTCGCACACCGGGCAGTGGGCCAGGCCATCGACGGCGAGATCGCCATCGTGCGGGGTGCGGCAATGCGGACAGACCGACAGGTCGCGGGCCATCAGGGTCGGCCCTTGAGCAGGACCCAGGCCACCGCGGCCGCCACCGCTCCGGCGACCAGCCCGAGGACCAGGATGGCGCGCAACTGCCGCCGGCGGGCCAGGCGGGCGCGCAATTCGAGCATCAACCGCTCGGTGACGGACAGGGCGGAACCGGCCATCGAGGCGGTGACATCCTTGGTGAGCTGGTTGCGGCCGGCCTCGAGGGTGGCGAGGGCACCCTTGAGGTCGCCGGCGTTGGCGCTGGCCGCCGCCCGGGCCGCAAGATCCTGCTCCTGGCGCTCCAGGTCGCGCAGGCGGGCATCGCGCTCCTTGCTGCGCAGGACGCTGCGCAGGCGGCGGTCCTGTTCCGCGTCGGCGAGGCGCGCGAACAGGGCCGCCGCCTCCTTGTGCTGGCCGACATCGAGCAGGCGCTCGGCCTCGGCCTGGGCATCGCGACCGGGAGCCTCGCTGCGCAGGGCCGTGCCGCACTTGCCGCAGGCGGTCGCTTCGGGGCGGTTCAGATGGCCGCAGCGGGGGCAGGTGGCGGCTTCCGCGCGGACCCGGCGGGCTTCGGTGCCGACCCGGGCGATGCGTCCGCTCGGCGGATCGGAAACCTCGCTGGGCGGCCGGCGCACACCCTCGGACCCGCCGGAACGGGGCGGGCGTGGTGCGGTCAGCGGGGGGACCGGGATGCTGGTGGCGGTGATCGACGCCGGAGCCTGCAGGGAGGGCGGCGTGGGATTCGCCACCTGCGGCAGTTCCGGCAGCGGCAGCGGCGTCTGCCGGCCCGAGGAGCGCGGCGAGACCGGCGCGACGGTCTCGCGCGGGATCGGGTGGAGTCCACTGGTGCGCATGGGCGCCCCAAGGGCTTCCACCCACGCAAGCCGGCAGGCCTCGGCATCCGGATAGCGGTCGAGGGGATTCTTGGCCAGCATGCGCATGACCGTGTCGGACACGCGGGCGGGGATGCGCGGATTCAGGTGCGACGGCGGCGGTGGCACATGCTCGCGCTGGCGGGTCATGATCTCGAAGGACGACTGCCCGGTGAACGGCTTTTCGCCGGTCAGGGCGTAGTAGGCGGTGACCCCCAGGGCGTACAGGTCGGAGCGGCCGTCGAGCTTGCGCCCCATGCACTGCTCCGGCGACATGTAGGCCGGGGTGCCCATGGCCAGACCGGTGCCGGTCAGATCGGTGCTGTCATTGCTGCCGCTGACGTCCTTGGCCAGGCCGAAATCGAGCAGCTTCGCGGTGCCATCGCGGGTGATGAGGATGTTGTCCGGCTTGATGTCCCGATGCACGACCCCCATCGCACCGACATGGGCCAGGGCCCCCAGGCATTGGGCCATGATCGGCCCCATCTCGTCCAGGGTGAGGAGCACCTTCTCGGCGATCATCCCGGCCAGGCTGGTCCCCTCGACGAATTCGGAGACCATGTACCAGGTCCCCTCGAAGGTGCCGAAGTCGTACACCGCCACGATGTTGGGGTGCGAGATGCGGGCGATGGACTTCGCCTCGCGCTCGAAGCGCTTGATGAACTCCTGGTTCTCAGAGAGGGCCTTGCCCAGGATCTTGATCGCGACGGTGCGATCGAGGGACCGCTGGCGCCCTTTGTAGACCACGCCCATGCCGCCTTGGCCGAGCTTCTGGACGATCTCGAAGTTGGCGATGGAACGGTCGATCCAGGGATCGGGCTCCTCGTCCACCGGGATCGCTGGGGTGGCCGGCGGGGAAGGCTGTCCACCCGGATCCACCGACAGCGACTGCGCGCCCGTCACCTCGAACTCAGGCGTGATGGGGCCGGATCCCGGTGGTGGTTCCGGGAGCGGGAGCTGCGCATCTGATGATGGGATGCCACCGGCCATCGCCGGGAGGGTACGCCCGCCGGCCAGGGCGCACAAGCGGATGCCGCCGGGCCGGGTGCTCGGCCGGGGCTTGCCGCTCCAGGAAACCGGTGCGAGGCCTCCAGGCGGTCCCGGCACCTGGTGCGGAGGTTCCAGCCCCCACCGGATCACCCGCCGTGGCTCTCCAGATGGTGCTGCGCCTCGAGGGCGGCCATGCAGCCCATACCGGCGGCGGTGATGGCCTGGCGGTAGCGGTGGTCGCGCACATCGCCGGCGGCGAACAGTCCGGGGAGCCCGGTGTCGCAGCCGTTGACCACCTCGATGTAGCCGTTGGCGTCCGTACGGACCGGGAGGTCCTTGAGGAACGAGGTGTTCGGCACGTGGCCGATGGCCATGAACACGCCCTTCACCGCCAGCCGGGACTCGGCGCCGCTCTTGGTGTCGACCAGGGTGATCGCTTCGAGCTTCCGCTTCGCATCCACATGGTAACCACCGATCGTCTTGAACCACAAGGGCTTGATCTTGGGGTTGGCAAGGGCGCGGGCGGCCATGATCTTGGAGGCGCGCAGCTCGTCGCGGCGGTGGATGAGGTAGACGGTGCTGGCGAAGCGGGTGAGGAACTGGGCCTCTTCGCAGGCGGTGTCGCCGCCGCCGACCACGGCCACATCGACACCCTTGTAAAATGCCCCATCGCAGGTGGCGCAGGCGGTCAGGCCGTGCTTGCGCTCCGGCCCGTCGACCAGGAAGTCCTTCTCCTCGGGGAGGCCCAGGTAGCGGGCGCTGGCACCGGTGGCGATGATCACCGTGCGGAACGCCTCGCTGTCGTGGGTGCCCTGGTAGAGATCCTCCCAGGACAGGCGGAAGCCGCCGGGAATCTGCTCGACCCGGGTGATCTCGCAGCCGGCCTTCACCTCGGTGCCGAAGCGGGTCGCCTGCTGCTCGCAGCGGCTCATCAGCTCGGGGCCGTGGATGCCCTCGGGGAATCCGGGGAAGTTCTCCACCTCGGTGGTGGTGGTGAGCTGGCCGCCGGTCTGGCGGCCGGTGAACAGCACCGGCTTCAGGTCCGCCCGGGCGGCATAGATGGCGGCGGTCCATCCGGCGGGGCCGGATCCGATGATGGCGATGGGGCGCATGGCCCCGGGATCGGCTCCGGGGCCCCGGGGTCAAGCGGCGCCGGCCCCCAGCCGGACAGGATCAGCCAGCGACCGCCGCAATGATGCGCGGACCGGCACCCGAGATCGCCGTCCCGCCGCGCACCGGGATCCAGGTCTCGCCGGGGAGGCGGGGCAGCGTCACGGTCACCTGGTCGGTCACGACCCCTTCGGCGCCGTCGATGGACACCGCCGCCGGGGCACGCGTCGCCGGCCGGCCCCAGGGCGTATCCTCGCCCAGGGGTTCCGCGTCGGGCACCGCGTAGCCCAGCGGGCACGGACGCACATCGAACAGCCCCGACGGCCACGCGGTGGTGCGCTCGATGCCGAGATGGACCCGCTCCAGATGGATGCCGGAGATCCCGCCCGGCACGGCGGCGTAGATCACCATCCCGTTCTCGCCCTGGGCGCGGATGTCGATGAAGCGCACGTCGCGCACGGTGCCCACGGTGGTCTGCGGGTTCCGCGGCACGGCGGTCACGTAGATCGCCTCGCCGGCGCCCCACCAGCAGGGCGCGAAGCGCTTGGTGCCCACCGTGATGTTGCGGAACTCGATGTCCTCGACCGAGCCGCCGTCGCGGAGTTGGATGGCCAGGGCGCGGTTGCTGCCGGTGATCGTGCAGTCGCGCATGCGCACCCGGCGGAAGGCATCCACCGACTCGGATCCGATCTTGAACGCCGCCGAGGCGCTCTCGATCCGGCAGTCGCTGATGTCGATGTCCTCGCACGGACCGTACTTGGCGTACTGGGCGGTGTTCTTGAGCACGATGCCGTCGTCGCCGGCACGGATGTCGCAGCGGCGGATGGTCACCCGCCGGCAGTGGTCGGGGTCGATGCCGTCGGCATTGGGGAAACGGATGTCATTGTCGATGCGGATGTCCTCGACCAGGACGTCCTCGCAGCCGCTGAAGTGCAGGGTCCAGTTGGCGGCGTTGCGGAAGGTCAGGCCGCGCACGGTCATCCCGACCACGTCCTCGAAGCAGGTCATCGCCGGCCGCCAGCGCACCGTGGGCGTGTAGATGTGCTCGGTCTCGCCGAGGGCGAAGGCGTGGCACTGGCCGTCGATGGTGCCGGCGCCGGTCAGGCTCACCTGCTCCGCATGGCGGCAGCCGATCCACATCCGTTTGTCGGCCTCGGGGCCGGAGCCGAAGACCTTGGCCGGGAAGGCCTCGATGTTCGTGGCGCTGACCAGGGTCGCGCCCTCGGCCACATGCAGCTCGGTCCGCGAGCGCAGCTCGAAGGACCCCGCCCGCACCGTTCGCCCGGCCGGGATCACCACCCGCCCGCCCCCGGCCTCGAAGGCGGCATCGACCGCCCGCTGGATGGCGGCGGCATCATCGGTCGTGCCGTCGGCGACGGCACCGTGGGCGATCACATCGAAGTCGGGCATCGCTTCAGGCTAGCGCAGCACTGGCCCGGGCCAGCCCCCCTTCCGCCAGCACCGCCGCCGCATGGCGCGCGTAGTGGCCGTGCAGGTCGCGGGTCCAGGCGGTCAGTCCCTCGGTCCCGGCAGGATGGCCGAGCCGGTGCAGGGCGGCGGCGAGATGCAGGTCGCGGAGGGCCTCCTCGCGCTCCCGGGTGTTGATCGGGTCGCTGTCGCTGGCCAGGGCCGAGACCACATCGGACCGGGCGTGGCCGGCCAGCCCCGGCCGCGTGTGCAGCTCCACCAGCGCGGCGGCGAGGGACGCCGCGCTGGCAGGGTGGCGGACGGCCAGGGCGGTGGCGGCCAGCGCCACCGCCCGGACATGGCTCAGGGCCGGGTCCGCGGGCAGGTCGCGGATGCGACGGACGAGATCCGTGGCGTCCTCCGCCGCGCCGCAGGCGCCGAGGGCGACCAGCCGGGTGTCGATGGGCGACAGGCTCGGGCCGAACTGGCCCATGCCGGTGAAGCGCCAGCCCGCATCCCAATCCTGGCCGGCGAGCAGCTCGCGCAGGACCGGCGCGGCGGCGGCCTCGCCGAGCAGACCGAGGATGACCGCCGCACGTTCGCGGCGGTCGGGATCGGCCAGGGCGGCGAGCAGATGCGGGCGGGCAGCACCCGGTGCCGCGAACGCGGCGGCGGTACCAACCAGTTCCAACAGGTGACCGCCGACCAGCTCGGCCACCCGCCCGGCCGGCAGCGGGAACGAGTCGGTCATGCCCACCACCGCCGCATCGAGATGCCCGAGCGCCACCAACCGGGCCTGCAGCTCGGGCACCGGCAGCGAGGCCAGGCCGAGGCCGCGGGCGGCGGCCATGGCCGCAGCGACGCCGGCGCTGAAGCCGGCGTTCTGCACATCCGGCTGCATGCGCACCACCGGCAGGGCATCGCGGTCGGCACCCATGCCCAGGCCGGTGACCGCCACGCCGTCGATGCGCTGCGGCAGCAGGCTGCGCCAGGGCACGTCGGCCTTGAGCGGCTTCTTGTCCATGGGGAACGCGGTGAACAGCGGATGCACGGTGAAGCCGTGGCTGTCGAAGTTGCTCATCGCCCGCACCACGGTGTCGGGGAAGGTCCGCCCGCAGGCGATGTCGAGGGGCGAGAGGTCGTGGCGGGCGCGGATCTGGCGCCGCTCACGGGTATCGATGAGCGCGGCGGTGTCCCAGGCGGCGGCGAACTTGCGCCGCGCCTTGAGATGCATGCGGGTCGCATCGACCGCATCCGCATCGTCGCACAGGTCGTGGTCCGAGTTCTGGTAGTCGCTGCGCGGATCCACCGGCGGCAGGCCGCTGCCCTGGACCGCGATGTGGTCCGCGTCCACGGTGCGGCACGGGGCTCCGGCGGCGGCGGCGACATCGGCGCTGCCGGTGGCGTCCACGGTGGCCGCCGCACGCACCAGGCCGGCGCCGTGCGCTGTCGCCACCAGCAGTCCGACCACGCGTTCGCCGGCCATCGCGGCCGCACAGGCGGCGGCGCCGAACCAGCACCGGCCGCCGGCCTCGGCGAGCATGCGCAGCCAGGCGTCCTGCTTGTGCTCCAGGACCCACCAGGCGCCCTGCTGGGCCACATAGGGCGATCCGCCGTAGCCCTCGAACACGCGCCGGTCGAGCTCGGCGGTGAACCCGGTGCGGTTGCCGAACCAGTAGTGCCCGATGCGGCCCACGGTGCCGACGCCACCCAGGCGGTGCAGCCGCTCCAGGACCAGGGTGGCGGCCCCCTCCCGCGCCGCGGCGATGCCGGCGGCGGCGCCGCCGGTGCCACCGCCGGCCACCGCCACCGCGACCTCGGCCAGGAGCGGCAGCCGGGCATCGTCGATCGGGATGCGGATCCGGGCGGCGTCCACCGGCCGCAGCCCGTCGCGGGAACCGCGCACGACCAGATCGCCGGCCGGGCCGGGCAGCGCCGCCGCCAATCCGGCGCCGGGGGCCGGCAACGCCGTCGCCAGGGCCGCGCCCAGGCGCTCGCCGAGCCGGCACAGGGCTGCCGGTGCGGCCAAGGCCGCCGCCACCGCCGCCGGAGCGGCGATGGCTGGGCCAAGCAGCGCCAGCCGCGGCTCGACGGTCGCGCAAGCCGCCAGGGGCACGCGGTCGGCGCCGGCCCAGGCCGCCAGCGGTTCGCGCCCCAGCACCCCGACCGGGGGCAGGAACCACGCCGCATCGGCCATGCCCCGGGCCTTGGGGTGGAAGGCCGCGAGCTGGACCTGGGCCTCGATCGCCAGCAGGCCGGCGGTGCCGGCGTCGGGCAGGTCCAGGGTCAGCCGCCGGCGCACCCAGGGGATGTGGCTCGGCGGCACCACCGGAGAGCCGGGATGATGGGTCGCCACCGTGCCGGCGGGCATGTGGACCAGACCCAGATCCTCGCCACCGGCATCGACGGCGTCGACACCAAGCAGGCGGGTCTCGACCGCGAGCGTCCCGCCGGTCCAGGTGGTGGTGGCGAGACCGGCCTGACGGGCGAAGGGCGCGGTGTGCCCGGCATCGACCACCATGCGCGCCGCCACCGCACTGCGTCCGCCGCGATGGGCCAGGACCGCGCCCGCGATGCGGCCGTCGCCGTCGCGGACCACGCCGCAGGGCAGCGCCTGGAGCAGGATCACCACGCCGGCATCCACCGCTGCCTGTTCGCAGGTGCGCTTGGCATGCCCGGGGGACGGGCAACGCCCGTCCGGGAACAGCGCCGCCGCCAGGGCCGAGTCGCAGGGCGCCCCCGGCTCCAGGCGCAGGTGGAGGGCGATGTCGTCGCCCAGGCCGGCATGGGGCGCTGCGATGAGCACGGAGCATCCCGCCCGGCGGGCGGCCAGGGCGCAGGCCACGGCCCCGGCGGAACCGCCGAGGATGAGCAGGTCGACGGAAGCGGCGAGGGCGATGTCCATGCGGAGAGCATGGCGAACGGCCGGCGGCGGCGCGAGCGCGATCCCTGGACCGGTCCGGACATCCATGGCATATTTCGGACATGACGGTGTCCGTGATCTTTCCAGTCTCCGGTGCGGCGGTCGAGATCGCCCTCGAACGTTGCTACGACGGACCGGTCCCGACGGCAGGCAACGCCCGGGGCCACCGGGATCCTGCCTGGTGCATCTGGCGGATCCGCATGGGCTCCGTGCTGCTCCGCTGGCAAGATGGGACTGTGCGCGCCTCCGTCGGCGATGTGGTCCTGGTTCCCGGGGGCCTGCGCCGGGACCAGGATTTTGCGCCGGGGTCATGCATCGCATCCCTGCGTCTGCTCGTCCGCCGGGACGACGGGCTCCCGCCCTTCGCCGTCGCCGCACCGGCCGTCATTCCGCTCCCCAACGGATGGGACGCCCTGGTCGCCCAGGTGCTCACCGCCCCTCCGGGTCCAGACCAGGCGGCGGCCCTTGCCACCGTGGTCGCCCGGTGGTGGGCCTGCGCCCAGGAGGCCGGCTGGCGGCCGCCGGAGGCCCACGCCCGGGATCCGCGCCTGACCACCATCCTGTCGGTGCTCGACTCCCACGGCCGCATCGGCCCCGCCCCCTGGGACACCCTCGCCGCCGCCACCGGTCTGTCCCGGCGCCAGATCGACCGCCTGTGCCGGGACGGCCTCGGCCTGCCCGCGTCCGCCTGGCTCGACGCGCGCATGGCCGAGCGCGCCGCCGCCCTGCTCGCGGACCCGACCCGGCCGGTGAAGACCGTGGCCACTCGCTGCGGCTTCGCCGACCCGAGCCATTTCGTACGCTGGTTCCGCCGCCAGCGCGGCACCACCCCGGGCCGCGCCCGGGGCGGGGCGTGAGCGGCCACCCTACGGCAGGACCAAAGCTCCCGCTCCGCTGGCGGGAACGCTGATCACCGGGCCGCCGTTGCCGACACCCTCACTGATGGCGACGGCGACCGCGGTGCCCGCCGGACAGGTGGGCGACGCCAGGACGACGCGGAACCGCTCGCCTCCGTCGGCCGCCGCATCGGTCACGGTGGTGATGGGCAGACTGCGCGCCGAACCATCGCCCGACGACCACAACAGCACCCCCGCCGCCGGGACATAGTCACCCGTTCCCGCAGAACCGGGAGCGGTGGCCCAGGCCAGGACCTGCACGCCGGCGGTACCGCCGGAGCGCTGCACCGCGACGGTCGTCGCCGCTCCCTCGGCAATCGTGATGGCGGTGGTGGCCGGGCGCAGCCAGCCGGCCGGGACCGCGGGTGCCCCCACGACGACCGTCACCTGGCTGGTCACCGCCGTACCGGCTCCATCGCGGATGGTCGCGGTGAAGGTGCAGGACCCGGCGGCCGGGACCCACGCGACGACCGCCTTGGCATCGTTGCCGCCGGCCGCCGAGAACAGCGTGCCGGGCACCGACGCAGCCCAGGTATAGGCCAGATGCCCTTCCCCGGCATCGTCCGCGCCGAGCACCGCCAGGGCGACCACGCGGCCGGCCACCGCGGCGGTGGCCGACATGGCGACGGTCGGGGCCGCATTGCCGGCGGCGAGAACGCGCAGGCGCGCCTCCTCGCTCGTCGCGGTGCCGCCGGCGCTGGTCACCCGCACCCGGAAGCGCGCGCCATCATCGCCGGCCACCAGACCGCTCAGACCCAGGGTGGCTGACGTCCCGGAGAGGGTGGTCCAGGCGCTGCCGCTCCACCGCTGCCACTGGTAGGACAGGGTCGGACCGCCGGCGGCATCGACGGCGAGGGTCGCGGTCCCGCCGACCCGACCGGTGGCGGCGGCCGGCTGGGCGACGATCCGCGGCGGCACCGCCGAGGGGCGGCCGAAGATCAGGCCACGGCCACTGGTGCCGAACCACAGGGCGCCGGGCTCGCGCGGATCCCCGACCATGTCCTGCACGCCGGGCAGCGGAGTCTGGGTGGTGTCGATGCGCACCCAGGTCGCGCCGGCGGCATTGCCGGGCAGGCTGGTGGCATCGTCTGACCGCCAGATCCCGTCCACACCACCCACCGACGCGTAAGCGAACATCGCCGGATTGCTGCGGCCGGCCGCCGGGGCGCCGAATCCCATGCGCCGGGCCGAGGTGATGCCGGCCACCTGGACCCAGGTGGATCCACCGTCCTGGCTGCGCCTGAAGTCCACCCCGTCACCCTGGCCACCACAGGTCATCCACAGGTCGTCAGCAACCCCAGGGACCGGATGGATCGACATCTGGTAGCTCCAGGTGTACAGGCTGCCGGAGTAGGCGACCTGGGTCCAGGTCGCACCACCATCGGTGCTTCGGAAGAAGTCGGTGCGGCTCCACGGCGACTGGGACAGGGCGATGTTGCCGGCAACGCAGTAGAACACCCCGGCGCGCGCGCCGTCCGCGACCACCAGACGGGCGACGTTCCAGTGATTGCCCACATCGCTGATGAA
>CAMCAC010000056.1 GCA_945872305.1 Candidatus Kuenenia stuttgartensis | reverse complement strand
GTGGCGCCCGGGCCGCAACGCCCGCACGGTCGGGGTCGAGGCTGGTCAGGATCTTGCCCATTTCGTCGCCCGCCGGGCCGGCCCCGAGCTGTCGATCCGCAAGTCGCGGACCCTGATCGAACGCGGTGCGGTGCGGGTGAACGGCCAGGTGGAGACCTTCCACTCCCGGATCCTGGTGAGCGGCGACGTGGTCGAGGCCTTCATCCCCGACGAAGGCGAGCACACCTTCGATCCCGAGCGGGTGCTCATGGACCGCGACGGGGTGATCGCCTACGACAAGCCGGCGTGGCTGCCGGTGGTCCGCCCGGACCGCAAGGGGTCCTGGAGCCTGTTCGACATCCTGCGCCAGCGGTGGCCGGAGCTGATCGCCGTCCACCGCCTGGACGAAGACACGAGCGGCATCGTCCTCTTCGCCCGTACCCGGCCCCTGGCCGACCGCCTGGAAAAGGCCTTCAAGGACCATGCGGTGAGCAAGGAATACCTCGCCCTGGTCCGCGGCCATCCGCGCGAGAAGGGCATCCACCGCAGCTACCTGGTGATGAAGGCCAAGACCGGTGGCAGCGAACGCTGGGAGAGCGGTCGCGGCCAGGACGCCCGCGAGGCGGTCACCGAGTGGGAGGTCCTGTCCCGGGTGGGCACCTTCGCCAGCCTGGTGAAGGTCATGCCCAAGACCGGCCGCCACCACCAGATCCGCATCCATTTCAGCGAGATGGGCTTCCCGCTCTACGGCGACCGCCGCTACGGCGACCGCCGGGACCCGGTCCAGGTGCCGCGCCACATGCTGCACGCCTGCCGCATCCTGCTGCCCCACCCGGCCGGCGGCCCGGCCATCGACCTGACCGCCCCGACCCCGGCGGAATTCGGCACGGCGATCGGGGAACTGCGCCGGCGCTGAGAGGTTGAGGAGAAACCCCTCCGTCGGGGTTCTCCTCAACCTCTGAGCGGCCCCGCGGTCACAGCGGGGCGGTCTGGGCCTGGGCAAGACCCCGGTCCACGGAGCCTTGGAGCTCCCCCACCAGCTGCGGCACCACGCCCAGGTCGCCCTGCTTGGCCGCCTGCTCGATGCGCAGGCAGCAGTCCTGCGCCCGCATCAGCCCGATGGTCCCGGCGGCGCCCTTCATCCGGTGTGCGGCCTTGCGCACCCCCTCCGCATCCCCCGCCGCCAGGGCGGCGCGGAGGGCGGCAAGGGAGGGCGGGGCATCGCCGGCGAAGATGCCGATGATGTCCCGGGCGGTGTCGGCATCGGTGGCCTCGCGCAGGGCGAGCAGCGGAGCCGGATCGAAATCGGGGAGGGCGTCCATACCCCGTAAAGGTATCCCGGGACCGGCCCTGGCGCAAACCCCCACTCATCGGGTATTGTGGCACATGGATCCCGGCCCGCGCCCCCATGTCCTGATCATCGACGACGACCCGGTCGTGCGCGAGGTCGCGGTACGCCGGCTGCGGGTGCGCGGGCACCCGGTGACCGCCGTCGGCGACGGCTTGGCCGCCCTGTCCGAGGCGTCGGGCCGCCGGCTCGAGATCGTGATCGTGGACCTGGAGATGCCGGGCATGAGCGGCCTCGAAGTGATCCGCCGACTGCGCAACGACCAGCCCCTGGCCCGGGTGGTGGTCATGACCAGCCACGTGGCCCTCGACACCGTGCTGGCCTGCCTGAAGGAGGGCGCCCTGACCTTCGTCGGCAAACCCCTGGGCGACTGCTCCGACCTCGATGCGGCGGTGGACCACGCCGCCTGGGTGATCAACCATTGGAAGACGCAGCTCGCCCGGGTGGCGCGCCAGCGCAAGGCCTGACCGAGGATGGATTCAGGGCTGGATGGCGACCTGATGACCGTCTTCCTGGACGAGGCCGCCGAGGCCCTCGTCCAGGCCGCGGACCGCCTGCTCGCCCTCGACCGCGGCAACGATCCCGGGGCTGTCGAGGACGCCTTCCGGCCGATCCATTCGGTCAAGGGCAACTGCGCATTTTTCGGCCTGATGCGCGCCAAGGCCCTGGCCCATGACACGGAATCGGTGCTCGACCACCTGCGCCAGGGCCGCCTGCTCGCCACCGGGCCCCTGGTTACCCTCCTCCTGGAGGCCGTCGATGCCCTGCGCACGATGCTCGCCGATGTGCGCGCCGGCCGGGGCGAGGCGCCCACCGCCGCCGCCGCAGAGGCCCTGCGCAACCGCCTGCGCGAAGCCGCCGGCGATGCCAGCGTGGATGGCGCCGGCCTGCTCGACGCGATCCGCGTGGCCGAAGAGCACTGGCTGCACGGCGGCGAGGCCCGCCCTGCCCTGCGCCAGGCCCTGGAAACCCTCATCCGCCATGCCCGCGCCACCGCCGGCGCATCCACCGCCGCCGGGCCCGCCGGCGGCCTGCACCCGGCCCTGGAGACCCTGCGCACCTGGCTCGGCCGCGCCCTGGCCGACACCCCGGACGAGGCGGCCCTCGCTGAAGCCGGAACGCTTCTCGATCGGCTGGCCGCGGATTGCCCCGGTGAAGCGGGAGTGCTGGCCGGCATGCTCCGCGACGGGTTCCGGCTCACCGCCACCGCGACGGGATTCGACGATCTGCTCCAGGGCTGGCTGGCCGAGGGCGTAGAACGGCTGTCAGCGTTGCCCGGGGCCGCCGCGGCGGCCCCGGGCCCGGTTGCCCCGCAGGCGCCCGCCGCCGAGCCCGGCCGCACCATGCGCGTGTCCGAGGAGCGCATCGACACCTTCCTGCGCCTGGTGGGCGAGCTGCTGGTCGTCGCCGACATGCTCGGCCACATCGACCGCCGGGTGCGACGGATGCCCGGCGCCGAGGGCGTGGCGCGCGACCTGCGGCGGGCGCTGGACACCTTCAACACCCTGTCCGGCCAGCTTCAGCAGGCGATCATGACCGTGCGCAAGGTGCCGGCCCGGCCGCTCCTGCACAAGGTGCCCCGCCTGGTCCGCGACCTCGCCGCCGGCTGCGGCCGGCAGATCACGGCCGAGATCGCCGGCGAGGACACCGAGATCGACAAGCGCCTGCTCGATCTCCTCGATGCCCCCCTGCTCCATCTCGTACGCAACGCCTGCGACCACGGGATCGAATCCGCGGAACGACGCGCCGCCGCAGGAAAATCCGTCGAGGGTCATGTGCGGGTGACCCTGACCACCGGTGCCGCGAGCGTGACCCTGGCCGTCGAGGACGACGGGGGTGGCATCGATCCCGAACGCATCCGCCAGGCCGCCCGCCGCCAGGGACTGATCCCCGCCGGCAGCCATCCCGACGACGCCGACGCCATGCAGCTGATCTTCTCGAGCGGCCTGTCCACCGCCGAGCGGGTGAGCGACGTCAGCGGCCGCGGCGTCGGTCTCGACGCGGTGAAGCGGGACATCGAGGCGGTGGGTGGCACCGTCTCCGTGACCAGCCGGCGTGGCGAAGGCACCCGTTTCGCGCTCACCGTGCCCAAGCAGGCCACGACCCAGATCATCGGCGGCTACCTGGTCCGGGCCGGTGGCCAGCTCCTGGTCCTGCCCCTCGAACGGGTGCGCGAGACCTTCCAGGCCGAGCCGGGCGCGCTCGGATCCATTCCCGGTGGCGGGCGGATGATCCAGCGGCACGGCCGCATGTTGCCGGTGCTCAGCCTGGGCGAGCGCCTGGGACTGGCCTGCGGGACGGTGCGCGCCCTGGTCGTGGTCGAATGCCGGCGCCGCCCCTTCGCCCTCGAGGTCGAGTCGGTGGTCGGCGTGCAGAAGGTGGTCGTGCGCCCCCTGGTCGGCCTGCCTCCCTCGGCCTTGGTGGCCGGCGCCGCCCTGATGGGCGACGGCAGCGCAGCCCTGATCATCGCCCCTGACGGCCTCATCGACGGAGCCCCCCATGTCTGAGAACCGCTTCCTGCTTCCTGGCGAGATGGCCTGGCTCCGGGAGCCGTCCCAGATCACCACCCTGCTCGGGTCCTGCATCGCGGTGTGCCTGGTCGATCCGGTCCGCGGTGCCGGCGGCATGAACCACTTCATGGTGCCAGACCTGCGCACTGCCGGCGGCATGCCGCCCGGCAAGGTCGGCGAGAGCGCCATCGACGGGCTCATCCAGCTCGCCCGCATGGCCGGATCGGCACCGGGCGATCTGGTCGCGGAAGTCCATGGCGGCGGAGCCGTGGTCGGTCCGCTCGGTGGCGGCACCGGCCAGCTCGACATCGGCCAGCGCAACATCGCCTGCGCCCGTGCCCGGCTCGCCCACCATGGCATCCGGGTCCGCCACGAGGACGTGGGCGGCAGCGAGGCCCGCCGCATCGCCCTCGAAACCGCCACCGGCCGGGTCGAGGCCCGCCGGATCCCCCGGCCGGCGGATCCGGCCGCAGGCGGGACGACAGCCCGCCGCGCCGCCCGGGTGCTGGTGGTCGACGACTCCCCGGTGGTCCGGCAGCTCCTGGTCAAAGCGATCTCCGCATCCGGCGACCTGGCGGTGGACGGCGAGGCCGGGGACCCGTTCGAGGCCCGCGAGCGGATCCTCGAACGGGCCCCCGATGTCCTCTGTCTCGACCTGATCATGCCCAACCTCGACGGCCTCTCGTTCCTGCGCCGGATCATGCAGTTCAAGCCCATCCCCACGGTGGTCGTCTCGACCATCGCCAAGGCCGGATCCGCGATGCGCGACAAGGTCATGGCGGCGGGCGCCCATGCGGCGATCGACAAGGAGGACCTCGGGCTCTACCAGGGCGGGGACGGCTGCCAGCGCCTGCTGCTGCCGGCCCTGCGGGCTGCGGCTCGCAGCCGTCCGACCCCCCCTGGCGCACCCGCCGGGAACGGGGTATGATGACCTGATGCCGCCCCTGCCGCCCGTTCCCGCCGCGGAAACCTGACCATGTCAGTCACCCATGAAGCCCTGACCGCGGTGGACCGCGCCCTGACCACCGCCGACCTGACCGACTGGCAGGCCATCGCCGGGCTGCAGGCCACCTGGCAGACCCTCGCCGATGCCGCGGATGCCGAGGGCCACGCCGGCATCGCCCAGCCGGTGCACGAGGCCTGCGCCCTCCTCGAAGGCCTGTTCACCGAGGAGATCACCGGGGCCCTGGCGACCCGGACCAAGGATCTGCTGCGTGACTTGGCGGTCACCGCCCTGGCTGCCCTGGGTGGTGAGGCCGCCGCGCCCGCCGCCGGGGAGCCCGACCCGGCACCCGCAGCCCACGACGAGGAACCGGACCATGAGCCGACCCCGGTCGCCGCCGGCGAGGACCCCCTCGCCGCCCCGGTGACCCTGGGACCCGAGGCCGAACCCGCCATGCTCGCGGAATTCGCCACCGAGGCGGGTGAGCACCTCCAGGCCATCGAGGGCAACCTCCTGCGCATCGAGGGGGGCAACGATCCGGAAGCGGTGAACGCCTGCTTCCGCGCCTTCCACACCCTCAAGGGCCTGGCCGGCTTCATCGGCCTGGACCGCGAGAAGCAGCTCGCCCACGCGGCCGAAAGCCTGCTCGACAAGGTGCGTTCCGGCGAGATCCCCCCGACCAGCGGGGTCATGGACCTGCTCCTGCAGAGCCGCGACCTGCTGATGTCGTTGGTCAACCAGGCCGCCGCGGCCGGTCCGGGCCAGGTGCTCCCCGGTGAGCCGCGCCTGCCCGGGCTCGTCCATGCCCTGCATCAGGCACTGCTCATGCGCCCGGGGGCTGTGCCCAGCGTCGGCGAGATCCTGGTCGGCACCGGCAAGCTGACCCGGGCCCAGCTTGAGGCGGCGCTGATCCGCCAGAGCGAGGACCACCCCGACCGCAAGCTCGGCGAGATCCTGGTCGAAGAGGGCCGCGTCGCCCCGACCGACATCCAACGCGCCCTCGAGACCCAACAGGCGGCCCAGCAGGCCGCCGGCCCCTCGGCCGCCACCGCCGCGCCCGCGTCGATGCGCGTCGATGTGGCCACCGTCGACCGGCTGGCCGACGCCATCGGCGAGCTGGTCATCGCCACCAACATGCTGTTCCACGCCGACGAGCTGAAGGGGCTCGGCAGCCGCCGGGTCGCCGGTCTGCTCGCCGGCCTGGACCGGGTCACCCGCCAGGTCCAGGGCATGGCCCAGCGCCTGCGCCTGGTCTCGCTCAAGCCGACCTTCCAGCGCATGACCCGGCTCGTCCGCGATCTGGAACGCAAGACCGGCAAGAAGGTCGACCTCGTGATCGAGGGCGACGATGTCGAACTCGACAAGTCGGTGGTCGACCGCTTGGCCGACCCGATGATCCATCTCGTCCGCAACGCCCTCGACCATGGGCTCGAACCCGAGGCGGAACGCATCGCCGCCGGCAAGACGCCGGCCGGCCGGCTGCGCTTGGCGGCGGAGCGGCGCGCCGGCGCCATCCATATCGTCATCGAGGAGGACGGCCGCGGCCTCGGGCGCGAACGCATCCTGCGCAAGGCCAAGGAGCGCGGCCTGATCTCGCCCGACGCCGAGCTGTCCGACGAGGAGGTCTGGGACCTCATCTATCTGCCCGGCTTCAGCACCGCCGAACAGGTCACCGACCTGAGCGGCCGCGGGGTCGGGATGGATGTGGTCCGACGCATGGTGGTCGAGAGCCGCGGGCGGATCCTCACCACCTCGCGCCAGGGCCAGGGCACCACCTTCACCCTCGTCCTGCCCCTGACCCTGGCGATCATCGACGGCATGGTCCTCGCCGCCGGCGGGCAGCATTACATCATCCCGACCCTGTCCGTGGTCCTGGCCAGCCGTCTGGATCCCGACGCGGTGACCCGCATCCAAGGCGGCCGCGGCCGCCTGGTCGCGCTCCTCGGCCGGCAGATCCCCATCTTCTCCTTGTCGCATCTGCTCGGCCTGACCGCGGCCGAGGGGTCCCGTCCCCTCGTCGTCGTCGTCCAGGACGGCCACCGGGAGATCGGCCTGATCGTCGATGCGGTGGTCGGCCGCCAGCAGGTGGTCCTCAAGACCCTTGGCCGAGGCCTGCCTCCGGCGCCGGGCCTGTCGGGAGCGACCATCACCGGCGACGGGCTGGTCTGCCTCGTCCTCGACATCAACGGCCTTGTCCAAGCGGCCACCCACGGCCCCGCCGTCACCCACGCCGCCGAAGCCACGCACTCCAGGATCACCCCATGAAGGCCTCCACCTCTGCCCAGGCCCGCGTCGCCCGCTCCCGCTCGGCGGCCAACAAATACCTGACCTTCGTCCTCGGCAGCGAGCATTACGGCCTGCCGATCCTCAAGGTCCAGGAGATCATCGGCATCCTCGACATCACCCCGGTGCCGCGCATGCCGGCGCATGTGCGCGGGGTGGTCAACCTGCGCGGCAAGGTCATCCCGGTGATCGATCTGCGCCTGCGCTTCGGCATCGAGGCCCAGGCCGACACCAAGCGCACCTGCATCGTGGTGGTCCAGATCCGCCCCGCGGCCGGCGCCGACCCGGTGACCCTGGGCATGGTCGTCGATGTGGTCAGCGAGGTGCAGGACATCCCCGCCGACCAGATCGAGCCGGCCCCCGCGTTCGGGACCACGGTCGACACCGCCTACATCCTCGGCGTCGGCAAGATCGCCAAGCGGGTCGTCATCCTGCTCGACATCGACCGCGTCCTCACCTCGTCCGAAGTCGTCGCGGCCGCCGATGCCGCCCCGACCGCCAGCAAGCCCTGATCGGAACACCCATGTCCATCGCCTCCAAGGTCTTCTCCCTCGTCCTCCTCGCCGCCGTGCTGCTGGTGGGTCTTGGCGTTCTGGCCGTCGCCGCCAACCATCGGGTGACCGACGCCAGCAGCCTGATCCACCTCCAGGGCGAGGCGGACATGATGCACGACGCCCTCAAGGCGGACATCTACCAGGCCCTGCATGCGGGTTCGTCCTCCGAGATCACCGGGGCGACCCGGGAGCATGCGGAACTGATGACATCGAACTATGCGGCCATCGGCTCCGCGGATCTCTCGCCCGCCGCCGCCAGCGCGCTGGATGCCGCCAAGCAGGACATCGCCGCCTACACCGCCCTGGTGGTGAACCTGGTCGGCACCAAGGCTCCCGCCAAGGATCAGCTCGCCGAGTTCGAGCGGCTCTACAGCACCCTGGAAGACAAGCTCGGCGCCGTCGCCAAGGCCATCGCGGACCAGGCGTCCGATGCGAACGCCGCCTTCGCCGGGATCCTGTGGATCTCCCTCGCCGCCTGCCTCGCCATCATGGCGGTCACCGGCTGGCTGGTCGCCCGCTCGATCCCCGCACCATTCCTCCGCCAGATCTCCGCCCTGCGCAGCGCCGCCGAGGCCAACCGCTCCGGCAACCGCGATCTCGTCGAACTCGCCAGCCGCATGGCCGACGGCTCCGCCCAGCAGGCGGCGGCCCTCGAGGAATCCGCGGCGACCCTCGAAGAGATGTCCTCGATGGCCAAGCAGTCCGCCGACAACGCCCGCCAGGCCGACGGCCTGGCCAAGGACGCGAACCGCCGGGCGGTGTCCGGCGAGGAGGAGGCCAAGGCCGTGGCCGCGGACCTCAATGCCCGCCTGTCGGAGCTGCGCAAGGCCATCGCCGCCATCGAGGAGTCCACCGCCAAGACGGCGCGGGTGGTCGAGACCATCGACGACATCGCCTTCCAGACCAACCTGCTCGCCCTCAACGCCGCGGTCGAAGCGGCCCGGGCCGGCGAGGCCGGCGCCGGCTTCGCGGTGGTCGCCGACGAGGTGCGCAACCTCGCCCAGCGCAGCGCCGAGGAGGTCCGCAACACCGCCGCCCTGATGGAGGCCAGCCGCAACGAGGCCGCCCGCATGAAGACCACCGCCGCCGGGGTCGAGGCCTTCCTCGCCCAGGCCATCGACGGGCGGATCGTCGGCTCGTTCTCGGCCATGGTCCAGGCCTCGTCCCAGGTGACCGCCCTGATGGCCCAGGTGGCCGTGGCGAGCGACGAGCAGGCCAAGGGCATCGCCCAGGTCGGCCAGGCCATCGCCGACATCGACCGGGTGACCCAGAGCCGGAGCGGGGATGCCCAACGGCTGAGCGATGCCGCCCGGGCCCTCGCCAGCGCGGCCGACGAAGCCGGTGCCGGCCTGGCCCGGGTCGAGACCCTGGTGCGCGGCGGTGCCGCCGAGCCCACGCCGCCGGCGGCCACCCAACGGGCGACCACCCAGCGGGCGACCATCGGCACCTTGCGCATGGGCGATGCCACCGCCCGGACCGGGACCCCATCCGCCGGCGCCACCCGGGCGACCGCCACCCAGGTGCCCGCCCAACGGAGCACCCAGCCGGCGCCCCAGTCAACCCAGCGCGCCAGCCAGCAGGCGGCCCAGCGCTCGTCCCAGCAGGCCGCATCCGCCCTGCCGCTTACCGATGCGGAAGCGGCCAAGGTCCTATCGGACTTCTGATCAGCCGGCGCCGGCCACCACCAGGGCCGCCGCCGGATCCGGGGCGAACCGCACCAGGTCCGCGGCGGGTCCGTAGAGCAGCCCGGCGGATTCCGCCGCCGCGAGCTGGTCGCGGAAGGGCCGGTAGAACCCGTCCAGATCCACCACCACCAGGGGCGCCCGGGTGGCGCCGATCTGGCGCTGGACCGCAATCTCCCACACCTCTTCCCAGGTGCCCGGACCGCCAGGCAGGGCGATGAAGGCGTCGGCGCCCTCGGCAAGGAGCCGCTTGCGGGTGCGCATGTCATCGGCAATCGCGGTCCCGGGGATGGCGGGATGGAGCGCGCCGTCGGCGATGAACCGGCGCAGGATGACGCCGCGCACGGTGCCGCCCGCCGCCAGGGCACCGTCCACCACCGCGCCCATGCAGCCGTCCCGGCCGGCGCCGGTGGTCAGCACATGGCCGGCACTGGCGATGCGCGCCCCGAGCTCCCGGGCCGCCGCGAGCCAGGGCTCCGGGGTGCGGGCGCTCGACGAGCCATACACGGTGATGTTCATGCGAGCCGCCGCCGGACCGGATCGAGCGATGCCGCCATCGCCCCGTCGATGAGATCGAAATCCGCGAACGCGAAGCCCGGCCCCACCAGGCACACGCACAGGGCCCCCGACGGGGCCTCCGCCGCCTGCCACCAGCCCGAGGGGACCACCGCGTGACCCGCCGCGCCGGGATGGATCTCGCGCACCGTGGCCGCCGCCGGGGTCGGTCCGGTCCACAGGCGCAGGGAGCCCTCCACCACCTGCCACCACTCGTCCGCATCGCGCACCCGGTGCCAGCGGCTGATCCCGCCCGGTGGGAGCAGGAAATGGATCGCGGTCAGGGCCGAGCGCTCGGCGCCATCCGCCCGCCGCACGGTGAGCGGGCTGCGGTGCAGTTCCCGGTAGAAGCCGCCTTCAGGATGCGGCGCCAGTCCGAGCGCCGCCGGGTCGGGGAGGGCCATGGCGGGATTGGATGGGGCCCCGCGGCGGGCGCCACCGGCTTGCACCTTCCGCCTCCCGCGGCGGGCGGTTCAATGCGGCGATGCCCAAGCCCCCGACTCCCCGTTCCCCCGGCGGCAGCCGCGTCCGCGCCCCCCGTCTGGCGCCAGCCGCGACCCGGCCCGCCGCCGCCGGCGCCGCCGCGCCCACCGCCTGGCAGGAGCAGGCGGAGTGGTACGACCGCCTGCTCGGCGAGACCGGCGACGATCTCTACGGCAGCCTGCTCCTGCCCAAGGTCTGCGAACGGCTCGGAGCCAAGCCCGGTGAGCGGGTCCTCGACATCTGCTGCGGCCAGGGCGTGCTCGCCCGCCGGCTGGCGGCGGCCGGCACGAAGGTGGTCGGCATCGACGCCGCCCCGGCCCTGGTCGACAAGGCCCGGGCCCGGGGCGGCCAGCTCGAACGCTACGCCGTGGGCGATGCCCGCAAACTCGGCGAGGTGGTGAACGACGGCCCCTACGACCACGCGGCCATGGTCATGGCGCTCCAGGACCTGGACGCGATGCATCTGGTCATCCAGGGCGCCGCCGCCCTGGTCCGGCGCGGCGGGCGGATCGTCATCGCCCTGACCCATCCCTGCTTCCGCCAGCCCAAGCGCTCGTCCTGGGTGGTCGACGACCGCAGCGGCGTGCGCTACCGCCGGCTCGACAGTTATCTGAGCCCGCACACCGCGGTGATCCGCACCCACCCGGGCCAGGGCGACCAGTCGCCGACCACCACCAGCCACCACCGGCCCCTGGGCACCTACATCAACGCCCTGGCCGGCGCCGGCTGGGCGATCACCGGCATGGACGAGCTGATCAGTCCCCGGCGCGGCACCAAGGGCCGGGCGAGCGCCATGGAAGACCGCGCCACCGAGGAATTCCCGCTGTTCTGCGTGCTGACGGCGGTCCGGCTGTGACCCGACGGGGTGCCGACGACCGCCTGGTGCCCTCATCAGCCCCCGCCGGCCTGCGGCCCCGGGGATCCGCGGCGCCCCGGCCCGCCGGGATCCGGGCCGACCGGCGACCGGCCCCGGCACCCGCCGCCCCGAGCCTGGCCCGGGCCCTGCATCAGCACGACCTGCGGCCCGAGGCCGCCGCCCGGCTGGTCCAGCTCGCCCAGGTGAAGGCCGGCGACCGGGTGGTGGAGCCCGGCTCCGGCAGCGGTGTGCTGACCGAGGCCCTGCTTGCCGCCGGGGCCCGGGTGTGGGCGGTGGAACTGGATCCCCGACGCTGCGACCTGCTGCGGGAGCGCTGCGCCGACGCCCTGGCCGACGGCCGGCTCCACATCGTCCTCGGTGACGCGGTGCGCGAGCCGGTGGACCCGGGCGGCGCGTGGCGGGTGGTCGGCAATCCCCCCTTCAACACCACCGCGGCGCTCCTCCGCCGCTGGCTGCTCGACGACCACCCGGCGGGTCCGCCCGCCGCCATCGACCTGCTCCTGCAACGGCAGGCGGCGGAAAAATGCTGCCAGAGCCGCTGGGGCGGCCACACCCGGACCAGCGTGCTCCTCCATCTGTGGGGCGGCGCCCGGACCGGCGCCGGCTTCCCCCGGGATGCCACCGAACCGCCGAGCCATGTCCCCCTGGTCGCCTTCCACGCCCGGCGGACCCGCACCGCCCCCGGCGCCGACCGCCTGCGCGCGGTGGACCGGCTGCTGGAGGTCGCCTTCGCCGGCCCCCACACCGTCCGCGATGCCCTGCGCGGCGTGATCCCCGGCAAGGTCCTGGGCCGACTGGGTCCCGGGCTGGGCTTCGATCCCGCCGCCCATCCGCGCACGGTGCCTCCCGCGGCCTGGTTGGAGCTGGCCCGGGGCTGATCCTGGGCCGATCCGGAGCAAACCGGCCTTTCGGCGCGGTGGTCGGCGGGCTGATCCTGGGCCCTCCCCCGGGAAATCCCCCTTGGCCGACCCGGGCCGCGACCCCCAACCTGCCTGCACATGAGACGAACCCGCTGGACGCATTGACTTGATCCGGGCCGACTTACCGTGCCGGCCCGCCCCGGAGACCCCCGCCATGGCCCGTATTCCGTTCATCGCCGGCAACTGGAAGCTCAACCTGAGCGTCGCCGAGGGCGTCGCCCTGGTCCAGGGTCTGAAGGACAAAGTCCCCGCCGGGGTCGAGGTCGCGGTCTGCCCGACCTTCGTCGCCCTCTACCCGGTGGCCCAGGCGGCGAAGGGTTCGTCGGTCGGGGTCGGCGCCCAGGACTGCTACTGGAAGGAGACCGGCGCCTTCACCGGCGAGGTCTCGCCCACCTTCATCGCCGACGCCGGCGCACAATACGTCGTGCTCGGCCACAGCGAGCGCCGCCAGTTCTTCAATGAGACCGACCAGACCGTGAACCAGAAGCTCAAGGCGGTCCTCGCCAAGGGCCTGGTCCCGATCGTCTGCATCGGCGAGACCCTGACGGAGCGCGAGGGCGGCCAGCTCGAAGCGGTGCTGAAGCGCCAGGTGGTCGGAGCCCTCGACGGCATCCCCGCCGCCCAGCTCGAAACCCTGGTCATCGCCTACGAGCCCGTGTGGGCCATCGGCACCGGCAAGGTCGCCACCACCCAGCAGGCCCAGGACGCCCACGCCTTCGTCCGCGCCCAGCTCCGCGCCGTGGTCGGCGAGCTGGCGGACCGCGTGCGCATCCAGTACGGCGGCTCGGTGAAGCCGGACAACGCCAAGGAACTCCTCGGCCAGCCGGATGTGGACGGCGCCCTGGTCGGCGGCGCCAGCCTCAAGCTGGCGGACTTCGCCGCCATCGTCGCCGCCGCCAAGGCCTGATCTCTTCCCGCCTGAAAGGCTCCCCGTGGACCTGATCGTCACCATCCTCCAGTTCGCCGTCTGGCCGCTGTGCCTGACCATGGTCGGCCTGATCCTCCTCCAGGGCGGTTCCGGCGACGTCTCCAGCGCCTTCGGCGGCGGCGGCCAGCTCGACACCACCCTTGGCGTCGGCGCCAGCCGCAAGATGGCCAAGCTCACCGGCGTGCTCGCGGTGAGCTTCTTCCTGGTGGTCATCATCCTCGCCATCCCGCGTTCCAAGTCCTTCGCCATGCCCGTCGCGCCGGCGGCCAAGGCCGCCGAGGCCCCCGCGGCGCCCCCGGCCCCGGCGAGCATGGGTCCCGCCCAGCCCGCCCTCGCCCCGGCCCCCACCGCCATTGAGACCGTCGCCGCCACCGTGGCCCAGGTCGTCGCCGCCGCCACCCAGGCCATTGAGGCCGTGGTGCCGACGGCCCCGCTCCTGGTCCCTGCCGTGCCCGCGCCGGAGGCCGCCTCCGCCGGGGCCCAGCCGTGACCGCCGCGGTCCAGCCCGACCACTGGGTGCGACCGGACCCGGTGCAGGTGCGCGACGAGATCGGCCGCGACCGGCTTCTCGGCATGTTCCGCAAGATGCTCCTCATCCGCGAGTTCGAGGAGCGCGCCGAGCTGGCCTACAAGGCCAAGAAGATCGCCGGCTTCCTGCACCTCTACATCGGCCAGGAGGCGGTCGCCACCGGCTTCTTCGACCACCTGAGCCCCGGCCGCGACGCCACCGTCACCACCTACCGCTGCCACGCCCAGGGCCTGCTCTCGGGCCTGAACCCCGACGAGCTGATGGCCGAGCTGTACGGCAAGGCCACCGGCAACGTGAAGGGCAAGGGCGGCTCGATGCACTTCTTCTCCAAGGAGAAGTCGTTCCTCGGCGGCCACGGCATCGTCGGCGGCCAGGTCCCGGTCGGCATCGGCGCCGCGTTCAGCGCGAAGTACCGCGGCACCGGCGGCGTGTCGGTGACCTTCCTCGGCGACGGCGCGGTACCCCAGGGCACCTTCCATGAATCGCTCAACATGGCCGGCCTGTGGGGCCTGCCGGCGATCGTGGTGATCGAAAACAACCAATACGGCATGGGCACCGCGTGCCACCGCGCCGTGGCGGTGGCCGACATGGCCGCCCTCAAGGCCCCGGGCTACGGCGTCGAGGCGATCACCTTCGACGGCCTCGACCTGTTCGCCTCGTGGAAGGCCGGCCAGCGGGCGGTCGCCATCGCCCGGGCCAACAAGCCGGTGCTGGTCGAGGCCAAGACCTACCGCTACCGCGGCCACTCGGTGTCCGATGCCGGCCTGTACCGGTCCAAGGACGAGGTCGAGCGCTACAAGGCCCTCGACCCCATCGAACGGGTGCAGACCAGCCTTCTCGAGGCCGGCTGGCTCACCGACGATGCGGCCACCACAGAACGGGAAGCTGTGGTCGAGCGCGTCCGCGCCGCCCTCGACTTCGCCGAGCGCAGCCCCGAGCCCGACCTGTCCGAACTCACCCGCCACGTGTACGCGGAGTAATCCGGGATGCCCATCGCCGACTGCCATCCCCTCAAGCCCTCGCGGTCCATCGACCTCAAGGCCGGTGAGCCGATCAACGGCTACAAGGGGATCCCCACCGGGGAGAACCGCCAGCTCCTCTCCCTGCGCATGGCGATCTGCCAGGCGCTCTACGAGGAGATGAAGCGCGACGAGACGATCTACGTCATGGGCGAGGAGGTCGCCGAGTACAACGGCGCCTACAAGGTCACCAAGGGCCTGCTCGACGCCTTCGGTCCCAAGCGGGTCATCGACAGCCCGATCACCGAGAACGGCTTCACCGGGCTCGCGGTCGGCGCGGCGATGACCGGCCTGCGCCCGGTGATCGAGTTCATGTCGTGGAACTTCTCCCTGGTGGCATTCGACCAGATCATCTCGAACGCCTCGAAGATGTGCTACATGACCGGCGGCATGTTCCCCATCCCGCTCGTCATGCGCGGCCCCAACGGCGCCGGCCCCCGGGTCAGCTCCCAGCACAGCCACGCGGTCGAAGCCCTCTACGCCCACTTCCCGGGCCTGATCGTGGTCTCGCCGAGCACGCCGTACGACGCCAAGGGCCTGATGAAGACCGCCCTGCGCCAGAACAATCCGGTGTGCTTCCTGGAAAACGAGATGGTCTACAATCTCGAACAGGAGATCCCGACCGCGGAATACCTGGTCCCGTTCGGCGTCGCCGACCGCAAGCGCGAAGGCCGCGACTGCACCATCGTCGCGGTCAGCCGCAGCGTGCACTGGGCCCTCGAAGCCGCCGAGCAGCTCGCCAAGGAGGGCATCGAGTGCGAGGTCATCGACCCGCGCACGGTGAAGCCCCTGGACATCGGCGCGATCGTCGAATCGGTGAAGAAGACCCACCGCTGCGTCGTGGTCGAGGAGTGCTACCGCACCGGCGGCCTCGGCGCCGAGATCGCCGCCCAGCTCATGGAGCTGGCCTTCGACGAGCTCGACGCCCCGGTCGGCCGGGTGACCACCACCGAGAACCCGATGCCCTACGCCGCGAACCTCGAACACGAGACGCTGCCCAAACCCCATCGCATCATCGCCGCGGTGAAAGCCGCCTGCTACCGCTGAGCCACCCATGATCATCGATCTGCTGTTCCCGGCCATGTCGCCGACCATGACCGAAGGCACCCTGGTGGCCTGGAAGGTCAAGCCCGGCGACGCCATCAAGAAGGGCCAGGTCATCGCCGAGGTCCAGACCGACAAGGCGGTCGCCGAGTGGGAGGCCGCCGACGCCGGCACCCTCGCCGCCATCGTCATCCCCGCCGGCCAGCTCGCGCTGGTCAACATGGTCGCCGGCATCCTGGTCACCAAGGGCGAGGATCCCGCCGCCGCGGTCGAGAAGGCCAAGGCCACCAACGCCGCCCTCCAGGGCGGCGCAGCCGCCCCGGCCCCGGCCGCCACGCCCGCTCCCGCCGCTGCG
>CAMCAC010000055.1 GCA_945872305.1 Candidatus Kuenenia stuttgartensis | reverse complement strand
TACAAACGCGCCCTCACCGAGCCCGCCTGGGCCCGCTGGCTGCTCATCACCGCCGCCCTGGGCTTCCTCGGGCTGTTCGTGGTGGTGCCCCTGGTCGCGGTGTTCTCCGAGGCCCTGGTCGGCGGCTGGCGGCTGTACCTGGAGGCGATCACCACGCCCTACGCCCGCCATGCCCTGTTCCTGACCCTGGGCGTCGCGGTGGTGTGCGTGGTCATCAACGGCGGCTTCGGCATCGCTGCCGCCTGGTGCCTGACCCGGTTCCAGTTCCCGGGCAAGACCCTGCTCTCGACCCTGATCGACCTGCCGTTCTCGGTGTCGCCGGTGGTGGTCGGCCTGCTCTTCGTCCTGTTGTTCGGCGCCCGGGGCTGGTTCGGCCCGTGGCTCATGGAGCACGACATCAAGGTGATCTTCGCGGTCCCCGCCATCGTCATCGCCACCCTGTTCATCACCTTCCCGTTCGTGGTCCGCGAGCTGGTCCCGGTGATGCAGGCGGTGGGCACCGAGGAGGAGGAGGCCGCCCGCGTCCTCGGCGCCTCGGGCTGGGCGATCTTCTGGCGCATCACCCTGCCCAACATCAAGTGGGGCGTGCTCTACGGCGTCATCCTCTGCTCCGCCCGGGCGATCGGCGAGTTCGGCGCCGTCTCGGTGGTGTCGGGCAAGGTGCGCGGCGAGACCAACACCCTGCCGCTCCATGTCGAGGACCTGTACAACGAGTACCAGGCCCAGGCGGCCTTCGCCTGCGCCAGCCTGCTCTCGCTGTTCGCCGTCCTCACCCTGGCCGTGAAGGCCCTGGTCGAGTGGTGGAGCGACCGCAGCGCCCGCCGCCGGGCCGCGGAATCCCGCGGCGGGGTCGAGGCATGAACGCTGTGGGTTTCGAGTTCCGGGTTTCGGGTTGCGGGACCGGACCGCTGCCGTGCATCACCGATGACAGAAGTCGTGCCGGAATCTCCCGCCAGCGACTTCCCGAAACCCGAAACCCGGAGCCCGAAACCCGATCATGAGCATCACGATCCAGAACCTGACCAAGCGCTTCGGCTCGTTCACCGCCCTCGATGATGTGAGCCTGGAGCTGCCCTCGGGGGAGCTCACCGCGCTGCTCGGGCCATCGGGGTCGGGCAAGACGACCCTCCTGCGCATCATCGCCGGCATGGAATTGCCGGACCGCGGCCAGGTGCTGTTCAGCGGCCAGGACGCCACCCACGTGAGCCCCGCCGAACGCGGCGTCGGCTTCGTGTTCCAGCACTACGCCCTGTTCCGCCACATGTCGATCTTCGACAACGTGGCCTTCGGGCTCACCGTGAAGAAGGGGCGTGAGCGCCCCGGCCGGGCGGAGATCGCCGAGAAGGTCCACCGCCTGCTCAAGATGGTCCAGCTCGACTGGTGCGCGGACCGCTACCCGCACCAGCTCTCCGGCGGCCAGCGCCAGCGCATCGCCCTCGCCCGGGCCCTGGCGGTGGAGCCCAAGGTGCTGCTCCTCGACGAGCCGTTCGGCGCCCTCGACACCAAGGTACGCACCGAGCTGCGCCGCTGGCTGCGCCGCCTGCACGACGAGATGCACATCACCTCGGTCTTCGTGACCCACGACCAGGAGGAGGCGATGGAGGTCTCGGACCGGGTCGTGGTCATCAGCCAGGGGAAGGTCGAGCAGTACGGCACCCCCGCCGACATCTACGAGACGCCCGCCAACCCGTTCGTGTTCCAATTCATCGGCCATGTGAACCTGTTCCGCGGCCGGGTCCACAAGGGCTGGGCCGAAGTCGGCGGCGTCGCCCTGCCCAGCCCCGAGCACGACCAGGTGGACGACCATCCGGCGGTGGCCTACGTCCGCCCGCACGATGTGTCGATCCACCGCACCGACCCCGGCGCCGGCGCGGTGAAGACGGTGATCCGCCATGTCCACGCCATCGGCCCCATGGCGCGCATCGAGCTGGAGCCGGATCCCACCGGCGGCCCGGTCGAAGCCCACATCCCGACCCGGGAGCTCGAAGAGCTGAAGATCGGCGCCGGCGACACGATCTGGATCAGCCCGCGCAAGGCGACGGTGTTCCTCGACGCCAAGGGCTGATCCCGGGTCCCCGGCCGGCGCCACCGGGGACCTTGCCCGGGGCGGGGCCGCCGGATCCTGCCGACCCATGCGCATCCTGGTCACCGGCGCCGCCGGCTTCATCGGCGCCCACGTGGCGCGGCGGCTCGCGGACGACGGCCATGCGGTGACCGGCATCGACAACCTGAACGCCTACTATGATCCGGGGCTGAAGCGCGACCGGCTGGCCCGCTTCGGCGCTGGCTGGGACTTCCGCGAGCTGGACTGCAAGGACCGCGCCGTCGAGCTGCTGATCCGCGAGGGGCGCTTCGACCGGGTCGTCCATCTCGCCGCCCAGGCCGGGGTGCGCTGGAGCCTGGACCATCCCTACGCCTACGCCGACGCGAACCTCCAGGGATTCCTCACGGTCCTCGAAGGGTGTCGGCACGGCGGCGTCGGCCATCTCGTCTACGCCTCGTCCTCGTCGGTGTACGGCAACCGCTCCGATGCGCCGTTCCGCACCACCGATCCGGTGGACCATCCGGTGAGCCTGTACGCGGCGAGCAAGCGGGCCAACGAGCTGATGGCCCACAGTTACAGCCATCTCTTCGCCCTGCCGACCACCGGCCTGCGGTTTTTCACGGTCTACGGACCGTGGGGGCGCCCGGACATGGCCTATTGGACCTTCACTGCGAAGATCCTCGCCGGAGAACCGCTGCCGGTCTTCAACCACGGCCGCCTGCGCCGGGACTTCACCTGGATCGACGACATCGTCGAGGGCGTGGTGCGCTGCCTCGATGTCGTGCCCACCGCGGATCCCACCCGCTCCGCCGCCCCGGACCGCGGGCCGGCCCCGTTCCGCATCCACAACATCGGCAACCACGAACCGGTCGAGCTTGGCGATTTCATCACCGCCATCGAGGACGCCTGCGGGCGGCGCGCCATCCGTGAGCACCGTCCGATGCAGCCCGGCGACGTGCTGTGCACCGCCGCCGACTGCACCGGCCTGCGCGAGGCCACCGGCTTCGCCCCGCGTACGCCCCTGGCCGACGGCATCCGCCGTTTCGTCGCCTGGTACCGGGAGCGTCACCGCGTGTGACGCCGGTGCTCAGCCGCCGTCCACCGCCTCGCACCAGGCCATGGTCAGGGGTTCGGCGGAATCCGAGATGAACAGCAGATCGTCGAGATGGGCGCCGACCTGCGGCTCCGGACGCGGCTGGTACGGGCGCAGATCCTCCAGGGGGAACTCCCGGGTCGACCAGCCGGCGGGGATCGCCGCGGTGGCAGCCAGGTTCCAGCCCTCGGGCCGGTGGATCTGGCAGGTCAGCGCCGCCGGGACGGTGCTGTGCAGGCGGACCCGGATCCGGACCGCCGGCGACCACGTCAGGTCGAGGGGCATGGCGATGCAGGCCAAGGTCCCCGGTGGCTCCTGGTGTGGCCGGCTGCGCACGAGCCCGGCCGCGGGGTCGAGGACGCCGTAACGCAGCGGCGTGGTGGCGGCCCATGCCCACAGCGAGCGTCGGTCGGCCGTCCCGCCGGCGGTTGCCCGGATCCGGCCGCCGGCCGCCACCTCGCGGCGCCCGCCGGGGACGGTCACCGCCACCCGGCCGGATTCCACAGCGATCTCCGTCCCATCGCCGTCCGTATCCATCGTGAACCGGGTCCCGAGGACGGCGATCGCGGCCGGCCCGGCGACCAGCCGGAAGGATCCCGAGGCCTGCGGCGCCACCGTCACCGCCATGCGTCCGGACTCCAACCGGGTCACCGCCCCCGGATACACCTGCGAACCGGGCGCGACCTGGGCGCGACTGCCATCCGCCCAGACCAGTTCCAGGGTGCCGCTGTCCACGGCGATCCCGCCGGCGACGGAACGGATGCCGAAGGCCGGCGCCCAGGTCGGAGCCGGGACTGTGGCCACGGGATCCGCCTGGGGTGGGGTTCCCTCCGTGGACCAGACCAGCGCCCCGGCCACCACCACGGCGATCGCCGCGGCCGCGGCCAACGCCCAGCGCCCGGTCGCCGGGCGGACCCGGCGGACGACCCGGCGGGCCACGGCCGTCCGTTGCGATGGACGGCGGGCCTGCGCCACCGCGGCGACCCGCGCCGCCAGATCAGACCGCGGCGCGCGACCGCGCAGAACGATGGCGAGACGGGCGTGGGCCACCCAGCGGGTACGCAACCCGGGATCCGCCGCACAGGCCGCCGCCAGCGCCGCTTGCGCCGCGGGGTCCTCGGCCAGGGCCGTCTCGAACAGCTCGGCCTCATCCATGGCCCAGGCATCCGAGGAGCGCCTGCCGCGCCCGGTAGAGGGTCTGGGACACGGTCCCCGGCGAGGTGCCCAGGCGGTCTGCGATGTCCTGCACCGGCTGATCCTGCCAGTAGCGGTCGGCGATGATCCGCCGCCAAGCCGCCGGCAGGCGTTCCAGGCAGGCCGCCAGCCGGTCCCGATGTCCGTCCGGGTCGCCGTCGGGTTCAGCGACGGCGACCACCGCCGCCGCCGCCAGGCCGGCCTGGCCGCGGCGGCAGCGGCGCAGCTCCTCGAGCAGGCGATGGCGGGCGATGCCTTTGAGCCATGCTTCGACGCTGGAGCCCGGGCGGTAGGTCGCGATGGATTCAAAGGCCGCGACATAGGTCGCCTGGACCACTTCGTCGACCATGGAAAGATGCGCGGCGCGGGCGGCGACGAAGGCCTGGATCTCCCCGCAGGTGGCCTCGACCAGGGCGGTGAAGGCGGCGCGGTCTCCGCGGGCGGCGCAGACGGCGAGTTGGTCGGTGTGCGCATCGGGCTCCATGCCCCCCTCTTGGACGCGAGCGGGCCGGATCTCAACCGCGGATCCGGACTTCCGGTTGAGATCGGCGGAGGACGGATCCATGGGTGGCATGCTAGCCCGCATCCTCATCCTTGGCAGCGGGACCCTGGCCGGGCTCGCCGGCGTGGACCATCCGCCGAGCACCACCCTCACCGCCGTGGCCCTGCCCAGCCCCATCCCGGCCCGGCCGGGCTACCTGGTCCCGTACACCGATCCGCGGCATGGCACCCGGGTGGTGCGGGTGAGCGATGGGACCGCCATGGGGGTCGACCTGTCGGCCAAGACGCGGATCAGCCACATGTACGCCAAGAACCAGCCATGGAACTGCGATGGGACCCTGCTGATGCTCGACTGGACCTATCCCTGCCAAGTCCTCAACGGCACCACCTTCGCGCGGCTGCGCCAGATCAGCCAGCCCAGCCAGGCGATCTGGTCGCACACCGATCCGAACCTGACCTACGGCCGCAACGGCAACACGGTCGTCTCCTGCACCATGACCACCGGGGCCGTCACCACCCTGGCCACCCTGTCGGCGTACAGCGCCATCAGCATCGGCGAGGGCGAGGGCAATCTCGACAACGCCGACCGGTGGATGGCCCTGTACGCCACGACGACCGGTGGCGCCCGGCAGGTGGCGGTCTTCGACATGATCGCGAAGACGATCACCGCGACCCTGGCGATCACCTCGCCGACCTTCAACACCTGCACCATGTCGCAGTCGGGGAACTACGTGGTGGTGCAGTGGGGCACCAGCGGCAGCGGCGCACAGCGGGGGATCGAGGTCTACGACCGCAGCCTGCAGTTCCAACGCCAGATCCACACCAGCGGCGGCGGCCACTTCGACCTCGGCTACGACACCGCCGGCAACGAGGTGATCGTCATCACCAGCCCCAACGATCGCTCCCTGATCATGCGCCGGCTCGACACCGGCGCGACCACCACCCTGCTCGGCACCACCCTGATGGGCTACAACATCCATGTGTCGTGCCGGAACATCCAGGACCCGGGCTGGGCCACGATCAGCGAGTTCACCGGCAACCCCGACATCCACTACGCCTACACCCAGGACGTGTTCTCGGTCCGCCTGGATCCCTCCGCCACCGGCAACGCCCCGGTGCGGCGCTTCGCCCAGATCTGCCACGCGGATGATGTGCTGCCCGCGGACTACGAGCACCAGGCCCACGCCTGCGTCAGCCCCGACGGCAGCAGGGCGATCTTCGCCAGCGACTGGCGCGACAGCACGGGCACGGTGCATGCCTATGTCGCCCAGGCGGCGCCGGCGGGGAACCAGGGACCGGGGATCGCCAAGCCGGCGACGGCCCCGGTGACGCTGACGCTGCCGTAGCGGTCCGGCTCACGGCGGACCGGCGATCTCGATGGCTGAGACGGCGAAGGGCGGGGCATCCGCGGAGCGGATGAGCAGGAACGAGATCACCGGGTCGCCAGGGGCGATGCCGGGGCCTGTGACATAGGGCCGAAGCCCGTCGAGATCCCAACGCATGCGCTGCCAGCCGTCACCCGCGGCCGGCAGCGACTCCACGGCGACATTCCGGCCCTGTGCCCCGTTCAGGCATTGCAGCAGGACCGGCCGGCCGCCGGGGGCGCGGATGGTGGCGACCAATGCCAGCCCGGGCCGCCACCGCCATGGTGCATCGCCGACATCGATGCGCAGGCACGGGTCGGCGCCGCCTTCCGCGGTCCACAGCCCGCTGTGCGCGACCGCGCCGTCCACGGTGCCGATATCGACCTGGCCACGCTCCGGCCAGCCCCAGAGCAGGCGCTCAGGCCTGACAACCCCGGCGTGCAGGCGGGCCCGGCTGCCAGCCGGCCAGCGGGTGCCACCGGCGGCCACCTGCCCCTCGCTGACGGACAGGACGGCCCCGCCTGGATCGAGGGCGAGGGAGAAGCGGGTACCGAGCACGCTCACTTCGCCGTGCGGCGTCGTGATGCGGAACGGCCTGGCCGGACGCGGGGCGATCACGCAGGTGACGGCACCATGCTCCATGACCAGCCCATCGCCGGACAGGGTGGCGGCGCTGCCCGGGGCCAGGTCTGCCCGGCTGCCATCGGTCCACACCACCTGCTGGGCCGATGGGCCGCCAAGCGCAGAACCCTCCGCCGCCACCCGGCCATCCACCACGGCGTCGGATGACCCGGTGGCCGCCATCATCCATGCGGTGAGGGCAAGGATCAGCCCTGCGGCCAGGACGAGGGGCCACCATCCACGCCGACGCCGGGGGATCATCCGCGCCCGCACGGCACGGCCGATGCGGATGCGCTGGCTCGGCCGCCGGCCGGCGATGAGCAACCGCACCCGCTGGGCGAGGTCGGGCTGCGGACGCAAGGCGGCGAGCCGGACGGCCAGACGCCGATGGGCGATCCAGTCAGCCTGGAACCCGGCATCGGCGGCCAGGGCCGCCGACAGGACAGCCCAGCCAGGGCCGCCATCGTCCTCGCCCAGCGCCTCCTCCAGCAGCAACTCCTGGTCCGGCGTCACGTCCGGCCCTCCAGGCAACCGAGCAGGGCCTTGCGCGCCCGGTAGAGCAGCGCGGCCATGGCATTGGCGGTGCTGCGATGCCGGCGGGCGAGGCCATCCAGCGATGCACCCTCCCAGTAGCGCTGGACGATGAGCCGACGTGGCCGCTCGGGCAGCCGCTCAAGGCAATCGGCCAACCGGCCGTCCTGGGAGGAATCCTCCTCCGTGCCATCGATGTCGGCGAGGCAGTCCTCGACCACCAGACGCTCGGCCAGATCTCCCTCGGGCAGGGCACGGCGGATCCGCCGCAGCTCATCGCGCAGGTGGTTGTGCGCGATGCCCTTCACCCAGCTGGCGAACGTGCCTCGCGCCTGATATCCGTCCAGGCGCTCCCAGGCGGTGACGAAGGCCGCCTGCACCACCTCATCGACCAAGGCGGCGGACCGGGCACGGGCGGCGACGAAGGCCTGCACCTCGGGAGCCAGGTCTTCGACCAGCCGGGTGAAGGCGTCGGCATCGCCGGCCTGGGCCGCAAGCACCAGCCGGTCATGGTCAGCGGGGGTGGGCATCATCCGTAGTGTAGGGCGGCGGACCGGGATGACGACGGAGCGCGCAACCGACTGCCATTTTATGACTTGCATCCATGTCCGTCATCGGTTCGGCCGCGCGCCAATACGGGCATGCGCAGCCTGCTCCTCCTGCTGTCCCTCACCGTCCCGGTGGCTGCCGCCACCATCGAACCGGCTTTCGACCCCACCGATTGCACGACGGCGATCCAGACCGCGATGAACGGGCTGTCGGCCGGAGACACGCTGCTCCTGAGTGCCCAGGGCGGGCCGTGGATCAGCGGCCCGCTGCACCTGTCGCGCAGCGGCGTGACCATCCGGCTGGAGGCCGGCGCCGAGCTGCGCGCCAAGCTCGGCGCCTACCCCAGCTCCTACGGCTGCCTGCTGCGACTCGATCTTGTCAACGATGTCACGATCTCGGGTTACGGCGCGACCATGAGCATGCTCAATGGGACGGATCCCGCCTACGCCAGCGGCGAGGGCCGCCACACCCTGGGCATCTGCGGCAGCAACCGCATCACCGTCGAGGGACTGACCTTCACCAAGGCAGGCGGCGACGGGGTCTATGTGGCCGGTGGCTGGGCCGGCGACCAGACCTTCAGCAAGGACGTGGTCATCCGCGACTGCGTGATGGATGACAACCGACGCCAGGGCGTGAGCGTGATCTCGGCCGAGAACCTGCTCATCGAGCGCTGCCGGCTGCTCAACACCGGCGCCACCAGCGGCACCGACCCCATGTCCGGGATCGACTTCGAGCCCAACGCCGACGGCGAACGCCTGGTGAACTGCCTGGTCCGCGACTGCTCCTTCGCCGGCAACCGTGGCACCACCTATGCCAGCGGCATCCATACCTACCTCGGTTACATGGGCCCGGCCAGCCCGGCGGTCGACATCACCATCGAACGCTGCCACATCACCAGCTCCGCCGCCGCCGGCGACGGCATCTACCTGGCCTGCGCCCGGCCCACAGGGCCCCAGGCCACCTTCGTCGTGCGCGACTGCCTGATCGAGGACACCCGCGGCAGCGGCCTGACCATCAAGTCCAGCCCGACCAGATCCTCGGTGACCATCGAACGCTGCGTGCTGCGCAACACCTTCACGGATACCGTGGCCTGGGGCGGCACGCCGATCTACCTCGAAGGCCAGAGCGATTCTTTCGACCGCTACGGCAACATCACCTTCACCGGCTGCGTGGTGGTGGACGGCCGCAACCGGCCGTTCATGCGCTCGTACGAGGACCGCTCGTACATGAGCCCGCCGCTGGCGGACACGCTCTGCGACGGTCTGCGCGGCACCATCACCGTGATCAATCCCAACGTCGGTGGCCGGGCATGGAACCTGGACCGGGCGAACGACCTGAACGTCACGCTGGCGGTCACCGGCCTGTCCGCCCTGCCGGCTCAGACCTTCAGCCTGAGCGCTGACATCGTCCAGGCCGTCGAGGGCGGCGCCGATGCCGTGCTGCGCCTGACCCGCAGCGGCACCACCGCGTTCCCCTGGGCCGCTGATCTGGCCTGGGCCGGGACGGCGCAGAACTGCTTGGATTTCGCCTACCGCCCGGGATTCCTCCTCGTCCCGGCCGGCGCCACGACGACGACCACCGCCATCGATGCAAGGACCGACGGCGTGACCGAGGGTGTCGAGTCGTTGTCCGCCACCCTCATCGCCCGCAGCGCAGACTATGGCATCACGGTGCCGACCGCGGATCTGACCGTCACGGATGTCGGCAACATCGCTCTCCTGATCAACGCCTCGGCCACATCGCAACCGGGGGCTCTGCCGCTGCCTTGACCAGCGCGCTTGCGGGGTCTGCGGGTTGTCGAGCATCATCGTATGATCCCCAGCACCCGCCGCACCGTCCGTACCGGCCACGGTCCCGACCTGTCGGTGGTGGAATGGGCCGCCGATGCCGGCGCACCGGTGCTGGTGTGCCTGCACGGGCATTTCGGCCAGGGATGGGTCTACCACATCCTCGCCGAGGCGTTGTCGCCGCACTGGCGGGTGGTCGGCCTCGACCAGCGCGGGCACGGGTTCAGCGGCCACGCCGCGGCCTACGGCCGCGACGATTACCACCGCGACCTGCTCGCGGTGTTCGACGCCTGCGCGATCCCGCAGGCGGTGGTGCTGGGGTCGAGCCTGGGCGGGGTCAACGCCTACCAGTTCGCCGCCCGCCAGCCGCAGCGGGTGCGCGCCCTGGTCATCGAGGACATCGGCGCCGTATGCCGGGACGACCTCTCCTGGTGCCTCTCCTGGCCGGCGCGATTTCCGTCCCTGCACGCCATGCAGGCGGCGATCCACCGCTACTTCTGCGAAAGCGCGGTGCAGGGCGACGATGGGTGGGACTTCCGCTTCGACCGCCCGGGGATCGTCCGCTCGCAACAGGCTCTCAACGGCGACTGGTGGGCCGACTGGCTGGGCAGCGCCTGCCCGGCCCTCCTGCTGCGCGGGGGCGCCTCGAGCATCCTCTCCGCCGACCTGGCCGACGACATGGTGGCGCGCAGGCCGGGCACAGTCCTGCAGACCTTCCCCGGCATCGGCCACAACATCAACGAGGGCGATCCTCAGGCCTTCGTCGCAGCGGTGGCCGGCTTCATCGCTGGCCTGCCAGCGGGCTGACCGGCGGGAACCCCTGGGCCTGGCCGCTGGAGTCGCCAGGCGATCCATGGCGGTGCAGCTCCAGCACCAGGTCGGTGCCGGCGGCCACGCCGGGGGGCGGCGTGACGGGCGTGACCATGCGGGTGGCGATGATCGTCTGCGGCGGATGGGTGTGGCCGGCGACCGGGTCGAGCCAAGTGGCCGTCCAGGCACCCGGCGCCAGGCAGCAACGCAGGGGGATTCCCGGCCAATCCACCAGATGGACGAGGGCGGACTCGTCCGGGACGCCCAATGCCACGACGCGCAGCCCCTGGGGGAGCGAGATGTCGAGGATCTCCGGATAGGAACGCAGGCGCAGGACGTCGAACCGCGCCAGGGTGCGGCGTAGCACGGCCAACTGCCGGCGCAGGGGCGCACCGCCCCAGCCCGGGGTGCGGGCCGAGATCGTGGCGGTGCCATCGGGATGTCCGACGGTGAAGGAATAATCCAAGTGGCTGAACAGGGCTCCACCCGCAAGGCAGAATTCCCACGCCTGCCGGCGGTAGATGGCGTCGTCCTGGCCCTGGAAACCGGTCTCGTCGGCGGCGACGACCAGGCCGCAACCACGGTTGAGCCATGCCGCCTCGGGCACCGCATAGTGGACACAGGCGATGTCCGCCCACGCCGGCGCCGGGTCCAGGACCACGGCGCGGTTGCCGGGATTGCACGAGATCGGCAACTGCGGCGCCCGCCGCCGTACCTGCGCCGCCAACCAAGCCTGCCACTCCAGGTGCTCGCCCACGATCACCCGGTCAGCGCTGGACTGGTAGGGTTCGTTGCACAGGTCGATATACGTCCCGCCCGCGGCCGAGGCCACCGGCAGCACGGCGTCGAGCATCTGCTCCTGCCAGCGGCGGATCCCGGGGTGGATCAGCATGCGCGCACGCTCCTGGTCCTCGCCGGCGCCCTGGCGGTTGTTGCGCGCACGGAGCGGGTGCACTGCCCACTGCTCATCGCTGTAGCAGGGGCAGAACAGGCAGAGGCCGACCACGATCCCGTGGTTGGCGGCGGCGGCGAGGATGGTGGACAGGCGCTCCAGATGTGCCGGATCGATGCGCGACAGGTCATGGCGACCATCCCCGTCCCGGCACCAGACCAGTGAACGGTCCTCTGGCTCCGGTGCCAGGGTGTTGCCATCGATGTGGAACTGTCCGGGCAGTTCGAAATAGGTGCCGAGGAACAGGCGGACATGGTCGAGGCCCTCGGCAGCGAGGGTTTCGAGGTAGCTCCGGTGGTCGAAGGCGCGGTTGATCAGGGCGCCGTAGTGCTCGCCCGCGCCGATCGGGATCCTCGGCCGGCCGCCCCAGGCCAGCAGGCGGCGGCCGGTCACGGTCACGGTGAGGTGTTGACGACCCATGGGTGGCTCCCATCACGATGGTCGCCGGGTCGCCACCCTGACAACGGTTCACGAGGTCCCTGACACCGGTGGGGAGCGTGCTCGACCGTGGTTGAATCCCCGCGTGCCCCGCGACCCCACCGAGGAGGCGGACGATGGCGCCTACGGCAGCCGGTGCTGTCCCCGCTTGTACATCAGCCCCGGAAGCAGGGCGTGGGCGAGGGCGTCGCGGATGAGTTCCGGATCCGGCTGCGGATCCGCCACCAGCCGGCCGCCCTGGTAGCGGAAGGCCTGCGGATCCAGTTCCGGCTGCTGGACCACGACCCGGTCGCCGACCATGAAGCCGTGGATGGTCTCGAACTGCATGATCGCCCGGCCGGGATCATCCGCAGGCAGGGAGAGCAGGTCGCGACCGAGCAACGGTGCCTCGCCGCTCACCCCGAGGAACGGGAGCAGGGTCGGGATCAGGTCCACCTGGCTGGCGACCGCGCCGTAGCGCATCGCCGGGACGCCGGGCCCGATGATCAGGCCGGGGATGTGGAACTTGTTCACCGGGACCAGATCGTCGCCGTAGGTGCGGGTGTTGTGGTCGGCGACGATCAGGAACACCGTGTCCTGATACCAGGCCCGCTGCTTGGCGGCGGCGAAGAACGCGCCGACGCTGTGGTCGGCGTACTTCATCGCGTTGTGGACCGTGGCCTGGGGCTGCTCGTAGAGTTCGAACCTGCCGGCGGGAAACTCGAACGGCTGATGGTTGCTGGTCGACAGCACCAGGGCGCAGAACGGCCCGGTCTGCTCGGTGAAGATGCGGTCCGCCTCGCGGAACAGATCCTCGTCGCTGACCCCCCAGATGCCGTGGAATTCGGGATCCTTGAAGGTCTTCTCGTCCCGCACCTCCTTCACGCCGTTGCCGACGAAGAAGGTGCCCATGCTGTCGAAGTGCTTCTCCCCGCCGTAGACGAACAGGGTGTGGTAGCCATGCCGGCCGAGCAGGTCGGCGATGGTGAAGAAGCCCTGCTGGCTCTTCGGCAGCTTGACCACCGAGCGGCCCGGGGTGGGCAGGAAGCCGGACCACACCGCCTCGATGCCACGCACCGTGCGGGTGCCGGTGCAGTAGAGGTTGGTGAGGAGCATCCCCTCCTCGGCCAGGCGGTCGATGTGCGGGGTCAGGGGCTTGCCGCCCAGGCAACCGACGAACTCCGCACCCAGGCTCTCCTGGAGGAGGATGACCAGGTTGCGCGGCCGGGCCGGGGCGGCGGCGCGGGGGGCGTAGGCGCGCAGGGCCGGAATCGGGGCGGTGGCGCTCCATGCCGGCTGGCCGGCGGAGCGGGCGACCCGGGCGTAGATCTCGGCGGCGGGCATCTCGCCGTAGAATTTGGCCGGATCGCCCTCGTTCTTGGTCGCGTAGGCGGCGTAGGCCACGCTGTACACGGAATTCAGGGCGAGCTGGTTGGTCAGGGCATCGCCCGAGAACGCCGCCGAGGACGGGTTGATCGGGTGGTGGCCGGTGCCGCGGATGAAGAAGAAGAACAGGCCGCCGATGACCGGGAAGACCGCGGCGCGCACCCACCACGGCCACGGAGCGGTGGCGGCCACGGAGCGGCGGAACAGGCGGAACAGGCCCCAGGCGGCGAGGGCGGTGGCGATGATCGCCACCACGGTCATCACCGGGGCGGTGCTCAGGACCGTCGACAGGACCTCCCGCGGGTTGGCGAGGTACTCCAGGAAGATGCGGTTCGGCCGGGCGTCGAACTCGCGCATGAACGGGACGGTGGCCAGCTCCATCCACACGATCAGCGCCGCCGGAATGGTGAACAGCACCGCCAAGGGTGCGGGATGCCGGCGCCACCACGCCGCCGGCACCGCGAGCAGGAGCAGCGTCGGCAGGGACAGCGCCATGCAGACCAGGACCAGGTCCATGCGCAGGGCCACCAGGGGCAGCCAGCCGGCCCCATCGACCTGGGCCACCCGGTCGATGTAGAGGAGCGTGTGGAGCAGCCGGAAGCCGGAGGCGAGGATGAGCAGCGCCGCCGCCGCCAGGAGCAGTGGCCCGAGCGGGCCGAGACGGCGGTGGCAGGTGGCAAGGAGGTCGCGCATGGAGCCGCGCACCCTGGCCGGGCCGGGCCGGCGGCAACGGGACCTTGGTACCGCCCCGACCTTCCGGATCAGGGGATCCGGTTCACTCCGCCGGGCGGCGATACAGCGCCTCGACCACCGCCGCGGCGGCGGTGACCGCGAGCACCGCCGCCGGACCGATCACCAGCCCGCGCATGCCCCAGCCGATCAGGCCGCCGACCAGGCTGATGAAGACGAGGAAGGCCAGCCACAGATCGTCGGAACCGAGCCGGCGGGCGATGCGCACCGCCCCCTGCTCCACCAGCCAGGCGGCGGCCAGGGCGGCGACCGCGAGGAGCGCCGCGTCGGTCTGCCGGCCGGCACCCCACAGGGCCGCGGCCAGCGGGAACCACGCCACGCCGGGACCGACCACCGGCAGGACCGCGACGGCGGTGGCGACGACCGCAACCAGGAGCGGCGGCCAGCCGCCGATGGCCCAGGCGAGAGCGCCCAGGCACAGACCGTGGGCCAGGGCACGCACCCCGACCCCGACCACCAGATGGAGCGCGGTGGCGTGGACCCGCTGGGCCACGCCAGCCCGGGCCCCGTCGTCGAGGGGCAGCCAGCGCAGCACCCGCCCCGCCAGCCACGGGCCGCAGGCGAAGAGGTAGAACAGGGTCGCCGCCACCAGGGCAAGCTCCGCCACCAGCCCGCCGGCGCCGGTGGCGAGCCGGTGCAGCACCGCCGGCCCCACCGCGGTGTCCGCCAGGGCCCGGCGCACGCCGTCCGCCACCGCATCCCGGTCCAACCCGAGCTGCGGCCACAGGTCCGCCGCCACCGCGGCGCGCCCGGCGATGGCCTGGGCCACCCGGTCCACCGCCGCCCCGTCACCGACGGCCAATCCGACCACGGTGCTCAGGGTTCCGTGCAGGCTGCCGAGCAGGCTGCCGAGCAGGACCAGGGCCAGGGCCCCCAGGCCGCCGACGATGGCCACCGTCGCCACCAGGGCGGCGGTCCACCGGCGCAGGTCCGCATCCATGGCCGGCGCCAGGCGGAGCAGCACCCGCTCCACCGGCACATAGAGCACCGGCGAACCGATCATCGCGAGGCCCAGGGCCACGAGCAGGGCGTCGCGGACCGGCGCCACCACCGCGAGCAGCCACACCGCCGCCGCGACCACCAGGGCCACCGCCACCGCATGGGGCAGCCAGGCGCGGATGCGGTCGGCGGGATTCACGACCGGCGGTCGACCACGAAGCGGGCAAGGGCGGCCAGGGTCGCCCCGGGCGGACCCAGGGGCGCCAGGGCGGCGATGGCCTCGTCCCGGACCCGGGACGCCTCGGCCCGGGCGGCGTCGAGCCCGAGCAGGGTGACGAAGGTGAGCTTGCCCGACGCCGCATCCTTGCCCGGGGTCTTGCCCAGGGCCACCGCATCGGCGGTGGCGTCGAGCACATCGTCGGCGATCTGGAAGGCGAGGCCGATGGCCCGGGCGTAGGCATCCAGGGCCGCCCGCTGGGCCGGGCGCGCCCCGGCGGCCACGGCGCCGAGGCGGGCGCTGGCGAGGATCAGCGCCCCGGTCTTGGCGGCGTGGATCCGCTCCAGCCGCTCCCGGGCGCCGGGGCCCGGCACGATGGGCTGGCCCTCGGCGTCGAGGTCGTCCTGCTGGCCGCCGACCACGCCGGTGGAGCCCGCCGCCTCGGCGAGGATCTTCACCGCGTCCAGGCCGAGCTCCGCCGCCTGGGCGAAGGCGAAGGCCTGCAGCGCGTCCCCGGCCAGGATCGCGGTGGCCTCGTCGAACGCCTTGTGGCAGGTCGGCCGCCCGCGGCGCAGATCGTCGTCATCCATCGCCGGCAGGTCGTCGTGGATCAGGGTGTAGGTGTGCAGGGCCTCGATCGCCGCCATGGCCGGGAAGCACAGCGCATCGGCGCCGCCGCAGGCCCGGCTCGCCGCCAGCACCAGGGCCGGGCGCAGGCGCTTCCCGCCCGCCTGCACGCTGTAGCGCATCGCCTGGTGCAGCCGCGCCGGCCACGCATCCGCCGCCGGCAGCGCCTCGTCCAACGCCTGCTCCGCCAGGGCCGCTGCCTCCGTCAGGAACGCCACCGCATCGGT
>CAMCAC010000054.1 GCA_945872305.1 Candidatus Kuenenia stuttgartensis | reverse complement strand
ATCGCCCTGCTCGGGGCGATCGAGTCGCTGCTCTCGGCGGTGGTGGCCGACGGCCTGGGCGATGACCGCCATGACGCCAACAGCGAACTGGTCGGCCAGGGCATCGCCAACATCATCACCCCGTTCTTCGCGGCGTTGCCGGTGACCGGGGCGATCGCGCGCACCGCCACCAACATCCGCGCCGGGGCGCGCACGCCGGTGGCCGGCATCCTGCATGGGGTGTTCCTCCTCCTCTTCCTGCTGGTGGCGGCCCCGCTGGTGGTCCACATCCCGATGGCGGCCCTGGCCGGGGTGCTGTTCATGGTCTGCTGGGGCATGGCCGAGCTGCGCCACTGGCCGCACATCCTGAAGGCGGGGCGCAGCGATGCGTTCCTGCTGCCGATGGCCTTCGGCCTGACCGTGTTCGTCGACCTGACCTGGGCGGTGATCGTGGGCGTGCTGCTGGCGATGTTCTTCTTCGTCCGGCGCATGTCCGAGGCGACCGAGGTCGCCCGCCAGACCGGCACGGACAGCCAGGATGCGATCGCCGCCGTGGTGCCGCCCGGCATCGAGGTGTTCGAGGTCCGCGGCCCGTTCTTCTTCGGCGCCGCGACCCTGATCCGCGATCTGGATGATCAGCTTGGCGCCAAGCCCCGGGCGATGATCCTGCGCCTGCCCCAGGTCCCCTTCATCGATGTCAGTGCGGCCTTCGCCCTGCGCGAACTGGTGGTCTCATGCCGCAAGCGCGGCATCCGCTTCCTGATCGCCGACATCCATACCCGGCCCTATGCCGACCTGGAGCGTCACGGCCTGCGCGAGCTGATCGGCGAGGACTGCGTGTGCGGCTCCCTGGAGCGGGCGATCGAGGTCGCCGCGGCCCCGTGATCAGACGCCGTCGTCGCGGGTGGTTTCAAGGAGGAGCACGGCCAGGAGCACGCCGAACGCCTGGGCCAGGGTGGTCATCGCATGGCCGATGTCGGCGGTGCGCAGCTGCAGCGCGCCGGCGGCGAGGGACATCTGCAAGGCGCCGACCGCGCACAGGCTGGCCATCGGTCCGAGGCCGAGGCGGCGCAGGCGGTGGCTGATGTGGTTGCGGTCACCTTGCATGATCGGCCGGCCGCGCCGCCAGCGCTTCACCGCCACGACGAAGGCGTCGAAGAGGGGGATCGCGGTGACCAGCAGGGGGGCGAGGAGGGCGAACGGGCTGCCGGCGCCCTGGCTCTGGGGCCAATAGGTCACGGTCAGCGCCCCGCCGCCGATGAGCAGGCCGAGGGGCATCGAGCCGGCGTCGCCCAGGTACAGGCGGGCCGGCGGCGCGTTCCACACCAGGAACCCCGCCAGCCCGCCGGCGAGGGCTGCCCACACCGCCGCCGCCTGGACATCGCCGGCGACCAGCGAGCCGATGACCAGGACCAGGGCGCTGATCGCGCCGACGGTGCCGGACAGGCCGTCGGCATGGTCGATGAGGTTGTAGGCGTTGCTCACCGCCACGAGCCAGACCCAGGCGGCCACATGGCCGAGGCCGGGGGCCCATTTCATGCTGTCGATGGCGAGGTCGCCGCCCCAGACCACGGCTGCGGCGACCACGCCCTGGAAGGCGAGCTTGACCTTCGCCTTCATGGCCCGGCGGTCGTCCCAGGCGCCGATGGCGAGGAGGACCGCGGCGCCGGCGAGGATCGCCCACAGGTGGCGTGGCGCCCCGCCGGCGGCGGCGATGGCGGCGGCGAGGGCCAGGCCGACAGCGAAGCCGCCGCCATACGGCACGGCCCGGGCCTGCTGCTTGTGCGCCTCGGTGCCCGGCCGGTCGAGGAAGCCCAGGCGGATGGCCATGGCCATGGCCAGGCGGCCGGCGCCCAGGGCGACCACGAAGGCGACCCCGGCGGCAAGGAGGATGGAGTCCATGGGCGGGGGAGCGTGGGGGGCGGGCCACGGCGTGCCACACCCCGCCCAGGGCCGGCCGCGGACCCGGTTGAGCGCCCGGGCTCACAGGTACACCCATGCCATGCCCCCGCCGTCCCGCCGTTCCGCCGCCGCCCGTGGCGCCTCGACCCGCCAGCCCGCCGCCAAGCCCGCCCCGGCCCCAGAGCCGGTCGGCGATGCGGTGGAGCCCGGAACCGAGGAGATGGTTCCCGTGGCCGCTTCCGGTCGCGCCGCCGCGGTATCGTCCCGACGGGGCGCCGCCGCATCGTCCTCCCGCCGGGGTGCGGCCAGCGGCCGGAGCGGTTCGCGCAGCGACCGCGCCGCCCCGGCCAAGGCCCGGCCGGTCCGCGAGCTGACTCCCGAGGAGATCGCCGCACGGCGGGCCCGGCTGCGGCTGATCCTGACCGTCCTCGGCGCCAGCGCGGCGGGCATCCTCCTCCTGGTCGGCCTGTTCTTCCTGCTCAAGGAGGACCCCCGCGCGCGCACCGCCCGTGAAGCCCTGACCACGGCGCAATCCCTGCGCGGCGCCGCGGATCGCGCCCTGGATGGCCGCGACCCCATCGCCGCCGCCAAGGCGATCGCCGAAGCGGAGACGGTGATCAACATCCCGGAACTCGATTTCGCCAGCGATCCGCCCAATCTCCAGAGCAAGGACCTGGCGGATCCCGCCCAGGCCATCCAGGCGGCGGCCCTCAAGCGCGCCCTGGCCGACGAGGTGACTCCCCGTCTGAAGCGCATGGAGCGCGAGATCCGGGTCGAGATCAACCACCGGGCCATCGATGCCGACTTCGGCCGTCTGGGCGATCCGGCCCTGGACGTGCTGGACCTCGAAGCCCGGGCCACCGCCTTCATCGCCAACCCGGTGGAGCCGGATGCGGGTCCGAATGAAGCCTGGGCCGCGGACCACCACCGCCTGGTCGAGCGCGTCCGCCTGCGCCTGTCGGATCTCGAGCGTGAGAAGCGCCGCCGCGATGCCCAGGTGACGAGCGACCCCATCCGTCTGGCCGAGATCGAGATCCAGAACCTGATCCGCAGCGAGCGTTTTGCCGACGCCAAGGCCCGCGTGACCCGGCTGCGCACGGATTTCCCGCGCACCGAGGACCAGGCTGCCGTGCTCGACCGGCGGATCGAGGAATCCGCGCGCAAGACCTGGGCCGGCATCGAGCAGTACGTACAGACCCGCCTCGACGACATCCAGGCCGCCGGCACCCCCACCAGCCGGCGGTCCCAGGCCGCCCAGGAGGCCCGGGACCGGCTCGACCAGGTCCTGAACTCCTTCGGTCTGGAAGACTACCTGGGCCAGGCCCGTACCCTGCGCGACCGGCTGCCCGCGCCCTGACCCTTTGCCTGCGGCCCGTTGCGGAGTACGCTGACCCTTGGAGGCCCCATGCTGTTCGGTTCCAACAAGACGGTGGTCGGACTCGATGTCGGCAGTTACGCGGTCAAGGCCGTGGCGCTGCAGGCGGTCAAAGGCCGCATCACCCTCCAGGGGTACGCCATGGCCCGGGTCGCCGACCAGGATCCGGCCGACGTCGTCCGCCAGGTGCTTGATCGCCTCGGTGTCCGCTCCCGCCGCTATGTGACTTCGGTCAGCGGGCGCTCGGTCATCGTCCGCCAGGTCGAGACACCGCGGCTCGACGGCGATCCGCTCCGCGCCCACATCTCCGCCGAGGCGGACAAGTTCATCCCCTTCGGAGCCGAGGAGGTCGTGCTCGACTGCCAGCCCCTCGACCCCGAGGGCAAGGGCCAGGCCCAGCAGGTCATGCTCGTCGCCGTGCGGCGCAGCCTGATCGCCGACCATCTCGGCAGCCTCAAGGCCGCCGGTGTGCAGCCCGAGGTCATCGATGTCGATGTCTTCGCCCTGGCCAATGCCTACGAACTGCTCGGCCCACCGGTCGGCGGCGACGAGGACAAGCGCGCCACCGCCCTGGTCGACATCGGCGCCTCGAAGACCAACATCGCCATCGTCCGCGCTGGAAAAGTGCTCTTCACCCGCGAGATCTACCTCGCCGGCAACGAGATCAGCGACGCCATCGCGCGCTCCCTGAACGAGCCGCCGGAGTCGGTGGATGCGATCAAGACCGCCCCCGGCGATGCCCTCGATCAGGTGATCGACGCGGCGATGCCGGCGTTCGAGGACCTCGCCAACGAGATCCGCCTGTCGTTCGACTACGTCGAAGGCCAGTTCGACACCGAGGTCGCCGCGGTCGTCCTGACCGGCGGCTCGTCCCAGCTGCCCAACGCCGCCGCGGTGCTCGGCAACATCCTCGGCCGGGCCGTCCATGTGTTCGATCCCATGGCGGGTCTCGACCTGGTGCCGAGCAAGTACGATGTGACCAGCCTGGACGCCAACGGCCCTTCGCTGACCGTCGCGCTGGGGCTCGCCCTGCACCAGCTCGACATCGAGGCCAAGGGTCTCGGGGGCAGCCAGAGCCATGGCTGGCAACCCCGGTCCGCCGGTGGTGGGCCGGTGTCGGTGGGATCCGCTCCGGCGGCTTCGGAGCCGGCCGCCGCCTACAGCCCGACTCCCCAGCCCACGGTCGCGACCCAGACGGGAACCGGGACCTACGCTCCGCCCGCGCCGCCGCCCCTCGCGCCGCCACCGCCCATCCTGGCGCCGCCCCCGGCCGCCGTGGTCGCGCCGCCACCGATGCTCACCCCGCCGCCGATGTTCCCCACCACGGCCATCCGCGACGCCATGCCGACCACCGATCGTGTGGACCGGGATGGCAACCGCAGCGGTCTGCTCGTGGTTCTTGATGACGACCAGGAATTCGGATCCGACAGTGGTGGCCGGCTGGCCGATCCGGGCGGGGCGACCCACGTCGGCGGCAGCAAGCCGGCGACCTCCAAGATCGTCAAGATCGAGGCGTTCGAGGACGAGGACGACCGCGATCAGCCCGGCCTGCCCAAGCTGCCGGATCTTCCCAAGCTCTGAGAGCTTGCGCAGAAACCCCTTGGTCGGGGTTTCCGCTCACCCTCTGAGCCGTCCGGCTCCCCGGGCGGCTTGCCCCCGCCCGCCGCCGGGCACGGTGCAGGCATGACCGATCCCTGGCGCCTGCACACCGGCACATTGGACGGCGCGTCCCCGCTCTTCGCCGCCGTCGCCGACCTGGTGGGCATCAGCCGGGTCCAGTCCCGGCGTGCGGTCCTGGCTGGCCTGGTGGCGGTCGAAGGCACGCCGGTGCGTGAACCCAATGCGGCCTCGGCCGGTGCCGTGGTGGTGGATCTGCGCCACGGGGTCCGCGCCGCCTGGCAGGCCCATCGCCATGGCGACACCCCGGGTGGCAAGCAGCTCACCATCCTGCACCGGGACGACGCCCTGGTGGTGGTCGACAAGGCCGCGGGCGTGCTGTCCGCCCCGACCCGCCAAGGCGATCTCGGCGGCCCCGGCGAGCGTGGCCACGTGCCGGAACTGCTGCGCCGGATCCTGCGCAAACAGGGCGAGGAATCCCCGTTCATCGGCCAGGTCCACCGCCTCGACAAGGATACCAGCGGCTGCCTGTGCGTGGCCCTGACCCGGGATGCCCAGCGCATCCTCTCGGCCCAGTTCGCCGGCGAGGCCGCCGGGCGCACCTACCGCTGCCTGATCGCCGGCCAGCCGGTGGCAGACGCCGCCGAGGTCACCGGGACCATGGACCGCGGCCGCGACGGCCGCCGCCGCTTCGTCGAAGGCGGCGATGACGGCGAGCATGCGGTGACCCGTTACAAGGTCCTGCGCCGGTTCGCCCGGGGCTGCGAGCTCGAAGTGGAGCTCGGCACCGGCCGCACGCACCAGATCCGCACCACCCTCGCCGCCATGGCCTGTCCGATCTGGGGCGACCGGGTGTACAACCGCCGGCGGCGGGACGGCGATCCGGTGGCGCCGCGCTTGATGCTGCATGCGGTGCGTCTGGTCCTCGACCATCCGGTCGATGGCCGTCGGCTCGCCGTCGAGGCCCCGATGCCCGAAGCCTATCTGGACTTCTCGCGCATGCTCGGCCATCGGCGCACGCAGCGGGACGCGCCGCCCCAGCCCTGAGCCCATGCCCGATCCCGCGCCGGACCCGCTGCCGGGCCGCATCCTGGTGGCCGCCTGCCTGGCCCTGACCGGCATCGGTCTGGCGGCGGTCGCCTCGGCGGTGTGGGATCCGGGCCGTCCCCTGGGCCTGGGCCGCGAGGCGATGGCGCAGCTCGTGTGGTGCGGCGTGGCCCTGGCCGCCGGCTGGGCCGCTGCCGCCGTCCCCTTCTCGTGGTGGCGCTCGACCCCGGCGCCGGCATGGATCGCCGCGGTGCTCGTCGTCCTGGCCATGACCGTGCTCGCCGGCAGCGCCCTGGTGCCGCGCATCAAGGGCCAGGCCAACTGGATCGTCCTCGGTCCGCTGCGCATCCAGCCGGTGGAGGGGCTCAAGATCGCCCTGCTCCTGGCGGTCGCCGGCCTTGCGGCCTGGCCCGGCTTCGACGCCCGCCGGCTCGGCCATCTTCTCGCCGCCGGGCTGGTCGCCGGGGTGCCGGCGGCGCTCATCGCCCGCGAGGACCTGGGCAGCGCCCTCACCCTGGTGCCGATGGTCGCTGCGATCCTGATCGCCGCCGGGATGCGGCTCCGCCACCTGATCCTGGGACTCGTCCTGTCCGCCGCGGTGATCGCCGCCGGCATCGCCACCCTGCCCCAGGAAGGTCCCAAGGCCTACCAGTGGCGCCGGCTCCAGGCGTGGTGGAATCCGCAGGACTACCAGCTGACCGAAGGCTTCCAGAGCGAGCGCTCGGTGCGCTCGATCGGCAGCGGCGGCTGGTTGGGCCAGGGCTTCGCCAATGGCGACCAGAACCGCCTGGGCTGGGTGCCCGAGAAGCACACCGACCTGATCAGCGCGGTGATCGGCGAGGAGGGCGGCTTCACCGCCTGTCTGCTCCTGATCATCCTCTATGTGGCGGTCGCCGTCGCCCTGCTGCGCATGGCGGGCTCCGCCCGGGATCCCATGGCGCGGGTGCTGCTCGCCGGGGCCGCCGGCCTGATCGCCGGCCAGGCGTTCCTCAATCTGGCGGTGGCGACCCGGCTCATGCCGGTGACCGGCGTCACCCTGCCCTTCGTCAGCTACGGCGGATCCTCGCTCCTGGCGAGCTGGATCCTGGTCGGCATCTGCCGTTCCGCGGTCCGGTCCCGGGGCGGCTGAGCCGGCCCGGGGCCCGGGTCACTTCTGGCTGTCGGTGCGCACCAGGGCCGGTTCGATGCGCATGTCGGCGGCGGGCTGCACATTGCGCTGCCAGGGCAGCCAGCCGTCCTTCTCGATGCGCATCTGGACCACCCGGGGCGGCAGCTTGAGCTCCATCGGGGTCGTGCCGCGGTAGATGCCGTCGACGATGATCTCGGCCCCGGCGGGATCGCTGCGCACGGTGATGGCCACCAGCCCCGCCTGGGCGAGGACCGGATCATCGCTTTCCGCCTCGAGATGCTTCAGGAGCGCGCCGACGGCATTGGAACAGGCATCCCAGGCGGCCTTCGAGCGGGGATCGTTGGCCGGTCCCTGGAGTTTGGGCGAACGGACATCCGGCGCCTCGCCGAAGCCGCGCTTGCGGAAGACCACGTTGCCTTCGGCCGAAACCGCACGCATCTCGATGGTGGCGGTGACCTGGGGCTCGCTGCCGATGGTCTTGCTGCCGAACTCCAGGACCTGGGTCAGGACCACCAGGTGGGTGCCGCGGGTGCCGCCGACCTTCTTGGCACCCCATTGGGCGTCATCGCTTGCCGGGATGAACTCGTTGAAGCGGCCATCCAGGCCCTGGCCGCCGAGGACATCGACGCGCAGGGCGAGGTCCGAGGCCCACAGGATCTTCGCCTCGGGGTGGACCTCGGCGAGGGGGCCGAGGGCGAGGGGGGCGAAGAGGATCACCTTGGGACCGGTGACGGTGACGGCGGCGGCCGCGGTCGCCGATTCCGCGCCCGGCGTTGCGGCGGGTTCGTTCCAGCGGTTGCCTTCGCGCAGGGTGCAGCCGGTGGCGGCGGTGAGGACGGCGGCGGAGAGGAGGAGTCGGCGCATGCGCCCATGCTATGGCCCGCCGCCGCCGGCCAATGCCGCCTTGGCGGGCGGCGGACGCCGGCATGCTGCGGCGATGCTCAAAGGCATCCATCCCGCCATCTCCCCCGACCTTCTCGCCGTCCTCGCCCGCATGGGCCACGGGGACGAGATCGTCCTCGCCGACGCGCATTTCCCCGGCGAGACCTTCAACGGCCGCGTCCTGCGCGCCGACGGCCTGCGCATCCCGGTCCTGCTCGATGCGATCCTGCCCCTGTTCGTCCTCGACCAGTATGTGCCCGAGGCCCTGTTCATGATGCAGGCCGTCCCCGGCGACAGCCTGGACCCCGCGGTCGAGGCCGCCTACCGGGTGAGCATCGAGAAGCACGTCCAGCCCAAGCCGGCGATCAAGCGCGTCGAGCGCTTCGCCTTCTACGAGCAGGCCAAGAAGGCCTTCGCCGTGGTCATGACCGGCGAGACCGCCAAGTACGGCAACATCGTCCTCAAGAAGGGCGTGACGCCGGTCTGAGGGTGGGGGAGGAGGGAGGAGGGAGGGGGGCGTCGTGAATGGGGTGGGTTGGTGGTGTGCCGGAGGTGGCAGCGGCCCGAGGTTTCCCACCAACCCACTCCGTATCCGCACCGCCCCCTCCCCCCTTCCCGTTCCTGAACGCCCGCCCCCGCCGAGCGTTCACCCGCCATGCGCCCGTTCCTTGCCGTCGCCGTCCTGCTCCTTGCCGCCTGCCAGGAGCAGACGCCGCCACCGGCGGCGATGCGCGAGGACGATGCGGCGTTGCAGGCGCGGCTGGAGCGCTTGGCGGTGGCGGGGGAGATCCTCGCGGCCCAGGGGGTGCTGACCCAGGTGCTGGCGCGGCCGGATGCGGATGGCACCCGCCACGACCGCGCCCGGCTGGCGCTGGTGCGTGGGCTGCTGCAGCGCGGTGAACGCGCCGCGGCGCAGACCCTGCTGCGCGACCTGCCGTGGGCCGACAAGGTCCCGGCGGTGGCGGCCGAGGTGGTGGCCCTGGGCGTGCAGGCGCAGTGGCAGGGCCTGATCGACGCTGACGGCCGCCTGTACAGCGGCGTGCTGCCGCCGCGGCTGGTCGAGGACAGCGACGAGGGCCGCGCTGGCGGCGCGTGGTCAGAGCGCGGCGAGCGCTTGCGCGAGATCGAGACGCTGCTCGCCAGCGGCGGCGCGATGGCCCGGCGCGAGGGCGCGGTGCTGCCGCTGGCGATGCCCGCGGTGCTGCTCGACCTGGCCCGCTTCGCCCATGGCCGGCGCGAGCTGCCCGATCTGGCCCAGGCCGAGCCGCCGGTGCGGCTGGCGGCGGTGCGCCTGCTCCTGGACGAATACGATCCGTTGGCGGCGGCCGCCCTGGCCGAGCCGCTGTGGGCCGCGTCGGGCACGGCCGGCGTCACCGCCTTCCGCGACCTCCGCGCCTGGCAGCTGCGCCGGCGCGCGCCGCACGGGCTGCCGCTGTGGGCCTATCCGACCCTCGATGCCCGCCTTGACGCCCTGGCCCGGTCCATGCCCGAGGCCGCCAGCGCCGCGGCGGCGGTGGTGGCCGCCGACGCCGGGCTCGGGCGGCGCGGACTGGGCAACCTGCTGCGACCGGCCGAGCGGCGGGCCGAGGTGGTCATCGCAGAGGAGATCGGGGTTGAATCCCCGGACAGCGAGGCCCAGGACGCGCGCTGGACCCTGGCCACCACCTGGGACGGCCTGCAGATCCGCCTGCCCGAGACGGTGGTGCCGCTGGGCCAGACCGTGGCGATCGACCTGGTCAGCGAGCACCGCGGCCGGCACCGGCTCAGCCTGCACCGGATCGCGGACGATGCGCGTTGGCGGCGTCTGGCGGAGCGGCCCGATGCCGCCGACCTGCCGCCGGCGACGACAGTGGCCGAGACCGTGTTTGCTGACTGGTCCGGACTCGGACAGGCGCGCACGGAGCGGGTCCGCCTGGCGGGTCTGGACGAGGGCCGCTATGTGGTGGTGGCCGAGGCCCGCGGCTGCCCGGTGGCGGTGCTGCGCTCGTTCCGCGTCGCCCAGGCCGACCTGGAGGCGATCACCGCCCGCGATGCGGTGCTGCTGTGGACGGTGGATCGCCGTGACGGCCGCGGCCTGGCGGGGCAGCCGGTGACGGTGCAGGTCGAGCTGGTGCGCGATGCCGCCGCCAGCGCCGGGCCGGCGTGGCTGGCGGCGGGCCCGGCCTGGCGGGCGGGCTACCGCCAGGGTTATCTCGGCGTCCGCGACGAGGCGGTGCGCGCCCCGGGCCAGGAGGCCGACGAGGCCGCCGGTATCGCCGCAGGGCAGGCGGCGGCGATGGGCGATCCCGCGTTCGCCGCCACCGCGGCGGTGGTCAGCGGCACCGACGGCGTGGCGGTGTGGCGGCTGCCGGCGGCGCTCATCGGCCGCACCTGGACCGGCCGCGCGCTGCTGCCGCGGGCCGGCGGCGACGAGATCCGTCGCCTTGCCGGCCAGCCCGGCGACGCCTGGACCCTGAAGGCGGTGGCCTGGGCCGACAAGCCCCTGGTGCGCCCGGGCGAGACGTTGCGCTTTGCGGCGCTGCTGCGCGAGACCGACGGCCAGGCGTTCCGCATGGCCGGGGCGAGCGTGGCGGTGGCGGTCACCGTGGCGCGTGAGCGGCTGTGGTCCGGCACGCTGCCGGTGTCGGCCCAGGGCATCGCCGATGGGGCCGTGGTCCTGCCGCCGGGCGCCGCCGAGGGCGCGGTCGAACTCCTGCTGGACGGTCGGCATCTGCCGCTGGCGACCTGCGAGCGCCTGGCCCTGCCGCCGCTGCACTGGTCGTTCGCGCCGATCCCCGCCCAGGTCGCGGCAGGCGAGACGGTGCCGGTGACGGTGCGTCTGCGCGATCGCGGCGGCATGCCCCTGGCCGGGGTCGAGGTGGCCTGCCGGATCACCACGGTCGGGGCCGAGGTGCCCCTGGCCCAGCCTGGGCCGGTACGCAGCGATCTCGCCGGCGAGGCGACCGTCCGCATTCCGACCCTGCCCGGCCGCGAACTGGCCTACGAGGTGGTCTGCGAATTCCGCCACGACGGATGGTGGACCGCCCGCACCGCGGTGGTGGCCGGGGTGTTCCCGTTCCCGCTCACCGCCACCCTGGACCGCGACCAGGCGGCGCCGGGCATGGCGGTCCGGCTGCACAGCCGCATGCCCACGGGTGCGCGCCTGGATGCCGAACTGGTGGACGAGGCCGGCCAGGTCCTGGGCGACCGCTGGAGCGTGGCCGGCGGTGACGATGAGCGCGAGATCCTGCTGGTGATCGGTGCCGAGCACATCGGCGCCACCGCCCTGCGTGTGTCCTGTCCGGTGCTGGGTGGCGAGCGGGCGGAACGCCGGCTGCCCCTGCGCATCACCGCCCGCGCCGCGGCCACCGGCGACCTGCGCTGCGAGCCGCTGACCACCCGCCTGCGCCCGGGCGACACCCTGGGCGTGGCGGTGGGCTGCGTGCTGCCCGAACGCGATGCCCTGCTGCTGGTCGGCGCCCGCGATCTGATCGCGGTCCAGGCCGGTCCGCTGCCCGCCGCCGGCGCCACCCGCGCCCTGGCGGTGGCGCCGGGCTGGGGCCCGGTGAGCCATCTCCAGGCGGTGGTGTGGCTGCCCGGCCAGGGCTTCGTGCGCACGCCGCCACAGGAACTGCAGGTCGATCCCATCGACCGCCTGCTCACGGTCGAGATCGCCGTCGAGGCGGCGGAGCCGCGGCCCGGCACCACCGTCGCCGCCACCGTGCGGGTGCGCGACTGGCAGGGCCGCCCGGTGTCCGGGGCGCAGATCGTGCTTGGGGCGGTGGATCGCCGGGTGTACCAGATCGCCGAGGACCGCACCCCGGACCTATGGCGCTGGTTCCATGACTACCGCCGCCCGTTCGGCCTGGTGAGCGCGCCCGCAGAGGTCCCGCCGACGATCGCCGCCACCCTGTGGCGCAGCATCGTGGACGCATGGCAGCCGGGTGAGGATGGGCAGCGCGGGGCGAAGATGGGCATGAGCAGCCGCCATGGCGGCAGCAGAGGCCGCTACCTTGCCCGTGGCGGGGCGGAAACGCCGTCGCCCCTGGTCGCCGAAGGCGATCCCACCATCGCGTGGATCGCCGACGCCCGCAGCGGCGACGACGGCACCTGCCGCGTGCTGCTGCCGCTGCCGGCCCAGGCCGGCGACTACCGCCTGACCGCCCGGGTGGCGGATGCCTCGCCCGGGGTCCTGGTCGGCCAGGTGGTGACCACCCTGGCCAGCCGGCGCGCGGTGGGGATCGATCTGCGCCTGCCGCCGGTGCTGGTGGCCGGCGACCGTATCGAGGCCGGGATCGAGGCGGTGCAGCACGGCGCCAGCGCCGCCGCGATCCGCATCGAGTTGCCGGACGGTCCGCGCACGATCAGCGCCGAGCCCGGCCGCCGGGTGGTGCTGCCGGTGGATCTCATGGCGCCCGCCGCCGACGGCGCGGTGGTCCGGGTCGCGGACCGTCTCGGCCGCCTGGCCCGGGTGCGGGTGGCCGCCGCCGCCGCGGGCGACCGGGTCGAGGAGGAGGTCCCGGTGGCGGTGGCCGGCCCCGGCGTGCCCATCCGCGAGCGCCTGCGCCTGATTGCCGGCGCCGATGGCCGCGTGCCCCTGCCGCAGCCGGTGCCGGTCGGATCCCTGGTCGAGGTGCTGGTGCGGGCCTGGCCCGACGCCGCCGCCCGCCGCGCCCAGGTGCTGGCCTTCGACCGCTCCATCGGTGGCTACGGCGCCGCCCAGGCCTGGCTGTACGCCGACGAGGATGCCCAGCGCCGACTCAGCCTCGCGCAGATCTGGCCGCAGCTCGACCAGTCGCCGGCGGCCCAGGTGGTGCGCCTGGTGGCGGTGCGGCTCGGCCAGTCCGCCGGCGGCCTGAACGATCTGCCGGATGGCGCCCTGGGCGACTGGCTCGCCGCCCGCGCCCGCCGTCTGGGCCTGCCCCTGGCCGGGCCGCGCCTGCGCGGGGTGGTGATGACCGCCACCCGCGACCGCATCCTGGCCGCCGGTACCGCCCTGGCCGAAGGCTGGCGCGAAGGCCGCGACCTGTGGCACGCGGTCCGCGCCGAGGCCCTGGCCGCCGAGGACGAAGTCGACCTCGCCCTCGCCCTGGATGCCGCCGGCCTGGCCGAGGACGCCGATGCGGAGCAACGGCTGCGCGCCCGCGCCACCGGCCTGCCCTGGCGCGATCCCCTGGCCAAGGCCCTGTTCCTGGACCTGATCCCGCCCGCCGGCGCCGCCACCGCCAGCCCGATCCGCATCGCCGGGGGTCCGGAGCTGGAAGCGTCCGCCGGTGCGCGTTGGGCCGGGGTCGCAGGGGCGGACTTCGCCCTGACCGCGGCGCCCGGGGCGCTGCTGGATCTCGACCTGACCATCCAGGGCCCGCGCCCGGCGTGGCCGGAGCCCACCAGCGCACCCGAGATCGGCCTGTGGCAGCTCGGCGCCGATGGCTACGAGGCCGCAGGCGAATTCCTGGTACCGGGCCGGCCGACCCTGCTGGTGATCCGTCCCGCCACCAGCGGTGCGCGCCCGGACCAGATCGACCTGGTCCTGCCGGCCCTGGTCGACCCGGCCCCGGGCCCGGACCACAGCGCCCTGCTGATCGAGGAGCGCCGGCGGCGGTGGCCCGTGCCCGAGGCGGTGCTCCACGCCCGCGCCCTGCGCGCCGGCGATCCGCATCCGGCCCGCGATGCGGCGGACCTGCTCGCCGCCCTCGACGCGTGGCCGATGACGGTCCATCCGATCGGCACCACCGCCACCGCGGCGGCCCGGAACGGTGGCGCCGGCACCCGCCTGTCCCTCGCCCTGGAGCAGGAGCCGGTGCTGGTGCCGCTGCGGGTCACCGGCACCGGCCGGGTCACCTGGCCCGGCGCGATCGTGCGCCAGGGCGACGGCCCCTGGTTCGCCCTGCCCGACCGGATGGTGGACCTGAGCGCCCCGGTCGCGGCCGTGCCGACGACGACCGTCGTCGGACCGCATCCTTTGGCCTCGACCCTGCGCGACCTCGTGCCGCGCCTGGAACCCGAGTCGCTGGCCGCGCTCATCGACGGCTGGTGCGAGGACCCCGAGCATCTGGCCATGCTCCTGCGCCAGCTCGACCGGCGCACACCGGACCTCGATGCCTACGACCTGATCAGCCATCCCCTGGCCGGCCAGCGCGGCCACTGGACCAGCGAGCGCCTGCGCGCCTGGGCCGCGGGCGATGAGCCGCTGCAGCGCTTGATCCGCAGCCCGCGCCAGGTCTGGCCTGCCGGCGAGAGCGCGCCGACCGAGTCGCTGGCGGATCTGGTCAACCAGGCCGCCGCGGCCCGGCGTGAGCGCCAGGAGGCCTGGAACCGGCTGCCGGCGCCGCTGCCGGCCCTGGCACCCTCGGCCACGGTGGGCGCGTGGCGTGCCGCCATGCTCGCCCGCGGCGACGCGGTGGCGAGCCCGGCCTGGCCCTGGGACCAGGAGCTGCCCGCCGAGGCCCTGCGCGAACTCGGCTACCGCGCCGACCTGGAGGGCTGGGTGGCGTTCCTGCGCCAGGAGCTGGGCCTGCCGGTGACCATCGGCGTGGGAGTCAGCGTGCAGCGCGCGGTGGCGCTGGATGTGCAGGGCCCGCTGCCCGGATTCGGCCTGATGACCACCGAGCCCGCCGCCGCCAGTGCCCCGAGCGGCGCCGATCTCGGCACCCGCGAGCTCGCTGAGCGCGGCTACCTGCTCGTGCAGCGCCCACGCGGCGGTTGCGAACTGCGCGCGGTCGGCGCGGTCGGCGCGCAGGCGCCGGACCTCGGCATCGACCTCACCGATGCCGATCCCGTCACCGCGGTGGAGGCGATCACCGCCGCCCTGCACCGCCGCGGCCAGCCGGGCCTGCGCTTCGCCCCTGAGGTCGATCCCAGCACCCTGCCGCCCCTGACCCTGCGGGCGGACCGCATCAGCACCGCAGCCCTGACCGCCTACATCGCCACGCTGTGGAACCTGCGCCCGGAACAACGCGGCGACGGCTGGGTGCTGCATCCGCGGTGAATCCATGACGCCCGCGGTCCGTGACGCCTTCGGTCTGTGACGCCTTCGGTCCATGACGCCTGCGGCGGGCTTGCGCAGAGACGCAGAGATTCCGCAGGGGGCGCAGAGGTGGGCTGGGTGGCAGTCCTCTGCGTCCTCTGCGCTGCTCTGCGTCTCTGCGCCCGGATCGAAGCGCCCGGAATCGTTACGGTGCTGCCATGCCTGGGAAGGGTTCCAGCACCCGCTCCAAAATCCCCATCGTCTTGGCGATGGCGACGCCGTAGTTGGTGATCGGGACGCCGGCGGCGCGGCAGCGGGCGATGCGGGATAGGACCTGGCGGCGGTTGGTGGTGCAGGCGCCGCAGTGGATCACCAGCCGGTAGGATGTCAGATCGTCCGGGAAATCGTGGCCGGCGCAGACCTGGATGGCGAGGGGGACGCCGGCGTACTGCTCGAGCCAGCGGGGGATCTTCACCCGGCCGATGTCGTCGCCGATGGCGTGGTGGGTGCAGCTTTCGCTGATCAGGACCCGGTCGCCGGCGCGCAGGCGGTCGATCGCTGCGGCGCCCTCGACGAAACTGGCGAGATCGCCGCGGTGGCGGGCCATCAGGATCGAGAACGAGGTCACCGGAACGCCCGTCGGAACGTCGGCGACCACCTTGAGAAAGGCCTGGGAATCCGTCACCACCAGGTCCGGGGCCCGGCCCAGGCGCTGCAGGCAGTCCGCGAGTTCCCGCTCCTTGACCACGACGGCCATCTGGTCGTGGTCGAGGAGGTCGCGGATGGTCTGGACCTGGGGCAGGATCAGGCGGCCTTTGGGCGCCTCCTTGTCGATGGGCACCACGAGCACTGCGAGCCCGCCCGGGGGCAGCAGGTCCGAGACCAGGGCCGGCGGATCGATCCAGCCCTCCGGCGCCGCCGCCACCAGGGCGGCGCGCAGATCGCCAAGCCCGGCGCCGGTGACCGCGCTGGTGGCGACCACCGCGCCGGCGGCGCGCAGGCGCTCCAGCAGCGGCGCTTCCGGGGCGATGCGGTCGCTCTGGGTCAGGACCTGGACCACCGCCCGGCCTTGGGCCCGCAGGTCCGCGGCGAGGGCGTCCTCCGCCTCTCCCCACGCATCCGCCGGGGCCGCGACCAGGGCGATGTCGAAGCGGTCCATGGCCCGTCGCGCCCGCGCCACCCGCTGGGCGCCGAGGTCGCCCTCGTCATCGAGTCCCGCGGTGTCGATGAGCTGCACCGGCCCCAGGGGCAGCAGTTCCATGGCTTTTTCCACCGCATCCGTGGTCGTCCCGGCCACCGGCGAGACGATCGACACCTGCTGCCCGGCGAGGGCGTTGATGAGCGCGCTCTTCCCGGCGTTGCGGCGGCCGCAGATGCCGATGTGGAGCCGGGAGCCTTTGGGGGTTTGGATCATCGGGTGTTGGGGCTGGGGAGGGGGGAGGGGATATT
>CAMCAC010000053.1 GCA_945872305.1 Candidatus Kuenenia stuttgartensis | reverse complement strand
CGCCGCCGGCGCCGCCGCCGAAACGCGCCGCCTGGCCCAGGTGGCCGCCGCCGGTGGCGCTGCCGCCGTCGCCGGGGCCGTCGCCGACGGCGGGATCGATCTCGATCCCGGCCGGGCGGGCCTGCCCCTGGGGCAGATGCTGCTCGGCGGCGACCGCCGGGCCCTGGCGGACCAGCTCCGCCGCGACCGCACCCGCGCCATCGCCGCCACGGCTTTCGCCGCCGCCCGCCCGACCAAGGGCATGGATCTGCGTTCCACCCTGGAGCCGGACGCCTCCGGTCCGGTGGCGGGCCAGGTCCGGACCGCGCTCGAGGCCTCCGGCGACACCGCCCCCGCCCTCGCCGCCGATCTTGACCGCCGGGTTGACCAGGAGGCCACCGCGACCGCCCTCGCCGCCGTCGGTTTCGATCCCGAGGCCGGCTCCCTGCGCACCATCGCCCTGGTGGGGCTCTCCCTTCTGGTATGCGTCGTCGGCATCGTCAACACCATGATGATGGCGGTGACCGAGCGGTTCCGCGAGATCGCGACGATGAAGTGCCTCGGCGCCCCGGACGGCTTCATCCTCCGCACCTTCCTGGTCGAATCCGTGTTCCTGGGCATGGTCGGATCGCTGCTCGGCCTGGTGGTCGGCGTCGCCCTGGTCCTCCTCCAGGCCGGCCTGCGCTTTGGCGGCGCCTTCTGGTCGGCCTTCCCCGCCGGCGACCTCGCGCTGACCGCCCTGGCGGCGGTCAGCGCCGGGCTCGTACTGGCGGTGGTGGGCGCCCTGATCCCGGCCCTCACCGCGGCCCGGATGCATCCGATCGAAGCCATGCGGGTGGAGCAGTGAGCATGCGCATCGTCCTCCGCCGCTGGTTCGCGGCCCTCGCCATCCTCGCCACCCTCCAGGGAGCCGCCGCCGCGGATCTCGATGCGCCCCGGATCGCCGCCGATGCGGCGATCCTGACCGCCATCTCCGACCGCGGTCAGGGCCAGCCGGGCGCGGCGAGCGCCGCGGCGTGGATCGCCGGCCGCCTGGCAGGCATGGGGGTCGAGGTCCATGCCACGGTCACCACCGTCTCGGTACCGGTGGACCACGGCAGCACCCTGACCGCCGCCGACGGCTCGGTCATCCCGTTGACGCCCCTGGCTCCCAACCTGGCGGCCACACCCGGCACCGGCGGTGAGGAGTTGCGCGGCCCCCTGTTCCACGGTGGAGACGGCAGCTTCACGGCCCTGCACGGCATGCCTGCGGGCGCCGTGGTCGTGCTGGATGCCTCCTCCCGCGAGGGCTGGACCCGGGCCGCCAACCTCGGTGCGTCCGCCGTCATCATCACGGGCACCCCGGACCGGGTCCGCCTGGCCGCCCTGTCGGTGCCGGCGTCCCTGCCGTTCCCGCGTTTCATCGCCACGCTCCCCGCCGGGCTTTCCGGCACCGTTGCCGTGCGCTCGCTGGTCGTCTGGGAAAGCCGGTCTGCCACCAGCGTCGTGGCCATCATCCCCGGTCGGGCCGCATCCGGCGACCAGGCCGGCGAGGCGATGCTGCTCGCCGCCGGCTACGAGGCCAACGGCGGCATTCCCGGGCCGGGTGCGCACCGCGCCTGGAACGCGGCCCTGCTCCTGGAGGTGGTGCGCTCCCTCGCCGCAGCCCCGGCCGGCCGGACCGTGGTCGCCGTGTTCCATGGGGGTCGCGGCGAGGCCTTCCGCGGACTGCGCGAGATCGCCGGCGCCTTGATGACGGATCGCGACCGCTCCGGCATCGCCGAAGCCGATGACGACCGCCTGCTCCAGGTCCGCAACCACTCGACCAACCTGGCCGACGGCGCCGAGGCAGCCCGGCGCGCGCTCCTCGCCGAGGCGGGCGGGGGGGATCCGGCCGGGCTGCGCGAGCGCCTGCATGCGGCCATGTCGGAACTGGAGTGGCGCGAAGACTCCCTGGTGGTGGAAAAGGGACCCGCATCGGAGACCCTGCCCGCCCGCATCCTCTCCCTGGCGGTGGCCGAGCATGCGGACCGCTTGATGCCCGCCCTGGAGCGGCTCCGCGAACGGCTCAAGCCGCGCGGCTCCACCGCCGCCCTGTCGCCCGCAACCCGGCAGATCCTCGACGATGCGGAACAAGGCCAGCGGGCCTGGCGGTCGCTCCAGCTCAAGCTCGAAGGGGATCGTCCGCTGACCGCTGACGAGGCCCGGATGGCCCAGGGCCTGGCCGCCACCGCCGCCCTGATGGCCGCCGCCCAGCGCGACCACCACCTGCGCCGGGTCGGGGACTACGGCTCGTTGCTCGCCCTGCGTACCCGCCTGACCGCCGTGCAGTGCCAGCAACTGGTCGCCTTCGACCTCTCGGATGGCGGCGAACGCTGGGCACCGTTCGGGCTCGGGGCCTACCAGAGCTGGAAGCGGGATGTCAACGGCATCCACAGTGTCGCCGGGGATGTGGCAGCGGCCATCCTGCGTGCGGATCCGGATGCGGCCTGCGATCCAGCTCCATTCCGGATCCCCAACGATACCGGCTCATGGTGGACGGCCGACTACCAGCATGAGGCCGCGTTCACCGGGCCGTTCATCTGGTCGGTGACCATTTCCACCACCGGCGACAGCCGGCAACGCCACGGCAGCCCGGCGGATGCGCGCCTGGACCTCGCCCGTCTCGACCGCCAGGTGCGCGGCATGGATGCCTTCCTGCGCCGGTGGATCGACCTGCCCGAGTGGGGAGCACGGCGGATGGCCCAGAAGATGGACCGGAGCCGCTTCACGGTTCCGACCCTGGCCATGGAACAGCGCTCGGTGGGGTCCAAGAGCGGCGTGCGCGGCGCACCATTCCCGCTCAGCTTCCTCGGCTGGACCTCGCGTGGGGAGTGGTTCGGGGACGTGTCCGGTGTCGAGACCCGGCGGGGCGACCTGTTCGGCGAGGACATCGTCCCGTTCATCATGCGGACCCGGCCCGAAGGCTACGGCAACCTGCCGATCCGCTCCTACCAGTTCGACGACCATGGCCGGATCCGCTCCGCGCTGATGACCCATGGCCAGCAGTCACCGAGCAAGGACCTGTCGTTCACCTTCAGCCTCGGCAAGAAGGTGACCAATGTGCGCGGGAAGCTGTTCGACGGGGTGTCGAGCCGCGTGCATGGCGCCTTCGACCCGCGGCTCCTCGCCTACATGCCGAGCGTGCGCCCCCTCGCGGCGAGCCGCGAATCCATGCCGCTCTACGGGAGCGTCGAGTCCGCCGACGGCCAGGTCGGGATCCTAACCGAGATGATGCCACTGCGCTTCGCCGCCGGGGCCGACAAGCTCGGCAACCGGATGCTCATCCTCGGCCGGCCCGACCCGGACCGCGAGGGCCGCTTCATCGGCATCTCCCCCGGCCTGCTCGCGCGGCACAGCGCCCTCGAGACCGCCGCCGACATGTGGACGCTGAACGACCAGCGCATGGAGCAGCAGCGGCGCAGCGGCATCGATTCGGACAGCCTGGTGGCGCTGCACGCCCAGGCCCAGCGCCTGCTCGAGTCGGCGAGCGCCGCCGCCCTGTCCGGCGACCATGCCCGGGCCGAAGGGCTGGCCCAGGGTTCCTGGGCGATCAGCACCCGGGTCTATCCCCGGGTGCTCTCCACGGCCAATGATGTGGTCGTCGGCCTGGTGGTGCTCCTCCTCTTCACCCTGCCGTTCTCCGTCATCGTCGAGCGCCTGATCCTCGCGAGCGACACGGTGGGGCGCCGGGTCGGGGGCTTCGGCGCGGTGTTCGGCCTGGTCTTCCTCTTCTTCTACGCGCTCCACCCGGCCTTCGACATCGCCACGACCCCGGCGGTCATCTTCCTCGCCTTCATGATCCTGCTCGTCTCCGGCTGGGTGATCGTGGTGATCTACAACCGCTTCGAAGTGGAGATGAAGCACATCCGCCAGGAGGGCGCCGGCGTCCACCAGGCGGATGTGAGCCGGCTCGGCACCCTGTTCGCCACCGTCGGTCTGGGCATCTCCAACATGCGCCGGCGACCCCTGCGCACGCTGCTGACCTGGCTCACGGTCTGCCTGATGACCTTCATCCTCCTCACCTTCGCCTCGTTCAGCCCGGCGACCGGCGTCCAGCGGCTGGGCCAGGACTCGGTGCCGCCCTGGCAGGGCGTCCTGGTCCGCCAGAACGGCTGGGGGCCGCTCCAGGAGGCGGTCACCACCCGTCTTCAGGAACGCTGGGGCGACCGCGCCGAGATCGCCCCGCTGCGCTGGATCCAGCCGGTGGCGGAATCCAGTCCCCGGGTGCCGGTCACCGCCGGCGGCCGCAGCGCGGCCCTCTCCGGCGTGGTCGGCCTGTCCGCGAGCGAACCGGCCCGGGTGGCCCCGTTGCTCCGCCAGGGCGGCGCGGATGCGCCGACCGGCCTCGCCAGGGGTTGGGTCTACCTTCCGCCGGAGATCCTCGGCCAGCTCGGCGTGCAGCCCGGCGACGAGGTCCTCCTGCGCGGCATCCCGCTGCGCGCCGGGACCTTCGACCCGGAGGCCATGGGCGGGGCGCTGACCTTGGGCGGCGAGCTCGTCACGCCCCTCGCGCCGGACGCCCTCGATCCCAAGCAGCTCGAGGAGCAGAAGCGCATCGAGGCCATGGACGGCACCGGCGTCACATCGCCGGAATCGACCACCCCGATCCACCTGCCACCCGGCGTCTGCGCCTTCGTCCATGAATCCGTGGTGCGTGACCTGGGCGGCACCCTGCGCGCTCTCGCGGTCGTGCCACGCAGCCGGGCCGTGGATCCCATGACCCTGTCCGAGGAGATCGCCCAGGAGATCGCCCTGACCCTGCGCGTCGGCGCCGCCGGCGAGACCACCATGGTCACCGCCGTCGACCGTCTGTCGGTGAGCGGCCTCGGGGCGGTGCTCGTCCCCCTCATCCTCGGCGGGCTGATCATCTTCTCGACCATGCTCAACTCGGTGGCCGAACGCGGCCGGGAGATCTTCGTCTACGCCTCCCTCGGGCTCGCCCCGATCCACGTCGGGGCCCTGTTCCTGGTCGAGGCTGCGATCTATGCGATCATCGGCGGCATGGGCGGCTACATCATCGCCCAGCTCGTGGTCGCCGCCCTGGGGGTGGCCGCGGCCCAGGGCTGGGTGGCCCAGCCGGACCTCAACTACTCCTCGTTCACCGCGGTCGCCACGATCCTCCTGGTGATGGCCACGGTGCTCGCCTCGGCGCTCTATCCGGCCTGGATGGCGAGCCGGGCGGCCACCCCGGGCGGCACCTCGGACTTCCGTCTGCCGACCCCGGATGGCGACCTGATCACCTGCGACCTGCCCTTCACCGTGCCCGAGATGGATGCGCGGGGGGTCGCGGCGTTCATCTGCGACCACTTCCAGGTCCATAGCGAGGCCAGCGCCGGCTCGTTCACCGCCGGTGAGGCGCGGATCGAGGACGGACCCCGGCCCACGGTCACCGCCCGCATCTGGCTGGCGCCCTTCGACCTCGGCATCAGCCAACGCCTGCGCCTGGAGCTGGCCCCCAGCGACATGCGCGGGATCATGACCGTGCGCATGCATCTCGAGATGCTCAGTGGCCAGCGGGGCGACTGGCTGCGCGCCAACCACGCCTTCATCAAGGACCTGCGTCTGCAGTTCCTGGTCTGGCGCACCCTCTCCCCGGAGGTCCAGGACCGCTACCGCGGGACGGACCACGGAGGCCAGGCATGAGCGTCCTGCATGACAAGGAGCTGGCCCAGTACCGCGACCTGGTCCAGGCCCCCTCCACCTTCGAGGACGGCTTCGGCTGGCGCACCGTGCTCGGCGCCGTGTTCGTCGGCCTGGTCATGCTTCCGGCGAGCATGTACATGTCCCTGATGGTCGGCGAGTCGATCGGACCCGCCGCCAAATGGGTGACGGTCATCCTCTTCCTGGAGATGGCCAAGCGCGCCCGCTCGGGGCTGCGCCCGGCCGAGATCTTCATCATGTTCGCCATGGTCGGCACCCTGGTGTCGTCGCCCATGCAGAACTTCTTCTGGCGCCAGTTCCTGGTCCAGTCGGAGGCGGCGCGATCGTACGGACTGACCGAGATGTTCCCGGACTGGTACGCGCCCACCGACATGGCGGTGCTCGACCAGCAGAACTTCTTCATGTGGGAATGGTTCGTCCCCCTGATCCTGGTCTTCGTCGGCATGATCATCGGCCGCATCGACCAGCTCATCCTCGGCTACGGCCTGTTCCGGGTGGCGAGCGACGTGGAGAAGCTGCCATTCCCGATGGCGCCCCTGGGCGTCGCCGGCGTCACCGCCCTGGCCGAGAACCAGTCCGGCAAGGAAGGCTGGCGCTGGCGCTGCTTCTCGGTGGGCACCGTGCTCGGCCTCGGGCTCGGCTTCCTCTACATGGGCGTGCCGATCCTGTCGAACGCCCTCGGCCTGCAGGAGCCGGTGCGCATCGTCCCGATCCCCTGGCTCGACACCTCGGTCAACACCGAGGGGTTGCTGCCGGCGACCCCGACCGGCATCTCGTTCGATCCGTCCAACTTCTTCCTCGGCATGGCACTGCCGTTCTTCGGCGTGCTCGGCGCCTTCATCGCGGTGCTCATCACCCTGGCCCTGAACCCGGCCCTGCACCACTTCGGCTGGCTGACCACCTGGCGCCCGGGCCAGCGCACCCCCGAGATCCTGTTCAGCAACAATCTCGACTTCTACATGAGCTTCGGCATCGGCCTGGCCGCCGCCGTGGCCCTGATCGGCCTGTGGCAATGCATCTCCGGTCTCCGCCAGGCCCGCAGCGGCCTGGACGCCGGAGTCGATGCCCGGGCGGTCCAAGTGGACCGCAAGGGCCGCGGCGACATCGCCAACTGGCTGGTCGTCTTCACCTACATCATCAGCTCCATCCTCTACATCGTGATCTGCGGCTGGCTGGTGGACTGGAAGTTCGACGGCAACTACCTGCTCTGGGTCCTGCTCTTCTTCGCCTTCGTCTACACCCCCTTGGTCAGCTACGTCACCGCCCGGCTCGAAGGCCTGGTCGGCCAGGCCCTGCACATCCCGTATGTGAAGGAGCTCGCCTTCATCTTCTCCGGCTACAAGGGCATCGATGTCTGGCTGCTGCCGGTGCCGATGCACGACTACGGCCAGGACACGGTGAACTACCGCTCCGCGGAACTGGTCGGATGCTCGTTCCGGTCGATCTGGAAGCTGTCGGCCTTGACCGTGCCGCTGGTCTTCCTGCTCTCCCTGGTCTACGGCCAGTTCATCTGGTCCCTGGGTCCGATCCCCAGTCCCGTCTATCCCTACGCCCAGGAGATCTGGGAGCTCAATGCCCGCAACCAGTGCGTGGTGTTCAGTTCCACCGCCGGGGGCTACAGCCCGTTCCTGGATGCCATCCATCCGGAACTCATCGGCGCCGGCGCAGCGGTCGGCCTGGGCGTGTACGCGGTGCTTGCGGCCTTCGGCCTGCCGGTGCTGCTCCTGTACGGGGTGATCAAGGGTCTTGGCGGTTCGATCCCGCAGATGCTCGTGATCGAGATGCTCGGCGCGTTGTTCGGGCGCTACGTGATGGCCCCGCGCTTCGGCGCCGACAACTGGCGCCAATACGCCCCTGTCGTCTTCGCGGGCTATGCCTGCGGCGCCGGCCTGATCGCGATGTTCGCGGTCGGGGCCCGCTTCCTGTCCGCATCCGTCTACCAGCTCACCTACTGAGGCGACCATGAGCGAACCCGTTCCGGCCGGCGACCACGGCACCTGGGATCCGCAGGGCAACCCCAAGCATGCGGCCTATGCCCAGGGCCGCCATTGCATCGTGCGCGCCCGCGACGTGAAGAAGATCTACAAGGCCGAGACCAGCCAGCCGGTCCACGCCCTGCGCGGCGTCGATATGGAGATCTACCGCGGCGAATACCTGGCGATCATGGGCCCGTCCGGCTCTGGAAAGTCGACCTTCTTCAATGCCATCGGCGGGCTCGACCGGCCGACCAGCGGCCAGGTCTACATCGACGAGGTCGACATCGCCCAGCTCGACGCCGCGGAGCTGGCCTGGCTGCGCTGCCGCAAGGTCGGCTACATCTTCCAGAGCTACAACCTGATCCCGGTGATGACCGCGATCGAGAACGTCATGCTCCCCATGACCTTCGCCGGCACCCACGCCGACGAGGCGCGGACCAAGGCCGCCGGCCTGTGCGAACTGGTCGGCATCGGCCACCGGCTCGACAACAAGCCGAGCGAGCTCTCCGGCGGCCAGCAGCAGCGGGTGGCCATCGCCCGGGCCCTGGCCAACGATCCGGCGATCATCCTCGCCGACGAGCCGACCGCCAACCTCGACTCGAAGACCGGCCTGGAGATCATCCACCTGCTGCTCGACCTGAAGAAGAAGAAGGGCGTGACCGTCATCTCCGCCACCCACGACAAGGAGATGCTCGCCATCTCCGACCGGGTGCTGTGGATCAAGGACGGCCGGGTGGACCGGGTCGAGCTGCGCACGGACCTGCACATCGAGACCGGTTCCATCGGCATCTGAGGGCCTCGTTCCGGGCCGGGAACCATTCAGGATACCCGGCTCCGGTATCCGGACCCATCCTGGCCGCGCATGGATGCCCCCGACGGGGCCGCTCCAGGATGCCTCCCGGGGACAGACCCCCTAGGCTCGACGGTGTCCTCCGGAGCCCCCCATGCGCATCCTGGTCCTCAACTGCGGTTCCTCTTCGGCAAAATTCGCGGTCATTGATCCCGGCACCGGGGCCGAACTGGTCAGCGGCCTGGCCGAGCGGCTGGGCCAGGATGGCGCCCGGCTCGTCTGGAAGCGGGATGGCGTGAAGAAGGAGCGGACCATCCCCGGTGCGGACCACGACCGCGCCCTGCGCACCATCGTCCAGGTACTCGATGACGAGGGGCTGCGCGCCGGTCTGGCCGGCATCGGCCACCGGGTCGTCCATGGTGGGCCCCGATTCACCGCGAGTTGTCTGGTCGACGCCGAGGTCGAGGCCGGCATCGAGGCCTGCTTCCCCCTCGGACCCCTGCACAATCCGCCCAATCTGCTCGGCATCCGCATCGCCCGGGAGCTGTTCGCCGGCCTGCCCAACGTCGCGGTGTTCGACACCGCCTTCCACAGCACCATGCCGGAGCGGGCGTATCTGTATGCGGTCCCATGGGCCTGGTACGAGCAGCACCAGGTGCGCCGCTATGGCTTCCACGGCACCAGCCACCGCTTCGTCGCCGAGGAGGCCCTCTCCCGGCTCGGGCTCCAGGGTCGGGCCGACAGCGCCCTGGTCACCGCCCACCTGGGCAACGGATGCAGCGCCGCAGCCATCCATGGCGGCCGCTGCATCGACACCACCATGGGCCTGACCCCGCTGGAGGGCCTGGTGATGGGAACGCGTTCCGGCGATGTGGATCCCGCCCTGATCGGCTATGTGGCCGGCCGCCTGGACATCCCCGCGACCCAGGTCATCGACGCGCTCAACAAGCAGTCGGGCCTGCTCGGCCTGTCCGGCAGTTCCAACGACATGCGCACCCTGGTCGAGAAGGCGGACGGTGGCGACCGCCGGGCGGCCCTCGCCATCGAGGTGTTCTGCTACCGGCTGGCCAAGACCATCGGCGGCCTGGCCACCGCCCTCGGCCGGCTGGACGCCGTGGTGTTCACCGGCGGCATCGGCGAGAACTCGGTCGCGGTCCGCTCCCGGGTCTGCGCCCTGCTCGGGATCCTCGGCATCCAGCTCGATCCCGCCCGCAACGCCGAGCATGGCCGCTCCGCGGGTGGCGTGATCAGTTCCGGCGCGGTCCGCGCCATGGTCGTGCCGACCAACGAGGAGCTGATGATCGCCCGCGACACCGCCGGACTGGTCGGCGGCACCGCCGCCTGCGCCGGCCGCTGCTCCTGCACCGCCTGATCCCGAGGAACGCCCCATGCCCCGCATCCTGCTCGTCGTCCCCACCGGCCACGGCGTCGGCCTGACCTCGGTCGCCCTCGGCCTGGTCCGCGCCCTCGACCGCACCGGCGTGCGGGTGGCGTTCGCCAAGCCCATCGCCCAGCCCGATGCGGACCACGACGGACCGGAGCGCTCCACCGCCCTGGTCCGCCTGTGCACCAGCCTGAACCCGCCGGTGCCCGTGCCCGCCGCCGAGGCCGAGGCGCTGCTCGGCGACGACCAGGAGCAGACCCTCATGGAGCAGGTCGTTGCCCGGGTGGGCGAGGCCTCCGCCACGGCGGATGTGGTGGTCGTCGAGGGCCTGGTCCCGTCGCCGGAACTGACCTGGTCCCAGCGGGTGAACGCGGCCCTTGCCAAGAGCCTGGACGCCGAGGTGGTCCTGGTGGCGGCGCCGGCCGGGCGCACCCCGAAGGAGATCGCCGCCGGAGTCGAGCTCGCCGCGCGCACGTATGGTGGCGTCGAGAGCGGCCGCATCGCCGGCGTGGTGCTCAACAAGGTCAAGGGCGGCAGCCATCCGCATGCCGCCCTCGGCGTGGAGGCCCTGGCGGATCCCCGCCTGGCCCCCGAGGACGTCAACCCGTTCCGCGAGGCGATCGCCGCGGAGCAGCTGCGCGTGGTCGGCGCCGTGCCCTGGCGCGGCGGCCTGCTTGCACCGCGGGTCATCGACCTCGCCGTGGCCATCGGCGCCGCCACGGTCAACCCGGGCGAGACCCGGCGCCGGCGCATCGGCCGGGTGACCCTGTGCGCCCAGGGAATCCCCGAAGTCCTCGCCTCGTTCCAGCCCGGAACCCTGCTCATCATGCCCGGCGACCGCGACGATGTGTTCATCGCCGCCTGCTACGCCAGCGAGACGGTGGCCCTGGCGGGCATCCTGCTCACCTGCGGCAACCGCCCCGGGGCACGGACCATGGACCTGTGCCGGCCAGCCCTCGACCGCGGTCTGCCGGTCTACGCGGTGCCCGAGTTGTCGTTCCCCACCGCCACCCGGGTCCACGATGTGGATCTGCAGATCCCCATCGATGACCGCGAACGCGCCGAACAGGCGATGAACACCGTGGCCGACGGCCTGGACGCCCAGTGGGTGCGGTCGCTGACCGTGCCCGGCCGGACGGTGCGCATGTCGCCGCCGGCCTTCCGCTACGCCCTGATCGAAAAGGCCCGGGAGGGCCGCAAGCGCATCGTCCTGCCCGAGGGCGACGAGCCGCGCACCGTCGCCGCCGCGGCGATCTGCCAGAAGCGCGGCATCGCCCGCTGCGTGCTCCTCGCCAAGCCGGAACGGGTGCGCGAAGTGGCCAAGGCCCAGGGCGTCGAGCTGCCTGCGGACATCGAGATTCTCGACCCCGAATCCATCGCCGGGCGCTATGTCGCCCCGCTGGTGGAGCTGCGCAAGTCCAAGGGCATGACCCCGGAGAAGGCCGCCGACGAGCTCAAGGACACGGTGTGGATCGGCACCATGATGATGAAGCTGGGCGAGATCGACGGCCTGGTGTCCGGCGCGGTCCACACCACCGCCAACACGATCAGCCCGGCGCTCAAGGTGATCAAGACCCGCCCGGGGGCATCCCTGGTCAGCTCCGTCTTCTTCATGTGCCTGCCAGAGCAGGTGGTGGTCTACGGCGACTGCGCGGTGAACCCGAATCCGACCGCCGAGGAGCTGGCGGACATCGCCATCCAGTCCGCGGACAGCGCCATCGCCTTCGGCATCCCGGCCCGGGTGGCGATGATCTCCTATTCGACCGGCACCAGCGGGGCCGGCGCCGATGTCGAGAAGGTGGCCGCCGCGACCAAACTTGCCCAGGAACGCCGCCCCGATCTGGCCATCGACGGCCCGCTTCAGTACGACGCCGCGGTGATCCCCTCGGTGGCCAAATCCAAGGCCCCGAACAGCCCGGTGGCCGGCAAGGCCACGGTGTTCATCTTCCCCGACCTGAACACCGGAAACACCACCTACAAGGCGGTGCAGCGTTCCGCCAACTGCATCAGCATCGGCCCCATGCTCCAGGGCATGGCCGCGCCGGTGAACGACCTGAGCCGCGGCTGCCTGGTCGAGGACATCGTCTTCACCATCGCGATCACCGCGATCCAGGCGATGCAGGGCGGCCCGGCCAAGGCCGCCAACGGGAAGGGCTGAGCGCGCCCGGGACCGCTTCCGTCAGTGGTCCTGGGCGGCGACCAGGCGGGCGAAGGCGCCGCCCCGGGCGGTGAGCTCGTCCCAGGAGCCGTGCTCCACCAGCCGACCCTGGTCCATGACCAGGATTTCGTCGACATGGCGGATCGTGGACAGGCGGTGGGCGATGACGACCACCGTGCGCGTGCCGCGCAGCCGGTCGATGACCTCCTGGATCGAGCGCTCGGTGGTCGTGTCGAGGGCGCTGGTCGCCTCGTCCAGGATGAGCAGGCGCGGATCGCGCATCAGCGCCCGGGCGATGGCGATGCGCTGACGCTGACCTCCGCTCAGGCTTGCGCCGCGCTCGCCGACCCGGGTGTCGTAGCCCTGGGGCAGGCGGGCGATGAAGTCGTGGGCCTGGGCCTCGCGGGCGGCCTTTTCCACATCGGCCATGGTCGCGCCGTCGACGGCGAAGTCGATGTTGTCCCGGATGCTCGTCGAGAAGAGGATCGGCTCCTGGAGCACCACCGCGACATGGTGGCGCCACCATGATTGACGGATCCGGCGCAGGTCGTTCCCGTCGACCTCGACGGCGCCGCGACCAGGGTCGTAGAAGCGGAGCAGAAGCTGACAGATCGTGCTCTTGCCGCTGCCCGAGGACCCGACCAGGGCATAGGTCCGACCCTCTGCGAAGGTGAACGAGAAGCCGCGCAGCACCGGCCGATCCGGCTGGTAGCCGAACTCGACGTCGCGGAAGGCGATCGCGCCGCGGATCGGCGGCTCGCCGGCGTCGGGGGCATCCGCGGGCTCGGGGGTGACCTGGAGCAGATCGCCGATGCGCTCCAGGGATGCGAGGCCCTCCTGGAGGGGCAGCATGCCGTCGATCATCCGCTGGGCAGTGCCGGTCAGGCCGGACAGGTACAGCTTCATGGCCATGAGCTGGCCGAGGGTCAGGGCGGGCACCCAGGCGGGCATGGTGTCCTGGCTGATGACCAGCCACACACCGGCCAGAAGCAGACCCATGTCGGCGATGACCATCAACGAGAACGAGCCGGCGTTGAACAGGCCCTGCAGGCGGGCATTCTCCTGCTGGAGCCCGAGCACATGCTCGCTGCGGCCGACGAACGCCGCCATCGCCTCGCGCTCACCCGCGGTGGCCTTCACCAGGGTGATGCCGCCGAAGAACTCCGCCGCCTGGCCGGTGATGCCGCTCTGGCCCTCCTGCACCGCCTTCTGCTGGCGGCGGATGCGCGGCGTGAAGCGGGACATCAGCCACAGGTTGGCGGACATCAGCACCAGCGCCGCCAGCGCCAGGGGCCAGTGCATGGTGAGCAGGATGATCAGGACCACGACCGCATAGCAGCTGTCCATCAGGTACTGGATCAGCCCGCGGTCGAGCAACGCGCCCGCCTGGGTGATGTCGCCGGACACCCGCGCCCCCAAGGCGCCCGCGTGGTGGCGCTGGAAGAAGGACATCGACAGGCGCTGCACATGATGGAACAGCCGCCGGCGGAGCAGGTGCTGGGCATAGGCCGAGACCCGGGTGGCGTAGGCATGGCGGTAGTAGGTGGCCACGAACAGGGCCACCACCGCCATCGCGCACACCCCGGTGTACAGGCCGAGACTCCCCATGGCACTGTCGCGGTCACCGGCCAGGGCCGCCGGCAGCACCACATCGATGAGGCCGGCGGTGGCCCAGGGCACCACCAGGGGCAGGAAGAACTTGCCCCATCCGCCGACGACGGTGACCGCGATCAGGCCGCGAGTGCGGCGCAGGGGTTCACGGAGCGGGGCGAGGACCGATGCCCATGATCGGTCCTCCGTGGGGGCGGCGGGCATGGAGGGTGATTGGAGACCCCGGCCCCCGGGATCAACCCCCGGCGATGGGTTTGTACAGATACTTTTTCTTTTCTCTCTTATGCGGAATTGATATTCATCCGCAGGCGCTGCATGGCCCGCACATCGTCTCACGCATGGATCGCCCCGGTATCAGGGGGGGCGCTGGCATCCGTCCGCCGGTCACCCATGCATGCGGCCCCATGGTTCCGACCGCCACGCCCCTTCCCAGCGCCCACCGCAAAGGCCTGGGCGCCACCGTCCGCCGCGATGCCTGGTGGCTCTACCCCACCGTCGTCGGCACGATCCTGCTGTCCTTCGTCGTGTATTCGACCTGGGCCGGGTTCCAGGCGGGATTCCACTGGGTGAACGGCACCGGCTACCTGTCGCCGTTCTACTCCCCGGAGATCTACGGCACTGGTCCCCACGCCCTGATCCCCGGGATCCCCTCCTGGTGGCCGGTGGGCGTGATGGCCTTCTCCAGCGCCTTCCTCATCCTGGCGGTGCCCGCGGGCTTCCGCCTGACCTGCTACTACTACCGCAAGGCCTACTACCGTTCGATCTGGCAGGACCCCGTGGCCTGCGCCGTGGGCGAGCCCCGGGCGAGCTACTGGGGCGAGAACCGCCTCCCGCTGATCCTGTGGAACGCCCACCGGTACATGCTGTATCTGGCCCTGATCATCGGCTTCATCCTGCTCTACGACGGCATCCATGCCTTCTTCTTCCCGGTCAACGCCGACGGCTCCCAGTTCCTCTGGACCAACGCCGCCGGCACCGCGATCAGCGGCGACCTCTACAAGCAAGAGGCTGCCAACGTGGTCGCCGGCACCCCCGCCGGCTGGTCGTTCGGCATCGGACTCGGCACCCTGATCCTGATCATCAACCCGCTCCTGATTATGGGCTACACCCTCGGCTGCCACAGCCTGCGCCACCTCGTCGGCGGCGGCTGCGACCGCTACCGCACCCCGGTCCAGAAGGCCCGCCACGGCGTCTGGCGCTTCGTGACCAAGCTCAACGACCACCATGAGTTCTGGGCCATGGCCTCGCTCTTCTGGGTCGGCCTGAGCGACGTCTACGTCCGCGGCCTGGCCCACGGCTGGTGGACCGAGACCTACCTCCTCAATCCCTTCAAGTGATCGGCTGAACCTCCCATGGCCCTCGACATCCAGACCTTCGACCACGATGTGTTGGTGATCGGCGCCGGCGGCGCCGGCCTGCGTGCGGCGATCGCCGCCGCCGATGCCGGCTGCTCGGTCGGCCTGATCTGCAAGTCCCTCCTCGGCAAGGCGCACACGGTGATGGCCGAAGGCGGCATGGCCGCCGCCCTGGCCAACGTCGACGACCGCGACGGCTGGAAGACCCACTTCGCCGACACGATGCGCGGCGGCCAGTACGTCAACAACCCCAAGATGGCCGAACTGCACGCCAAGGAGGCGCCGGAGCGCGTGCGCGAGCTGGAGCGCTGGGGCGCGGTCTTCGACCGCACCAAGGATGGCCGCATCCTGCAGCGCAACTTCGGCGGCCACCGCTATCCGCGTCTGGCCCACGTCGGCGACCGCACCGGCCTGGAGCTGATCCGCACCCTCCAGGACCACGGCGTCCACAAGGAGCAGATCAGCGTCTACATGGAGACCACGGTCACCAAGCTGTTCAAGGACGGCGACCGGGTGTGCGGCGCCCTCGCCTACACCCGCGAGCGGGGCCGGTTCCAGCTCTACCGCGCCAAGTCGGTGGTCATGGCCACCGGCGGCTGCGGCAAGGCCTTCGAGATCACCTCGAACTCCTGGGAGTACACCGGTGACGGCTACGCCCTGGCCTATGACGCCGGCGCCGAACTGATCGACATGGAGTTCATCCAGTTCCACCCGACCGGCATGGTGTGGCCACCGTCGGTGAAGGGCATCCTGGTCACCGAAGGCGTGCGTGGAGAGGGCGGCATCCTGCAGAACAAGGATGGCAAGCGCTTCATGTTCGACGATATCCCGGACAACTACAAGAAGCAGACCGCGACCACCGAGGAAGAGGGCTGGCGCTACGTCCGCGGCGACAAGAACGCCATGCGTCCGCCGGAACTGCTGACCCGGGACCACGTGGCCCGCTGCATCAACCGCGAAGTGAAGGCCGGCCGTGGCTCACCCCACGGCGGCGTGTTCCTGGACATCGCCTGGATCAAGAACGTCGAATCGCGTATTCCGAACTCCGCCGGCTGGCCGCTGCCCGAAGACGGCGCCACCTGGATCAAGAAGAAGCTGCCGTCGATGTACCATCAGTTCAAGGAACTGGGCGGTCTCGACATCACCATGGAACGCATGGAAGTCGGTCCCACGACCCACTACACCATGGGCGGCATCCATGTGAACGGCGAGACCCAGATGTCCACCGTGCCCGGCCTGTTCGCCGCCGGTGAGGCCGCTGGTGGTCTGCACGGCGCCAACCGCCTGGGTGGCAACTCGCTGTCCGACCTGATCGTGTTCGGCAAGCGCGCCGGCGACCACGCCGCCGCCTATGCCAAGCAGCAGCAGGGCCAGTGGTTCCCCGACGAGGCCGAAGTCAAGGCCGCCTGCGACGACGCCCTCCACTTCATCGACGCCCC
>CAMCAC010000052.1 GCA_945872305.1 Candidatus Kuenenia stuttgartensis | reverse complement strand
TGCCCGACGAGGTCGTGCGCCTGGTCCTGGCGGTCCGTGGCCTGTATGCCGGCAACTTCGCCGACGGCGCCGAGGATCTCCGCCGTCGGCGGGCCGGTCGTCCGTATCTCTTCCGGCTCGACATCGACCTGCCCGACACCCTTGCCTGGCTCGCGGCCCTGGACGCCTACGAGGCGGTCCATGGGCGCGGCGTGCTGGCCGCGGCCGTCGCAGACCCCGTCCCCCTGGTGTGACCATGACCGCGCGCCCCGTTCCCGCCCTCATCGCCGTCCTCGCCATCGGACTCGTCCCCGCCGCGGCGGGCGACGCCCCCGCCCGGACCCTGGCCCAGACGCCGTTCGAGCGCGCCTGGGATCTCCAGCTTCCGTCCCCCGTCCACGCGGCCTGGTGGAGCGCCGAGGTCCCCGAACTGCTGTTCGCCCAGACCACGGACGGCAACCCGGTCTACGCCGTCGAGACCATGAGCGGCCTCACCCGCTGGGTGACCCTGCCCCTGCCCAAGGGCATCGAGCAGCCCGCCGGCGTGTCCCGCACGCCCTACCGCTCCGACGGCACCGGCGACGCCGCCAACGAGGACCGCATCCATCTCGTCTCCCAGGAGCGCCTGTTCTCCATCGATGGCGGTTCCGGCCACATCGTGTGGTCCTGGCTCCTGCCGTTCTCCCCGAGCAGCGGTCCCGCCGGCACCGGACGTGAGAACGCCCTGCGGGTCTTTCTCGGTGATTGGGACGGCCGCACCCAGGCGGTGACCTACGATCTCGACCGTTCGCTGCCCTATGTCGCCTGGCAATGGAACCAGGGCGCCGCGGTCACCGCGACGCCGGTGGTCTATCAGGACCTCGCCTATGTCGGCGACCACAAGGGCCGTCTCAGCGCCTACAAGATGGACCGGGAGCGGCTGTGGTCCGTGGACACCGGGGCTGCGATCCATGGCCCGGTCCTGATCCGGGACCGCTTCCTCTTCGCCGGCAATGACGACCACATGGTGATCGCCCTCAACCGCCTGAGCGGTGAGCGGCGTGGCCACCTGGTCCTTGACGGTGCGATCCGCCGGGCGCCCTTCGCCTTCCATGGCGAACCCGAGCGCCTCTATGTGTGGGTCGAGCATGCGGACCCGGCGCGTACCGGTCTGCAGGCGGTGCGCGTACAGCCGGACACGGTGCCCTTCGTCGTCGGCGACGACCGTCGCAGCGGCCCGCCGGAGATCGATCGCACCCGCCCGCCCCTTGAGGTGGTGCGCATGGATCGTGACTGGTTCATCCAGGGTTTCTCCAGCCTGGTGGCATCCACCCCGGAGCATCTGATGGTCCGTCGGCCCGGGGATGAGCGCATTCACGCCCTCAACCGCCGGCGCGGCGTGGTGGACTGGACCTGGGACCCGCGTGAAGACCACGGCGGCGACCGCGCCCGCAATGTCCAGGTGGTCGCCCTCCAGGATCCCACCGATCTGCTCCGCTCGATCTTCACCATCGACGAGAAGGGCAAGATCCTCGCCTACCGGCTCCAGGGCTACAAGCCGCCGGAGGTCAAGCGCGCTGCCGCCGACCGCGCCGCCGAGATGGCCCGGGACAAGGCCAAGGCGGATCGCGCCGCCCGTGCCGCCGAAGCCGGTGGCGACGCTCCCAAGCCCTGATCCGGGGGCGTTCAGCCCACCGCCAGGGTCGCCTCCGGCCCGCCCGGGATCCGGGCGGTGATGGTCACCGGCGACGGCCACTCGCGCAGACGCTGCACCAGCCCGCCCTGACCGACGCGCACCAGGTTCCCTTCACTGCTGTCCCACTGGACGGCCCAGGTCGTCGCATCGTGGTCGCGGCCGTCGATGGTGGCGATGGCGCGCAACCGTGTCGTCTGCCACAGCCCGAGGGCCGCCGACCGCCCCGGGGTCAGCCCGCACTCCTCGATGCGCAGGGCCGTGGCCCGGTGCCACGGGATGTCCGCGAACACGATCTGGGCCAAGGCATGGGCCGGCAGGTCGAAGGCCACCGGCCCGTCGCCGGGCAGCAGCGCCGTCAACCGGTCGGCATCGTCCTTGGATGTCACCCGCACCAGACGGCAGGCGGCGCCACCCCGCGGCGGTTCGACCACCAGTCCCGGCGTCGCCCGTTCCCGGCGGTTGAGCAGGGCGGCGATCAGCCGTGATCCCTGGTCCACGGCGACGATGCGCACGCCATCCGGGATGTCGTGGGGCGCCGCGGAGGTGGGATTCAGCCAGCCGGTGGCGAGCACCCGGTGCGGTCCGCCGGCGCACATCCGGGCGGCCATGCGGAACAGATGGTAAGCCGGGGTCGGCCAGCGCAGCTGCTGCTCCTCGAAGGTCGGATACCAGGCGGGGCCGCGGTTCCACAGGGGCGTGTCGCGGCCGGTCCAGTCCACGCAGTCCATGGCGCCATAGACGAGCTGCTTGTAGTTGCGGTGGGTGCTCGGGTACGACAGCAGGTAGAAGGTCGCATCGCGCAGGACCGGCCCATCCGCCGCAGGCATCGCGCAGAGCGTGAGCAGCAGATCGGCGACCTCCAGGGACTTGGGCATGTCGAAGAGCAGTTCGCCGACCGGCGTGCCGCCGGAGAGGCGGCCGAATTCCGAGATCATCGTCTCGCGGCCGGCGGCGGCCGCGGCGGCCTCGACCGCGGCGTAACCCTGGCGGAAGGTGTCCGGGTCCTGGTGGTAGTGGTGCCAGTCGAGGGCGTCGAGGTGTGCGGATGAGCGCGACCAGAACTGGTCCCACACCACATCGGTGGGCCCGGTCAGGCGCAGGCCTCCGGGCAGGTTCCGGTCCGCGAGCAGGTGGGCGACATCGTCCACCGCCTGGCGGGCGATGCGGCTGAGCACCGCGTGCTGGACCGCGGCCAGGGCGAAGAAGCGCGGGCCGAGGGCCTTCAGATCCTCGGGCAGGTCGTCGTTCCAGCTCAGGGCGGTCCACCAGCCCTTGGCCGGGACGCGGTCGAATTCCGCCGGCAGCCACCACCAGCCCCAGCGGTTGGTCGGCTCGTTGAGCATCATGAAGTCGCGCGCCGCCACCGGATGGCGGACCGCGAAGTGCCAGATCTCCGCCAGGTAGTATTCGTAGGCCGATGCGGCGGCGCCCCAGTCGATGCCCGCATCATCGGGAACCTGTTCGCAACCCAGGTCGCGGACGAGCGGGCGGGCGAACTGCTTCGGCGCGTAGCCCAGGGACAGCAGCGGCGGGATCCCGGTCGCCGCCACCCGGTCGAGGAACCGGTCAGGGATGCCCAGCCACGGCACCGCGCGGTCGAAGGCGTAGCGGTCCCACGGGATGCGCGCATCGGGATCGGCGAGCAGTCCGGTCCGCCAACGGTCGAAACCGGAGCGGTCGGCGATGTCCGCCGCGTCCGACTCGGTGAACGGCCGGGCGCGCAGGTCGACCTCGGGGTGGAACTCGCGCAGGCAGGCGGCGCCGCTGTCCGCGACCCAGTCCCACAGATTGGTCCGCTCCGCATGGTCCTGGGTCTCCAGGTTGAGTCCGAGCCGGGCCGGGGTCCGGGCGGTGGTGCGGGGGAGGACGCGGATGACGGCGTGGCGGCGCATGGTCCTTGGTGTCCGCCCCGGGCCGCCCGCCGCAATCCGGCCGCGGTCCGCCCCCTTGCTGCCCGGGTCCCGCCGGGAGCATCACCGTCCTGTGGATGCCGCGCGCGAACGTCGCTGGTTCTGGGCGCTGGCCGGCGCCGTCCTCCTCCTCCGGGTCGCGGTCGCGGCCCTGTGGCCGCTGACCGGGGACGAGGCCTACCACTGGGAGTGGAGCCGGAATCCGGACTGGGGCTTCTACGACCATCCGCCGCTCCATGCCTGGACGGTGTGGCTCGCCACCTGCCTGGGCACCAGCGAGTTCACGGTGCGGCTGCCCAGCGTGATCGTCGGGTTGGTCACGGCCCTCCTCGCCCGCAGCGGGGCCCGGGCCCTGGCGGCGGATTTCGGGCTGGACGATCCGGCCAGGATTCGCGCCGGCTTCACCGCCGGCGCGCTCGTGATGCTCATGCCGATCGCCGCCGGCATCGGGTCCTACGCCACCGGCGACGCCCTCGTCAGCTTGGCCTGGCTCGCGGCGATCCTGCTCCTCGGCCGGATGTCCGCCCGGCCGGCGGCGGTGCCCTTGTCCTGGTGGGTCGGGCTGGGCGTGGTCATGGGCCTCGGCCTCCAGGCCAAGTTCCTCTTCGCGCCGTTCGGGGTCCTCGCCCTCGCCTGGGTCCTGGCGGATCGCGAACGCCGGCGCTGGTTGGCGACCCCGGGCCCGTGGCTGGCGGGGGCCCTGGCCCTGGCGGTGGTCGCCCCCTTGGTGCTGTGGAATGCCCGCCACGGCTGGGCCACCTTCGCCTTCAATTTCGAGGCCCGCCAGCACGCGTGGCAGTTTAAGCCGCTGGAGCCGGTGATTTTCGTGGTCAGCCAGATCCTGGTCGCCTCGCCGGTGCTCGCGCTGGTCGCCCTGGCCCTGGCCGGGGGCTGGGCCGTGCGGCGGGTCCGCCTGCCGCCGGCGGCGGGCCTCATCGCCCTGGCGATCCTGGTGATCCTGATTCCGTTCCTGGTCCGCAGCCTCAGCCAGCGTCCGGGGCTGCACTGGCCGGCAGCGGCGTGGATCATCGCGGTGCCCCTGGTCGCGGCCTGGTGGGAGGCCCGGGGCTGTGTGCGTTGGCGGCGGTGGGGCCTCTGGACGGCGGGGGTCATGACCGTCCCGGCGCTGGCATTGCTGGCCATCGGGCCCGCCTGGATCGATCACCTGCTGCCCGCCGCCGGCCAACCGGCACCGGTCGGTCGGCGAGCGGACCTCGCCCGGGCGCGGGCGTGGCCCGCCTGGGCCGGCGAGGCGGTCCGTCTGCGCGACGACCTTGCCCGGGAGCGCGGCGATGACCGGGTGCTGCTGCTGGCACCCCAGTACGGCCATGTGGCGACCATCGCGTTCTACGGCCCCGGCCGTCCGGTGGTGCGGATGTGGGACGGCTGGTTGAGCCACGGTCAGCAGTACCGCTGGTGGGATCGTTGGCCCGACTACGCAGGCCACGACGCGGTCTGGGTCACCCGCCGGTCCGGGCGGATTGCCGAGGCGATGCCGCTGCTGCGTGCCCATTTCCGCGCCGTGGATGCGCCCGAGGAGCGCACGGTCGAGGCCAACGGCCGGGTGGTCGACCGTCTGTGGGTGGTGCGCGCCCGGGGATTCGACGGCCGGGTGCCGGAGTGGCCGGGGGAATCACCCCTGCGGACCTGGGACGACGAGTAGCCGGCGTTATCACAACCTCCGCATCCAGATAGACCGGAGGCTTGGCTTCAGCATCCCGGTCCCTATCCCCCGGGCCATGTCCGACCGCCATCCGATCCCCGAACGCGTCCGCGCCGGCGCCCACCTGACCAGCCCGGCCCAGTACCAGCGGATGTACGACCGCTCGATCCAGGATCCGCTGGGCTTCTGGGCCGAGCAGGCGCGGCGGTTCCTGCACTGGAAGCGGGATTTCGATCAGGTGCTGGACTACGATTTCGCCGACGGCTACTGCGGCTGGTTCCTGGGCGGCCAGCTCAATGTCAGCGAGAACTGCATCGACCGCCACCTCGCCACCCGGGCCGACCAGGTGGCGATCCTGTGGGAAGGCGACACCCCCGGCGATGTGCGCCGTCTGACCTACCGCCAACTCCACCGCGAGGTGTGCCGCATGGCCAACGCGCTCAAGGCGCGCGGCGTGCGCAAGGCCGACCGGGTGGCGATCTACATGCCGATGATCCCCGAGGCGGCGATCGCCATGCTCGCCTGCGCCCGCCTGGGCGCGATCCACTCGGTGATCTTCGGCGGCTTCTCCGCCGAGTCGGTCAGCGACCGCATCCTGGATGCCGGCTGCCACGTGGTCATCACCGCCGACGAGGGGCTGCGCGGCAAGAAGGTGGTGCCGCTCAAGTCCACCGTCGATGCGGCCCTGAGTTCATGCCCCGACGTGCACACCGTGTTCGTCCACCGCCGCACCGGCGGTCCGGTGACCATGAACCCCAAGCGCGACGTGTGGCTGCACGAGGCGATGGAGCATGCCCGCCCGTACTGCCCGGCGGTGCCGGTGGACAGCGAGGACCTGCTGTTCCTGCTCTACACCAGCGGCTCCACCGGAAAGCCCAAGGGCGTGGCCCACGCCAGCGCCGGCTACCTGCTCCACGCGGCGATCACCCACCACTATGTCTTCGACTACCGCGAGGGCGACCTCTTCGCCTGCATGGCGGATGTCGGCTGGGTCACCGGCCACAGCTACGTGGTCTACGGTCCGCTGTGCAACGGCGGCACCACCTTCATGTTCGAGGGCATCCCGACCTATCCCGACGCGGGCCGCTACTGGGACATGGTCGAGCGCCATAAGATCACCCAGTTCTACACCGCGCCCACCGCCATCCGCGCGATCATGCGCGAGGGCGACGCCCACCCGAAGCGCTACGACCGCTCCAGCCTGCGCATCCTCGGTTCGGTCGGCGAGCCGATCAATCCCGAGGCGTGGCGCTGGTACAACGAGGTGGTCGGCGAGTCCCGCTGCGCCATCGTCGACACCTACTGGCAGACCGAGACCGGCGGCCATGTGATGACCCCGCTGCCCGGCGTGCACGAGCCCAAGCCCGGCGCCGCGATGCATCCCTTCTTCGGCATCGAGCCGGTGGTGCTCGACGAGAAGGGCGCCGAGATCAGCGGCAACGGCGTGAGCGGCATCCTCGCCTTCAAGCGCCCGTGGCCGGGTCTGGCGCGGACCGTGTTCCGCGACCATGGCCGCTTCGTGAACACCTACTTCAAGCCCTACCCCGGCTACTACTTCACCGGCGACGGCTGCCGCCGGGACGAGGACGGCTGCTGGTGGATCACCGGCCGGGTCGACGACGTGATCAACGTCAGCGGCCACCGCATGGGCACCGCCGAGGTCGAGAGCGCCCTGGTCCAGCACCAGGCCTGCGCCGAGGCCGCGGTGGTCGGCTACCCGCATGAGATCAAGGGTCAGGGCATCTTCGCCTATGTCCTGCTCAAGACCGGTTTCAGCGAGAGCCCCGAGCTGATCGCCGCCCTGCGCAACGAGGTTCGCCACCACATCGGCCCCATCGCCACCCCGGATCTCATCCTGGTCGCCCCGGGCCTGCCCAAGACCCGCTCGGGCAAGATCATGCGCCGCATCCTGCGCAAGGTCGCCGCCAACGAGACCGACAACCTGGGGGACATCAGCACCCTCGCCGACCCCGCGGTGGTCGCCCAGCTGGTGGAGAAGCGGAAGACGCTGGGCTGACGGCCAGCGGAGCAGGGACCGCCGGGCATCGCTCGGCATGAGCCTCGACCCCGGTGACCCGGGCTCTTTCCACCGGCAGGGGGGGCGCCCCTGCCACAGGACCGACCCGCATGTCCGCCGTTCCGCTTCCGGGCCGGGCACATCCGGAACCCGGGCGGCGGTTGCGGTCCACGGCCGGGGCCTGAGATGCGACCATGCGCTGGCTCCCGGCCCTCCGCCGCATCGTGGTCATCCTCCTCCTCGCCGCGGTTGGCTGGGCGTTGCTGCTCTTCCTGGTCCAGGATCGGCTGATCTTCCATCCCCGGGCGTATGCCGCCGGGGACGAGCCGCCGACCGGATTCATTCCGGTGTCGTTCACGACCGGGGACGGCCCGCAGACCGCGTGGTGGGTCGGGTCCCCGGCGCCGCGCCGCTGGTGGGTGGTGTTCAACGGCAACGGCGGCGTCGCCTGGGACTGGACCGGATTGCCGGCGGTGGCGGCGGATGGCGAGACCGCGTTCCTGGTGGTGGACTGGCCCGGGTACGGCGCGAGCGCTGGATCACCGGGCAGACCGGCGATCCAGCGGGCGGCGGACGGGGCCATCGCCGCCGCCACCGCTCGCCACGGCGCATTGCCGGTGCCCGGCGTGCTCGGCCACAGCCTGGGCGCCGCGGCGGCCTGCGAGTTCGCCGCCCGGTCCCCGGTGCGCGGCATCGTGCTCGCGGCGCCGTTCACCAGCCTGAAGGCCATGGCCCGACGCCAGGTCGGCTGGCCGTGGTGCGAGGTCCTGCGCCACCGCTGGGACAACGCCGCCCGCTTGGAGGAGATCGCCGTGTCCGCTTCCCGGCCATGGCTGGCCATCGTCCACGGCGACGCCGACGGGGTGATCCCCATCGCCATGGGCCGAGCATTGGCCGCGGCCCATCCCGGCTGGGCGGCGTTCATCCCGATGCCCGGCGCGCCCCACGACGCGGTGTGGGGCGCGGATCCCGAGGGGTTCGCCGTGCTGATGCGACGCTAGGCTCGATGGCGTTGAGCAACGGTCCATAGTCGAGGCTCACAGGAGGGCGGGAGTTCACGGAGGGCCACGGAGAGCATTATGAAATCCTCCGCGGCCCTCCGCGAGCTCCCGAACTCCTGTAAACCTCGACAGTCAAAGAATACCAAGCGTTTCAGGACCTCACTGAGCACCGTTGGCGCTAGGCCCTGAGTCGTTCGAGCAGGGCTTCCTGGCGCGGCAGGAGAGGCGCTTCGGGGAGTGGCCGGTGGGCCATGCGGTGGCGGTCGGAGCCGCGGGACAGCAGCCAGTCCCGGCGGTCCGCCTCGGCGTCGATGGCGGCGGTCCAATGGGGGTCCGTGCCGGGGCAGTCCCGTTCGACGCCATCCAGGTCCGGGCCGCAGGACTCGGCCACCGCCAGGGCCCGGGTCCAGGTGCCATAGACCGGCGGATGGGCGAGGATCGCCACTCCGTCGGCGGCGTGGATCAGGGCGCAGACCGCGGCGGGCTCCGGGAACGGGTTGAGTTCCGGGTCGGCGGTATGCTCGTCGCCGAGCCAGTCGGCGAAGACCTCGGCGATGGTGGACGCACCGCCCCGGCGGACCAGGGCCCGGGCGAGATGGGCGCGGCCCAGGCTGCGCCCGTCGCCGGCGGGGAAGTCCGCCAGGCTCAGGGTGCGGCGGATGCGTTCCGGCAGGCGTTCGAGCAGACGGCCGATGCGCACCCGCCGGCGGTCGCGGATGTCCGCGAGGAAGGACTGGAGCGGCGCGTGGTCGAGACGGATGCCCAGGGCGACGATGTGCACCTCTTGGCCATCGAGCGCGGCGGTGATCTCGACCCCGGGCACGAGTCCGGGCGCGCCCCGGACCGCCTGGACGCCGGCGGTGCTGTCATGGTCGGTCAGGGACCAGGCCCGCCGGTGGTGGTTGGCATGGGCCACCGCCAACGGCGTGTCGTGGCCATCGCTGCGCTCGCTGTGCAGGTGCAGGTCGATGTCGGCCGCGGAACCGGTCACGGGAGGAGGAGCAGCCCGGCGGCGGCCACCCCGGCGACGGCGGCGGCGACGAGGATCCAGGCCCAGACCGGGACCCGGCGCACCGGGGTCGAGGTGGGCGCGGCGGGCGTGGCAGCGGCGGCGGCGGCGCGCAGGGACGGCGGCGGCGTTTCAGGGTCCGCGAGCACGGCGTGGAGATCCGCCGCGAGGGCCTCGGCCGACGGCGGCCGGCCGGCGGGGGCCTTGGCCAGGGTGGCCATGACCAGGGCGGCGACCCCGGCGGGCAGGTCGGGGACGAGGGCGCGGGGATCCGGCACCGGGTCCTTGAGCACCCGGGTCATGACCTCGGGGCCGGTGCGGCCGGTGAACGGCAGCTTGCCGGTCAGGGATTCATAAAGGGTGGCGCCGAGGGCGTACAGGTCGGCGCTCGGTCCCACCGAGCGGGCGTCGCGGATCTGCTCCGGCGGCATGTACGCCGGCGAGCCGAGGGCGACATTCTGCATGGTCAGACCGCTGCCATCCTCGTCGAGGTTCTTGGCCAGGCCGAGATCCGCGAGCTTGGGCCGGCCGTCGGGACCGACCAGGATGTTGGCCGGCTTGATGTCGCGGTGGATCACGCCCTGGGCGTGGATCGCCGCCAACGCTTCGGCCATGGGCAGGACCATCTCCACCGCCTCGCGCCAGGGCAGCGGCTGGTCCTCGACCATCGCCGCCAGGGTGGCGCCGTCGACGAAGTCCATGACCAGGAAATGGGCGCCGCGCTCGTGGCCGCAGTCGTACACCGCGACCACGTGGGGATGGTTGATGTCCATCGCCAGCCGCGCTTCGCGCTGGAAGCGGGCGACCACGTCCGGGAGCTTGGCGGCCTCGCTCGACAGGAGCTTCACCGCCACCCGCCGGCCGTCCTGGTGCACCGCTTCGTAGACGACGCCCAGGGCCCCGGCGCCGAGGCGGCGCTGCAGGGTGCAGCCGCCGATGGCCTTGCCGACCAGCTTGTCGGCGACCGGCTTCTCGTCGTTGATCGCCACCGGCTGACGGCAGGTCGGACAGGCCACGACCTTGCCGAGGTAGCGCGCCGCGGCGCGGAACTCGTGCTTGCAGGCGCGGCATGTCTGGAGGTAGCTGGCGCTGCTCACGGGAGCGATGCTGTCCGGCCGGCGGGGTCACGCCAGCGGCTTCCCCCGGGCGGCGCCCGCCCAGCATCCGGGCGATGGATGCCGACATGACCAGCGAGGCGGTGGCGGTGGAGACCGCCCTCGGCCACCGCATCGCCGACCACGCCCTGCTGCTCCGCGCCTGCACCCATGCCAGCCGGGTGAACCCCCAGGCGGCGGACCGGGAGCGCGTCGCCCAGGCCAACGAGCGCCTGGAATTCCTCGGCGATGCGCTGCTCGCCGCGGCCCTGGCGGAGTGGGCGTGCGAGCGTTTCCCCGAGGCGGACGAGGGCCATCTGAGCCGGGTGAAGTCGCGCCTCGCCAGCCGCGCCGCCCTGGCCGCCGCCTGGGACCGCCGGGGGCTGGCCCCCACCGCCCGCCTGGGCGCCACCGTGGGTCCGGCGGAACGCCTGCCGGAATCGGTGAAGGCCAACCTGGCCGAGGCGCTGCTCGCGGCGATCTACCTGGACGGCGGCTGGCCCGCCCTGACCGCCGCCGTGCGCCGCCTGCTGGCCGAGGCCATGGAGGAGCCGGACGCCGCCGGGGCGGATCCGTGCATGCGCCTGCAGACCTGGGCCCTGGCCCGCCACCGCGCCCTGCCGACCTACGAGACGGTGCGCAGCGGTGGCAGCGACCACGCCCCGGAATTCACCGCCACGGTGGCCATCGGCGGCCTGACGGCCCAGGGCACCAGCACCAGCACCCGCCGGGCGAAGGCCGCGGCGGCCGAGGCGCTGCTCGCGGCCATCGGACCCTGAGGATGGTGATCGTCCGGGCCGCCGCCGTCGGGTTGGGGATCGCGGCGGTGGTGTCGATCGCCGTGATGCGGCATCCGGAGCCGGTCGTCGGCCACGCCGCCGGTGCGGCGGAGCCCGTGTGGCGGGCGGGCACGGTGGCGGTGACGCCGCCCCCCGGGTCCGCTGCCCTGGCGGTGGATCTGGCCGGACTCGACGGGGTGCCGCGCACCGTGCAGATCCTGGTCCTGGCCGACCACCGCGGCGGCTTCGCCTGGGAGGCCCGGCTGCCCGCCGGTGCCACCGCTGCGCGACTGCGGGCGGACCTGTGCGATCCCGGGCCGTGGCGGGCGGTGGACCACGACGGTTCCTGGACCGGCTACGAGGTGGAGGCCCTGCGGTCCGCCACCATCGCCGCCTTTCCGCCCCTGCCGGCAACGGCGGCGGTGCGGCACGGCTGGATCGTGGCGACCGCAGCCCGGGCCCTGGTGTGGAGCGCCCCCGGGCCCGAGCGGATGGCCCTCGGCCAGGGTTGGGAGTGGCAGGGCGAGGTCGCCGGCGTGGATCCGTGGGCGCCGCAGGGCGATGGCCTGGAGCTGGTGTGGACCGCCCCCGGCGGCGCCACCGCCGCCCTGGCCCCGTTCCTGCACCAATCCTTCCGTGCCGAGGCCCTGCCCGGGGCCCGGGAGCGGCTGGTGGCGGCGGGGCCGAAGCACCTGCGGGTGCGGGCGCGGCCGCAGGCGGAGGGTGTGCACCGCTGGGACCTCCGGCTGGACGGGCGCCATCTGGCCGGCGGTGCGGTCGCGGTCGGACCGGGTCGTCCGCCGGGATTCGTGCACATCGATCCGGCCCGGCCGCGCTGGTTCCGGGAGCCGGATGGGCGCACCTTCGAGCCGGTGGGCTGGGTGGTGGCCTATCCGGTGGACCGGCCATACGGCCATGACTACCGCCCGTACCTGGAGCCGGACCAGGGTCTGGACGGGATGCTGCGCCAGGTCGACGCGGTGGCCGATGGCGGCGGCACCGCGCTGCGGCTGTGGCTGTGCGACTGGTGGGGCGGTCTGGAATGGAGCGCGGAGCAGGATGCGTACCTGGGCGTCGGGCGCTGGAACCTGCGCCATGCGTGGCAGGTGGACCGGGTGCTGGAGCGCTGCGCCGAGCGCGGCATCCGGGTGCTGTTCACCCACTACAACCATGTCCGTCTGAGCCAGGGCTACTCGTGGCCGTCGCATCCGTACCGCGCCTTCCTGAAGAGACCCGGGGACTACTGGCGCGATCCGCGGGCTGCGGCGGCGTCGGATGCGGTGCTGGCGGCGGCGGCGGCCCGCTGGGCAGGTGATCCGACGGTGTTCGCCTGGGACCACATGTCCGAGACCGATCTGGTGGCACATGGCGCGTGGCCCGCGGCCAAGACCCACATCCGCGAGCGTCTGGAGCGGCTGCGGGCGGCGGATCCCTGGCGGCGGCCGGCGGGCAACCATGTCTGCATCCACACCCACGATCCGGCGTTCCTGCGCTCGTCGGCGTTGGACTACGTGACCAGCAACGCCTACCCGATGGTCGCCGGCGCCGGCCCCGACCAGGCGGACGCGGTGTCCGGCTTCGCCCGGACCTGGGCCGATGCGGCGAAGCCGGTGCTCATCGCCGAGTACGGCGGTCATTGGGCCGGTGATCCCATCCCGGCCATGGGCACCGCCCTGCATGCGGGTCTGTGGGCCGGGCTCGGCTCGCCCCTGGCCGGAGCGCCCATGGGCTGGTTCTGGAACGCCATCGCCGGCGAGGGCTGGGGCCCGGCCTGGGGCGCCGCCGCGGCGTTCGCCGCCGGCGACGATCCCGCCGCCGAGGACAGTGCCGAGCGCGGCTTCTGGCGTGCGCGCCCGGTGGTCATGGATGGAGCTCCCGCGGAGCGCTTGGCAAAACCCTACCAGGTCGGTTCGGCGTTCCGCCGCCGCCTGATCCTGCTCGATCCTGCCACCACCGCCCGGCGCGAGCGCGAGGCGCCGCCCACCGCCGCCGCCACGGCGCGGGTCGACGGTCTGCACCCGGGCCGCTGGCGCATCGAGCGATGGGATGGCATCGCCCGCCGGCCGGTGGCGGTGGATGCGGCCGAGGTCGGCGCCGACGGGGAGCTCGCGGTGGCGGTGCCGCCATTCCGTGGCGTGTGCGCCCTGCGCCTGGCCCACGATCCCGCCGCGGTGCCGGTGCCGCCGGTCGCGGTCCCCGCTCCGTCGCCCGGCGGTACCGCGCCCTCCGGGATGGAGTGGGTGCTGCATCCCCAGGCGGACCCGCCGGGGTCCGGGCTCGCGGCGCGCATCCTGTGGGAGGTTCCTCTCGCCCTGCCCGCGGGGTCCGAGGATCGCGTGCCCCGGGCCTTCGGCCCCGATGGGGTCGAGATCCCCTGTGCGTGGACGCGGATCGACGATGGCTGGCTGGTCCGCCTGCCGGGCACGACCCGGGGGCCGGTGACCATCCGCGATGCGGCGGAGCCTGGTCCGGGCTGGAGCCCCGATCTGCTCGCCGCCGGGTTGGTGGCGGATGCGGTGGCCTGGCGCGGGCGCATCCCCGCCGACCACGCGGGCATGGCCGCGGCCTGGGCCGGCGCGGATGGGCCCCGTCGGCGGGCGGGGATCGAGGCGGTGGACCTGACCGGCGACGCCACCGGGCTTGGTCCCGAGGGCGTGCTGACCCGGATCACCGGGCCGGTCTGGCTGCCGGCCGGGACCCAGGTCTTTTCCGTGAACGGCGACGACGGCATCACCCTCGCCCTTGATGGCGCGCCGGTGGTGGCCTGGGGCGGCGGCCACGACATGGAGGTGCCGAACCGGCCCGCCGCGGATCTGTGGCAGCACCGCGGCACCGTGACCGCCACCGCCGGCTTCCACGCCCTGGAGGTCTTCCACGCCCAGGGCGGCGGGGCCCAGCTCGCCCGGGCCGGCTGGGCCGTGGACGGTGCCACCCTGGCGCCGCTGCCCGGGTGGCGCAGCACCGGCCGCATGCCGGTCGCGGTGGAGATCCGCCGTGCCGGCCGCACTGCCGCGGTGCTCCATCCGCTGCCCGATCTGGAGCTGCGTGCGCCGCGCCGGCGCCTGGGCCGGATCGACCTGGAGGCCGACGGCGCGCGCGTCGTCCGCCTCCTCCCGGATACGGGGCGGCAGATCATCACCCTTGCCGATGGGCCGCTGACGGTGCGCTCGTCGGCGGTGTGGGCGGAGCCGTGCTCGCTCACCCTGCGCCGGCTCGCCGGACCGGCGGTCGAGGCCCTGAGCTGGGACGCCACCGCCGCGGTGATGCTGGTGGCCGACGGCCGGCCCCTGGGCGTGCGCATCGCGGCCCCCGGGGCGCCGGCGGTGTGGCCGCTCCCCGCGACCTTGGCCCGGGCCGCCCTGGACCTGCGCGCCGCGGATGCGGCCCCGGGCACCACGGTGACCTGGGCCGCGCTGCCGGCGTTGCCGGCGCCGGGGCGCATCCCCGGTCTCGGCGCCGCGGTGACCATGGCCTGGCTCACGGTCGGAGCGGATGTGGAAACCCTGGTCGCCCATGCCGCCGCCTGCGCCGCCGCCGGCGAGCGTCCGTGGCCGGCGGCGGATCTCGACCGCCGCCAGGCGGCGGTGCGGGGGCTGCTGCGCGACCTCGCCGCCCGGGGCCTGATCGGGGCGGTGCCGTGATCCCCGCCGCCGGCGCGCGCCGGGTCCTCGGCCGTGGCCAGGCGGTGGCGTTGCTCGGGATGATGCTGGTCGCGGCCGGCGCCGCGGTGCTCGACGGGCACGCCGCGCTCCAGGCGGCGGTGGCGGCGCTCACCCTGCTCCTGGCGGTCGCCGCGGCGTGGCGGCTGGCGGCGGGCTTCGTCGCCCTGGGCCCGGATCCGGCCCCGCCGCCGCCGCTGCCGGAGACGGCCCTGCCGCGCTACACCATCCTGCTCCCGGTGGTGCGCGAAGCCGGTTCGATCCCCGGGCTGGTCGCGCATCTGGCGGCCCTCGACTATCCCGCGGAGCGCTTGCAGATCCTGGTCCTGACCGAGGCGGACGATGCCGACACCACCGCCGCCGCCCGGGCCGCGGTGGCGGCCCATCCACACATGCGGGTCGCGGTGGTGCCGCCGGGCACGCCGCGGACCAAGCCCCGGGCCTGCACCTGGGGTCTGGCCCAGGCCGATGGCGACCTGCTGGTGGTGTTCGACGCCGAGGACCGGCCCGAGCCGGACCAGCTCCGCCGCGCCGCGGCGGCCTTCGCCGCCGGCGGGCCGGATCTGCTCTGCGTCCAGGCCGGGCTCGACTGCTACAACGCCCGCACCACCTGGCTGACCCGGCTGTTCGCCGCCGAGTACGCGGCGTGGTTCGCCGGCTACCTGCCCGGCCTGGCCCGGCTCGGGGCGCCGGTGCCCCTGGGCGGGACCTCGAACCACCTGCGCACCGCGCCCCTGCGCGATCTCGGCGGCTGGGATGCCTGGAATGTCGCCGAGGACGCCGACCTGGGCATGCGCCTGGCCCAGAACGGCGGGCGCACCGCGATCCTGCCCAGCACCACCTGGGAGGAGGCCACCAGCGCCCCGGGGCCGTGGCTGCGCCAGCGCAGCCGCTGGTGCAAGGGCTGGATCCAGACCTGGCTCGTCCACGCCCGGCTCGGCCCCGCCGCCCTGGCGCGCATGGGCTGGGGGCGCGCCGCGCAGATGCACCTGCTGCTCGGCTCCACCGTGCTCGGCCAGCTCCTGACCCCGCCGTGCTGGTTGCTCACCGGCCTGTGGTTGGCGGGTCTGGGCGGCTGGATGCGCGATCTCTTCCCGCCCGCCCTCACCGCGGTGGCCCTGGCCACCCTGGTGGTCGGCAACGCCCTGGTCGTGCTCCAGGCCATGGCCGCCTGCCTGCGCCGGGGCCACGGCCACCTGGTGCCGTGGTGCCTGCTCCTGCCGGCGGTGTGGCTACTGGCGGGCATCGCCGCCTGGCGCGGCCTGCTTCAGCTCGTGACGCGGCCGTTCCATTGGGAAAAGACCACCCACGGCGTGGCGGTGGCCGAGGAGCCCCCGGCGGTGCCGGTCGCGGCCCTGGCCGGCGGATCAGCGCCGGTGGCCGCGTCGCTGTCCGCCGCGGTGGTCGTCGCCCCGGTTCCCGCCGTCCGGAACTGGCCGTGGTGGGCGTGGCTTGCGGTGGCGGGAGCGCTGCTCGCGGTCCTCGCGCCGGCGGCGGACGGCGTGCTGGCCCAGGTCCGGGTCGGCGTGCTGCGCGATCTCGCCGCGGATCTCGACGCCGGCCGCCAGGGCCTGTTCATCGCACCGTGGCTGGCACCGCTGCCGACCGTGCTTCTGGCCCCGTTCTCCGCCCTGCCCGGCGGCTGGCCGTGGCCGGTGCTGCTGGCGGCGCTGCTGGCCGCCGCGGGCCCGGCCCTGGCGGCGCTGCTCGGCGGCCCCGGCCGCGCCGCCCTGCTCCTGGTCCT
>CAMCAC010000051.1 GCA_945872305.1 Candidatus Kuenenia stuttgartensis | reverse complement strand
ACGGTGGCGCCGACCTGGGTGAGCGCCTCGGCGACCAGGGCCCGCACCTCGGGGTCGTCCTCGGCGAGGACGATGTGCCCGGCGATGGCCGCGGGGTCGGCCGCCTCCCCGATCCCCCGGGCGATCTCGACCGGTGGGGCATCGGCGATGGGCAGGCGGATGGTGAAACAGGTGCCCTCCCCGGGCCGGCTGTCCACGCTCACCGTGCCGTCCGCCGCCTCGATGTGCGCCTGGACCATCGCCAGGCCCAGGCCCGTGCCCTTGCCGACGGGCTTGGTGGTGAAGTAGGGCTGGAAGATCCGGTCGAGGAGGTCCGGTGGGATCCCTTCGCCCTGGTCGTGGACCTGCAGCACGGCCATGTCCCCATCCCGCCGGAGCCCGATGGTCACGCGGCCGCCCCGGGGCATGGCGTCGCGGGCGTTCAGGACCAGGTTCATCAGCACCTGGTCGAGGGCTGCGCGGTCGCTCAGCACGGGCAGGGGGGTGTCGCCCGGTGTGGCCACGAGGGCGATGCCGCCGCCGATGGTGCGGTCGAGCAGCGCCGCGGTGTCGATGACCACGGCCCGCAGGTCGAGGATCACCGGGGAGCGGATCTGCCGCCGGCTCAGGGCGAGCAGGTGGCCGGTGAGGTCCGCGCCGCGCCCCACCGCCTGGATGATGCCGTCGACCCGTCGGCAGCCGGGGCGTTCCCGGGCGAGCAGACCGGCGTGGCCGCCGATGATCGCGAGCAGGTTGTTCACATCGTGGGCCACCCCGCCGGCGAGCTGGCCGAGGGCCTGGATCCGTTGGGCGTGGGCGAGCTGCTGCTCGAGTTCGAGCCGGGCGGTCACATCGCGGATCGTCGCCCGCCAGCCGAGATCCTCGCCGTCGGACCGGTGGACCCGGCGGGTGACCTGCTCCACCCAGCGAACGGCGCCGTCCGGGCGCACCAGACGCCAAGCGGTCCGCCGCGGCTCGTCGTCGGCCTCGGCGCACGCCCGTTCGAGCGTGGCGCGGTCGTCGGGATGGACGACGCGCCGCCAGGCGAGGGGATCGTCCAGGAAGGCGCCGGCGGGCATGCCGGTCAGGTCGGCAACCGACGGTGAGCAGTGCCGGCACGCACCGTCCGGACCGATCCACAGCTCCCAGTCCGTGGCGAATTCGGCGACCACGCGCAGCCGCTCCGCACCCGCGGCGAGCGCCTCCTGCTGGGCCTGCACCGCCCGGCGCAGGGCGGACAGGGCTTCGCCGATCTCGATCACCTCGCGCGGTCCATCCACCGCCGGCAGGGGATTCGCCATGCCCTGTTCGCGCATCCCGCGCACGCCGTCGGCGAGGGCGGCGAGCGGCCGGGTGACGCGGCGCACGGTCAGGGCGGCGACGATCAGGGCCGAGAGGGCGCCGAGCATCGTCGCCACCGTGACCGCGGCCTGGGCGGCGCGCACGCCGGCCACCACTTCGCTGCGATCCCGATGGAGGTTGAGCACCGCATCCACCCCCGGCTGCCCGGGCAGCCGGACCTCGGCCCGGGCGCGCAGGCCGTCCTGCCCACGCAGTCCGCCGGCCAGGGGACGCCCCTCCGGATCGGCCAGGGACCATTCTCCCGGCCGGAGGGGCGGCAGCAGATTTTCCAGCCGTGCATCCACGGCGACCACACCGCCGATGGCATTGTCGGGGCGGACCACTGCGCAGGCATAGCGCAGGGCCGGGGCGCCGGTGGCGGTGCGGCGGACATGGACCGGGGTCATGCCGCCGGGGATGGCGAGTTCCGAGACCGCCCCCACGAACCAGGGCTCCGCATGGGCCCGCTCCGGTGATCCACCTGTCCCCGCCTGGGTGAGCAGGAAGCCGTCCGCATCGTGGACCCGGGCCCCGCCCAGGCCATTCCGGCTGAGATACGCGGCCAGGCTGGCCTGGGCCCGGTTGCGCCGCGCGGGGTCGCGCGGGTGCTGGAGGAGATCCTGGACCTCCGGCGTCAGGGCGAGCCAGAGCAGGCGCTGGATGGGCGCCGCCATGGCGTCCTCGATAGACCGCGCCGAGGCGGCGGCCCGCTCATCCAGGTCCTGACGAGCCGCCGCGACCAGGGCCCCCTCGGTCCGCCAGCCGAGCCACACCACCAGGGCGGAGGACGGCACCACCACCGCAAGGACGAGCGGGGGCAGCAGACGGGCGGTCAGGGAGGCGGGGCCGGGCATGAGGATCCTCAGCGGACCTCGTCCCAGAGGGCCGATGCCCGCCGTTGCGCATCGTCCACCGCGGCTTCCGGCGTGAGCTCGCCGCGCAGCATGTCATGGAAGACCTCGCCCATCACCCGGCATAGGCCGTCCCAGTGGGGCGAGGCCGGCCGCACATGGGGGTTGAACGCACCCGTGCGGTCGAGCTCCCGCATCACCGGGAAGAGGTTGGCGAACCGGCTGCCCAGGATCTCGTCCGTCAGCAGATCCCGACGCGGGACCCCGGCGTTGCCCGCCGCCGCCAGGCGCCGGGCGCCATCCGGTCCACAGATCGCGGCGAGCAGCCGCCCGGCGGCCTCGCGGTCCCGCACCCCCGCCGGGATGCCGAGGCACCAGGTGCCGAACGCCGCCACGGGCGCCACCCCCGGCGCCCGTGGCGGCGGAGCGCAGGCGACCCGGCCGACGACCCGGCATTCCGGGCTGCGCAGCCCTTCGCCGAACCGGGCTCCCCACTCGAAGGTGAGCGCCGCCTCGCCGGCCATGAACCGGCGCCGGCGCTGGTCCCAGGCGGTGGTCAGGATGTCCGGCGGCGAATGATCGCGCAGCGCCAGGGCCAGCCGCGCCGCCTGGATCCCGCCTGTCCCGGTCAGCGCCGGGCGCCCCCGGTCGTCGAGCAGCCGCTGGCCGAATGCTGCGTAGAAATGCGCCATGGTCTGGCCGAGGGCCGAGCCGCGCTGGGCGTTCCAGACGATGCCATAGACGCCCTCGGCAGGCCGGTGGAGGGCTCGTGCCGCGGCGACCAGGTCGTCCGGGGTCGCGGGCAGGCCCAGACCGGCTGCCGAGAGCAGATCCGTGCGGCCCCAGAGCAGTTCGGAATGCGGTTGGATCGGCAGGCCCCAGGTGCGTCCGCGCCAGCGCATGCCGGCCATGGCGGCCTCCAGGATGCCGCCGGGGTCCACCTCGGGATGGTTGGCGAGCACCCCGTCGAGGGGCTCGAGGGCGCCGGCTTCGGCCAGCTCCGCGGTCCAGACCACATCAAAGGCCACCAGGTCGAAGGTCCCGCTGCGGGTGCGTGCCTGGTTCAGGACCGCCTCCCGGGTGGCGTCGTACCCCGCCCGTTCGAAGCGCACCGACGCCGTGGTCCCGGCGATGGCGGAAGCCTCCTGTTCGAGGATCGCGGCGAAGGGGTCCCCGGAGAGCAGGATGCGCACATCCCGGGAAGCGGCCGGTTGGGGCGCATCCGGAACGGATGCCACGACCAGCGCCACGCCCGCCGCGAGCATGGCGGCGGCGAGAGGAATGGCGTAGCGGGGCAAGGAGGCCATGGGCGAGGGTACCTTTCGCCGTCGGCGGCCGCAACCGGACCTGATCAGCCGTCGCCGTCGTCGCCCTCGCGCATCAGGCCGAGCTGGATCATCCGCTTGCGCAGGGTGCCCCGGTTGATGCCGAGAAGCTCGGCGGCGCGCAGCTGGTTCCCCCGGGTGCGGGCGAGCAGGGCGCCCAGGAGCGGAGCCTCGACGAGGTCCGTGTAGCGCGCGTGCACCGTGCCCGGGTGCTCCTGGGCCAGCCGCTCCGCGGCCAGGGCGAGCAGCCGCGGCAGGGAGCCCTCGGGCAGACCGCCGTCCCCGGCCAGACGCAGATGCTCCCGGTCGATGGTCCCATCCCGGGCCATGGCGGCGGCCTCCTCGAGGACCTGTTCGAGTTCCCGCACCTGGCCCGGCCAATCGTGGTGGGCGAGCCGATCCATGGCCGCATCGGTCAGGGCCAGGGCCCGTCCGGTGCGGGCGCTCGTCCGACCCAGCAGGGCCCGGACCAGGGCCGGCAGATCCTCGCCGCGCTCCAGCAGGGGCGGCATGCGGATGGTGAAAGCCTGCAACCGGCCGAGAAGGTCGTCGCGCAGGCGGCCTTCGGCCCGCAGGCGGGCGGTGTCCTCCGGGACGAGGGCGACCACCCGCATGGCCAGGGGCCGGCCCTCGCCATCGCGGCGGTCCGCGAGCCAGGCCGCGAGCCAGGCCTGGACCGGCGCGGGCAGATCGACGGCCCCGTCCAGCACCAGGGTCCCCCCGGCGGCGGCGGCGGCCCGGGCCGGCAGCTCCCGGGGCAGCGCCTCGCCGTGGGCGGCGGCGGCCACCGTGACGCAGGCCCCCGCTCCGGCGGTGAAGCGGTGGACCATGCGCGCCGCCAGGGACCGGCCGCTGCCCACCGGCCCGGCGATCAGCACATCGAGATCCGAGGCGGCGGCGGCGGCGATGCGGCGGTAGACCTCCTGCATGGCGGATCCATGGCCGACCAGCTCGGGTTCGCCGGCGGCCTGGGGCCGGGCCGCCGCAGCGAGCGGGCGCTCGCCCAGGGCCCGGCGCACCGCCGCGAGCAGGTCTTCCGCCGAGAGGGGCTTGGGCAGGTGCCCGGCGGCGCCCCGGCGCACCGCCTCGACGGCGGTGGCCACATCGCCATGGGCGGTGGTCACCAGCACCGGCAGATCGGGATGCTGGGCCCGCAGCCCGGCGAGCAGATCGAGCCCGGATTCCCCGGGCATGCGCACATCGGTGAGCACGAGATCCGGCCGCTGGCGGCGGATCTGCCGGCGGGCGGCGGCCGCATCCGCGGCGGCGGCGGTCCGCCAGCCGGCTCCGGCGAGCAGCCGCTCCACGGTCCAGCACACCGCCGCGTCGTCGTCGACCACCAGGATGAGGGGGGCATCGGCCATGGCGCCCAGGGTCCCCGGCGACCGGGAGGCCTCAAGGGCCGCCGCGGTCGCATCCTGCCGCCTTGCGGCACACCCGGGCCCGGGGTACCTTTGCCGGATAAGGAAGCCCATGCACCTCCGCGCCATCGCCCCCATCCTGCTCGCCACCGCCGCCACCCTGCCCGCCGAGGACGCCGCCTTCGCCGGCCCGGTCTCCCTCGGCATGGCCGGTGCCCGCATCGCCAGCGTCGACGACAACACCGCCGCCTTCGTGAATCCCGCCATGCTCGGCTTCATGTCCCGGGATCTGGAAGAGGGCCAGGAGTCGATCCCGGCCGACAACCAGGATCTGGCGGCCAAGGATTTCGGGCTGGGCATCGTCGATTACGCGGGAACGGTGCGGGTCCATGGCCGCCTGGCGGACTACATCGAACAGCTTTCTGAGCTGGACGTGGACAGCCTCCAGGACCTCGGCCAGAATCCGGATGCCGAGGATCTCGACCAGCTGGTGAAGATCTCGGCGCTCTTGGAAACCTATTCCGAGACTTCCGATTTCGTCACCGCGGACGTCAGCGTGGGCCTGCTCAACCTGCGTGCCTGGCGCATCGGTCTCGGCGTGCGCATGAACGGCCACATGGCCGCCGCCATCGATGACCTGGACCGCAGCAACATCGGCATCTCGCTCGGATCCTTCCCGGAGATCACCGATGCCATCAACAGCATCGATCCGTCGGGATTCACCGGCGGGGCCGGATACACCCCTGGCGGGGGAACGTTCAGCGCCGCCCAGGTCGACATCCTCTCCGCGGCGATCGCCGGCAACACCGCCTCCTCCTTCTCGGACCTCACGGCGGATCAGCAGGCGGCCGTCGCCCGCCTGGACCAGGCGGCCGCCAACGCCGGCCTGACCGCCGCCGAGGTCGATGCCATCATCGGCTCGGCGGGCCCCCAGGCCGGCCTCCTCACCCAGATCATCGAGACCGCCGGAGCCGCCACCGGCCAGCTCGAAGACAACACCACCGCGGTTGCCGGGGTGGCCATGGCCTATGCCGAGATCCCCATCGCGTTCGGATACGCCCCTGCGGACTGGATCTCGATCGGGATCGCCCCCAAGCTCCTGATCGGCAAGGTCGGTGCGGTGAAGGTGCGGCTCGCCGAGGATGTCGACGACCTCTCGGACTACTTCGAGGACGCCCTCGACGACTCGGAACAGACCATCACCGGCAGCGTCGATGCGGGCATCGCGGTGCGCATGCCCTGGTTCCAGGCGGCCCTGGTCGGGCGCAACCTGACCCGGCCGGTGTTCAAGGCGCCCACCGTGTCGGTGGTCGGTGCACAGGCGGGCGATCCGGCAATCCTGCGCTTCTTCACCCCAGACGACATGGAGCTCGAGCCCCAGGCCACGGTCGGCGTCGCCTTCATCCCCTGGGAACGGCTGGTCATCGAGGCGGATCTCGATCTCAACCCGGTCCAGCTCGCCCTGAACGGATACGAGGTCCAGCGCGCCGCCATCGGCATGCGCTGCGATCTGTGGTTCATCGAGCCCATGCTCGGCCTGTCGACCAACCTTGCCGAGGATGACATCGGCGAGGTCGTCCACGCCGGACTCGGCATCGATCTCTGGGCCTTCCGCATCAACGCCGCCGGAGCCGTCGCCCTCGACACCGTCGAGGTCGATGGCGACGAGGTCCCGCGCGAGGTCTCCGCCGGCCTGGGCATCGATACCGAGTGGTAGTCGCGGCGGCGCGACCATGCTCGCGCCCATGGGAGGATCCCCCGCGCTCGCCGAGATCCTGGGTTCCGTCGGACCCATCCCGTCCCTGGTCGTCGCCGGCCAGCAGCCCGCCGTCGCCGGCGGGCCCCTGTATGGCCTGCTGAAGGCGTGCCACGCCCTGGCCGAGGCGGATCGCCTGAGTGCCGCCGGGGAGCCGCACCGGGCCCTGTTCTGGGTCGCCAGCGAGGACCACGACCTCGGCGAGGCCGGCTCGGCGGCCCTGGTCCGCCGGGACGGGGCCCTGGCCCGGATCCGCTGCGATCTGGGGGGCGGCCGGGCCAGCCTGCGCTTCCGCCCCGCCGCCGCCTGGTGGGAGCCGACCCTTTCCGCCTGCCGTCACCACCTCGGCCCCGGTCCCGGGGCCGCCTGGCTTGCCGCCCATGCCCCGGTCGGCGACGAGGGCATGGGTGCCTGGACCTGCCGCGTCCTGGCGGCCCTCCTCCCCGGGCTGCTCGTGGTCGAAGGCCACCGTCTGCGGCCCCTGTGGACCGCCCAGGCCCGGGCCCTGACCCTCGGCTGGCCCGCGGACGATCTCTGGTCGGTGCGCCGGTCGGTGACCACCGCTGGCGGCGCCGATGCCCTCGGCCCCCTCGATACGCCCCCTTGGTTCGCAGATCTGCGCGAAGGCCGCCGCCCCCTCGCTCCCGCCGAAGCCCTCGACCTGCTCGCCCGCGATCCCGGCTCCCTGAGCCCCGGGGCCGCCATCCGCCCGGTGCTCCAGCAGGCCGCCCTGCCGTGCACCGCCTTCATCGCCGGGCCCGGGGAGCGTGCCTACCATGCCCTGATCGGGCCGCTCTATCCGGTCGCCGGCGTCGACCGCCCGCGTCTGGTGCCCCGGGTGTCGGCGACCCTGCTGCCCGGCTGGTGGCGCCGCGCCGCGGCCCGACCGACCGGTCCGGATCCCCTCGCCGAGGCCATCGCCGATCTCGCTCCGGGCATCGCCCGCCTGCGCCGGCACGCGGATCCCGCCACCGCCGCGGCCCTGGCCGCCGCCGATGCCGCCCTGACCAGGGCCGTCCGGACCCGTCAGCGCCACCGCCGCGCCGGACAGCCTCCCCGGGGCGCCCTGGCGGCCTGGGAGCACCCGCGCGGCCGGCCCCAGGATCGGACCGTGACCCTGGTCCAGGCCCTCTGGCAGTGGGGTCCCGGCATCGCCGGCCAGCTGCGGGCCGCCTGCCAGGGTGCCGAACCCGGGGCCGGGATCCGGCTGCCGGTGTAGACCGCCGCCCGGCGCCGCACCGGCCGCCCCTTGCCCGGCCCCCGCCCCGGCGCCACCCTGTGGGCGGAGACGCCCATGATCACGATGGAGGAATTGCTGCGCACCCTGGTGGAGCGTGGAGGATCGGATCTGCACATCTCGGCCGGGGCCGCGCCCCGGGGCCGGTTCGACGGCGAGCTGGTCGAGATCCCGCAAAGCGAGCTGCTGACCCCCGACGCGACCAAGAAGCTGGTCTACTCGGTCCTCGACGGCCAGCAGATCGCCCGCTTCGAGCAGGACCTGGAGCTCGACATGAGCTTCGGCCTGCAAGGGGTCGGTCGCTTCCGGGTGAACGTCTTCTATCAGCGCGGCTCGGTGGCCGCGGTGCTGCGCACGATCCCCTACGAGATCTTCACCTGGGAGCAGCTCGGCCTGCCGTATCAGGTGTGCAAGAGCCTGTGCGACCTCGGCCAGGGGCTCGTCCTGGTCACCGGCGCCACCGGCTCCGGCAAGTCGACCACCCTGGCGTCGATGATCGACTACATCAACGCCAGCCGCCAGGAGCACATCATCACGATCGAGGACCCGATCGAGTTCGTGCACCGCAACAAGAAGTGCCTGGTCAACCAGCGCGAGGTCGGCAATGACACGCACGGTTTCCACATGTCGCTCAAGCGCGTCCTGCGCCAGGACCCGGACGTGGTGCTGATCGGCGAAATGCGCGACAAGGAGACCATCGAGGCCGGGCTGACCCTGGCCGAGACCGGCCACCTGACCTTCGCGACCCTGCACACCTCGTCCGCCGTCGAGACGATCAACCGCATCATCGACGTGTTCCCCTCGGGCCAGCAGAACCAGATCCGCACCCAGCTCTCGTTCGTGCTCCAGGGCGTGTTCTGTCAGCAGCTCCTCGCCAAGGCGAGCGGGCGCGGCCGGGTCATGGCCAGCGAGATCATGATCCCGAATGCCGCCATCCGCTCGCTGATCCGCGAAGACAAGTGCCACCAGATCCTCTCGCACATCCAGACCGGGGCGAAGATCGGCATGAAGACCATGAACCAGAGCCTCTACGACCTCTACAAGGCGTCGATGATCACCTGGGACGACGCCCTTTCGCGCAGCCACGATCCCGAGGACCTGCGCCGCATGAACCTGGGCGGCAACTGACATGGTGGCGCTGAACCGCCTCACCCGGAAGAAGCTCGGCGAGATCCTCGTCGAGCAGAATCTGCTCACCGAGCAGCAGGTCCAGGACGCCCTGCGCATCCAGCACCAGACCGGCATGATGCTCGGCGAGACGCTGGTCGCCAGCAAGCTGATCAGCGAGGAGAAGCTCGTCGCCGCCCTCGCGCAGCAGTTCGGCGTCCCGTACATCAAGCCGACCGCCTACCAGATCCCCGGCGAGCTGCTCGACATCTTCGACGCCCAGACCATGCGCCGCTTCCAGTTCGTGCCGGTCGACTCGATCGGCTCCGTGCTGGTCATCGCCATCTCCGGCGTGCTCAGCGAAGAGGTGCTCAAGGAGATCGAGAACCAGACCGGCATGACCCTGCAGATCTTCCTGACCAAGATGAGCGAGATCCAGGCCGTCCTGAAGGGACGGGAGTAGCGCCATGGCCAACATCACCGGCTACAACCGCAAGCTCGCCGCCATCCTGCGCCGCAACGCCCTCATCGACGAGCAGGCCCTCGGCGTGCTGGCCGAGAAGGCCGCCAAGGAGGGCGTCCTCCTCGCCAACCTGCTCATCGCCGACAAGCACATCGACGAGCCGACCCTGCTCGGCCTGGTCAGCGAGGACTGCGGCGTCCCGCCCCTCGACCTCGAGAAGCTCACCGTCGACCTCGACGAGATGAAGGCGTTCAACGGCGGCCAGGAGCCGCTCTCCGAGGACGTCTGCAAGGCCAACCAGGTCCTGCCGTTGACCATCATCGGCAACTTCCTGTCCCTGGCCGTGGCCAACCCCTACGACGTCGTCCTCCTCGACAACCTCAAGATCCAGCTCGGGCGCCAGCTCCTGCCCGTGCTGTCCACCGAGCGGGCGATCCTCAAGGCGATCGAGCTCACCTTCCACAACGACCAGGGCGCGGAGAAGGCCCTGGAGGCGATGAAGGGCGACGAGCTCACCCTCAACGATCTCGCTGGCGGCGACGGTGGCGAGGAGGGCGAGGGCGATGCCAAGACGGAGGGCGCCGCCAACGATGCCGACCTGAACGCCGGCGGCGACGACAGCCCGGCGGTGCGCGCGGTGAAGGCCATCCTCTCCGACGCGATCCGCCGCGGGGCGAGCGACATCCACATCGAGCCCTACGAGAAGCGGGTGCGCGTGCGCCTGCGCATCGACGGCGTGCTGGAAGAGGTGCTCAGCCTGCCCAAGAAGGTCGAGCGCTCGCTCTGCTCGCGCATCAAGATCATGACCGACACCATGAACATCGCGGAGCGCGGCAAGCCCCAGGACGGCCGCATCTCGGTGACCATGGAGGGCAAGAAGTGCGACATCCGCGTCAGCTCGCTGCCCCTGGTCTACGGCGAGAAGATCTGCATGCGTATCCTCGCCAAGGGCAACCTGAAGGACATGAAGGAGCTGAACCTCGAACCGCAGGTGTTCGACATCCTCTCCCGCGGCCTGAGTTCGCCCCAGGGCATGGTGCTGGTCACCGGACCGACCGGTTCGGGCAAGTCCACCACCCTCTATTCGTGTCTCAAGACGGTGATGACGCCGGAAGAGAACGTGAACACCGTCGAGGACCCGGTCGAGTACGAACTCGAAGGCATCAACCAGTGCCATGTGAACCCGAAACGCGGCCTGACCTTCGCGAGCGCCCTGCGCGCCCTGCTGCGCCAGGACCCCGATACGGTGATGATCGGTGAGATCCGCGACCAGGAGACCATCGAGATCGCGGTGAAGGCCGCCCTCACCGGCCACCTGGTGCTGTCCACCCTGCACACCAACGACGCCCCCTCGACCATCACCCGCATCATCGACATGGGCATCGAGCCGCTCATGGTCGCCTCGACCGTCAACGTGGTCCTGGCCCAGCGCCTGGGCCGCCGTCTGTGCTCCTCGTGCAAGGTGCCGATGCCGAAGGAGGAGATGCCCGACCGCGACACCCTCATCCATGTCGGGTTCAAGCCGGAGGAGGTCGACGACCTCAAGCTGATGAAGCCGGTCGGCTGCAGCCTGTGCAGCAACGGCTACAAGGGCCGCTTCGCCATCGTCGAATGCCTGGAGATGAACGACAAGCTGCGCAAGATCATCATCAGCGGCGGCAGCGACATCGAGATCCGCAAGGTGGCCATCGAGACCGGCATGATCTCCCTGCGCCGGGCGTCCCTGCTCAACGCCATGCGCGGCATCACCACCGTCGAAGAGGTCCTGCGCCAGACCGTGGGCGACGAGGTCGGCGGCGACTGAAGGCCCTATCCGGGCAGGTTCACCGCCCGCACCGCCCGGTACCACGGATCGAGGGCGCCGCGGTGGACGAGGTCGGCGACCACCAGCCCGTCGCCCTCGGCGATGCGCAGGCCGCGCGCGTCCCAGGCGGCGGAGCGCAGGCAGCGGTCCGCCGCCGCGGTGTTGGCCAGGGCCACCGGGCTGGCCAGCTCCGCCGCCCGCACCGCGAAGAACATCGGCACCACCGTGGCCTTGGTCCCCGGATCCGCATCCGGTCCCGCCATGTGCGCCGCGCACAGCACCGCATCCGCGGCGGCGAGATCGCGCCACACGGGGCCGGAGCGCACATCGAAGCAGATCGCGATGCCGAGCCGCCAGCCCCGGTGGGCCACCACCACCGGCCGCGATCCCGACCGGAACCAGGCGCGGTCCGCCGGGGTCAGGGCCCGTTTGCGGTAGCGCGCCGGCTCCGCCACGGCCCCGCACCACAGGGCCTCGTTGGCCAGTCCATCGTCGAGCGGCCCGACGGTGCCGAGGAGCAGACCGATGCCGGCCCGGGCCGCCGCCGCTGCCAGGGCGTCCTCATGGTCCGCGGTCCGGCAGGCATCGAACCGCCAATCGGCGATCGCCGGCGGGTAGCCGGTGAGGGCGCATTCCGGCGTGGCGAGGAGCGCCGCGCCCGCATCCCGGGCCCGGTGGATCCAGGTGCGCAGCGCCGTCAGGTTGGCGTCGGGATCGCCGCCGGCGAGGTGGTCGCACAGGGCGACCCGCAGGGGCGCCGGGACCGGGGCGCCGCCGTCGCTCACCGCTTGGGATCCGGCGGCAGGACGAAGTCCTTGTCCGCGACCCGGGCCTGAATCCAGGCGGCCAGATCCGGGAACGGCAGCAGCATCACCGCCACCATCAGCTCCGGTCCCATCGGCATGGCCGGGGCGCGCTCGCGGGACAGCAGGGCGAGGCTCGACCGGGTGTCGAGCCCGGCGAGCCGCGCCGACCACGCCCCCTGGCCGCGGTAGTGCGCGACCCGGGCGTAGATCTCGTGCATTTGCAGGAGCTTGTCCGCCAGTCGGGCGAGCCGCCAGGCCTTCTGGCCCGGAGTCTGGCCCTGCATGAAGGGGAACAGGTGGGGGGTCTCCTCGATGGCGAGCAGCCAGTCGAGGACGGTGGCGAATCCGGACCCCGCCACATCCAGCTCGTCGGCGGCGAACCAGACCAGGAAGACCGAGCGGTGGAAGGTCGAGCGGATGCGGTCCCGGGCCGCGAGCCGGCGGGCGGCGTCACGTTCCTCCGGGGCGAGGGCGAGGAGCGGTTCCTCGATCTCCCGTGGCAGCGCCGGCTGGCCGGCGGCGTCGTCCCAGTGGGGATCGCATTCCGCGGGCCGCATGAGCCGGGTCAGGGCGGTGCGGGCGCGGGCAAAGGCCGCCGGGGTGCAGACCAGGTCGTCACGCAGGGACGGATCGCCAAAGCCGGCCCGGCTCCCATCGAGGAGTCGGGCCAGGCGGCCGGCGGGAAGCTGGCGGATCTCGTCCAGGTCCGGGGCCAGCCCCTGGCGGGCGGCGAGCCGGGTGCGCACTTCGCGGTAGACCCCGATGGCATGCTGCTGCAGGCGGGCGACCTCGATGCCGCGCTCCCCGCGCAGGAGCGCCAGGTGGTCGAGGAGCACATGGCGCAGGGTCCCCTCGCCGCCCTCATCCGCCAAGGTGCGCAGGGTGCCCACGATGCGTGTCCGCACGCCGGCATCGTCGAGTTCCGCGATGATGGCCCGCACCCGGGGATGGGCGCTCGTGCCGGCGACCATCGGTTCCCCGATCCCGGCGTCCATCTCCTCGACCATGGGCCGATTGGCCGCGATGATCCCCGGCCGGCGCACGTCGCGCAGCAGCTCCTCGGTGTCCGGGGCGTCCAGTTCCAGGTCATCGCCGCTCATGGCCGCCGGTTGTGGCGCCGGGAGCCGGGGCGCCACCGTGCAACCCCGGGCGGAGGGTCCTTGCCGTGTCGCACGCCCTCGGGTCACTCATCCGTCATGGATGACTGCCTGATCATCGGTGCCGGCCTCGCCGGCCTTGCCTGCGCCCGCCGTCTGCACGGCAGCGCCGTGACCGTCGTCGACAAGGGCCGTGGCCTCGGCGGGCGGATGGCCACCCGGCGCACCGGCGCCGGCGTGTTCGACACCGGGGCCCAGTTCTTCTCCGCCCGCAGCGCCGCCTTCCGGGCCGAGGTCGCCGCCTGGCAGGCGGCCGGGCTCTGCCGGCCCTGGGCGGACGGCGTGCTCGACCCGGACCTGCGGGTGCGGTCCGACGGCCTGGTGCGCTACCGCTGCGACCAGGGCATGACCCGCATCCCCAAGGTGATGGCCGAGGGGCTCTCGGTGCGCACCGGGTTCGAGATCCGCGCCCTGGCGGTGCGCGACGGCGCCTGGATCGCCACCGCCACGGACGGCAGCGAACAGACGGCCCGCGCCCTGGTCTGCACCGCGCCGGTACCCCAGACCCTGAAGCTCCTCGCCGCCGGCGGCACGGCCCTGCCGGCGCCGGTGGCGGACCGGTTGGCCGGGGTGGCCTATGATCCCTGCCTGTGCCTGCTCCTCGACTATCCCGGGGCCGGGGCTGCCGCCCTGCCGGCGCCGGGCGCCCTGCGCAGCGACGACGAGGCGGAGCCGGTGCGCTGGATCCTGAGCCACCGCTCCGCCGGCATGCGCCGGGAGGGCGAGGGCCTCACCGTCCACCTGCGCGGATCGTGGAGCGCACCGCGATACCCCGCGCCCACCGCCCCCGACGAGCCCCTGCGCACGGAATGCTGGGAGGCGGTCTGCGCCGCCCTCGTCCGTTGGTGCGGACCCGGCTGGGCGGATCCGGCCCTCATCGAGCTCAAGCGCTGGAAGTTCGCCCACTGCGCGACCCCGCTGCCGGAGCCGTGCCTGGTGGTGGACTGTGGCGCGCCGCTCGTTCTCGCCGGCGACGCCTTTGGCGACGCCCCCCGGGTCGAGGGCGCCTGGCTCAGCGGTACCGCCGCCGCCGACGCGGTGCGCGCCGCCGTGGGCTGATCACAGCCGGGTCGTGCCTGCGCCGAGTGGTTGCACCGTCCCCGCCCAGCGCAGTTCACCGGGCACCGGGCTGTCGATGCGGCCGCGCAGGCGGTCGCCGTCCCGCTCCAGATCCACCCGCACCGCGCCCCGCGGGTGCGGCACGGTGGCGGTGATCCGGCGCAGGCTTCCGAAGCGCGGCGTGATGCGCACCGCGGCGAAGCCGGCGGCAGCGGGGCGGATGCCGGCGACGGCGCTCAGGCAGTGGTACAGCGGATGCGCACCCCAGCCGTGGCAGTCGCTGCGCGACGGCTCCGGGGCCTCCAGGGTGGTGAGGAAGCCCTGGCGGGCGAGGTCCTCCCAGAAGGCGAAGCGGGCGAGCACCGCATCGGTCCGGCCCCCGCGCAGAAGCGCCTCGTGGACATGGTGGCTGAAATAGACCGAGGCGGGAGCGATGTCCGGCAGCGGCCGTTCGAGCAGGTCGAGCATCGCCGGCCGGCGCTCCGCCGGCAGCCACGAGCAGTCCAGGGCCAGGGCCTGGGCGTGTTCGCTCCACCGGGTGCCGGCGGCGTCATCGCTGATCAGGCCGCGTGGATGCGCGCCGTAGACCGCCAGGATCCGCTCCAGCACCGCCCGGCCGTGGTGCCGCCAGCGGGCCGCCGCCAGGGGATCGCCGCACAGTTCCTCGACCCGGGCCATGGCGTCGAGGGCCACCGGCAGATGCAGGGCGACCACCGACGACAGGGGCGGATCGACCACGCCCTCGCCGGGCTTCCAGCCGGTGGCGCCGGGCACGCCCCGGGCCCAGTCCGGCCGCGCCACCCAGTCGCAGAACAACCAGCCGGGCAGCAGCGACGGCAGACCCTCCGCATCCAGGCAGCCGAGGGCGTGCTCCAGGGCCGAGCGCGAGCCGGGCAGCAGGGCGCGCACCGTGTCCAGGTCGTCGACCCACAGGGCGTAGTCGCGCAGCATGGTCGGCTGGACCAGGCTGTAGGTCGCGCTCATCTGCACCCACGCGGTCGGCGCCCGCTCGGCGACGAAGCCGTTCACCCAGCGTGAACGGTCGAAGAGCTCCAGCGCCCGGCGCACCGGCCGGGCATCGCCGGTGGCGGCGATCCAGGCCAGGGCCTGGACCCGGGTGTCGCCGACATACTGCATCTGCTCGTAGGAGGGGCAGTCGACGAAGGTCTCGTGCACGCAATTGCGCAGGCCGCGCTCGCACAGGTCGAGCACGCCGCCGAGATCGCGGTCGGCGGCGAACGCCCAACGGCGGGTGAACGGATGTCCGGTGCGCAGCGGGCGGGCATCGCGGATGATCAGCGGTTCGGCGCCGGTGGTCACCGCCAGGCGGAGCCAGCGGCCGCTGCGCCACCACGGGATCTCGTAGCCGCGGTCGCCGCCGGGATGGCGGACCAGATCCGCGAAGCCGAGCCAGTGCTTGCCGGCACACGCTGCGCGGTCGCCCTTGCGGGCGTGGGCGTGGGGCGCCTCGTCGTACAGGGATTCTGCCCAGCCGATCTCCACCGTGCTGCCGGCGCCCCCGGCCAGCGCCAGCCGCGGATAGCCGCAGACGTAGTCGGCGAAATCCCACAGGATCTGCACGGTGCTGTCGGCGGGGACGGTCACCGCCCGGCCCTCGGCCAACCCGGCATAGGGGCCGGCACCGGTCTCCGGCCCCATGACCAGGGCGTGGTCCGCCTGGGCCAGGCGCACGCGCCCGCCGGTGACCAAGGTGCGTTCCTGCTCCGGCAGCGGCGACGGCGCGCAGCGCCAGGGGGTGGCGACCGTGCCGAAGAGATCATCCCAGGTCTTCTGTACCACCACCGCCGGCACCGCCGCGCCCGCCGCGACGCCGCCGTCCACGGTGAATCCGCAGCCGATCACATGGTAGCCGAGATCCTTCGCCTTGGGATGCGTGGCGATGCCCTCCACCGCCTCCGCGATCCAGGCCGCGACGCCGGTGGACAGTGCCGGGGCATGCGCGCCCAGCCCGACCACCGCGAAGGCCGGCTTGGCGCTGACCTGGGCCCCCGGCCGCTCCTCGTCCGGCAGCCACCACGCCAGCGCCTCCAGCCGGTGCGTGCCGGCGGGCAGGTCGATGCGGTACCGGTGGCAGGACCAGCCGCCCAGTTCGCTGCGGTCCGGTCCGCGTCCGACCTCGACCCCGTCACAGGCCAGGATGAACCGCTGGTCGGCGCTGATCTCCAGCTCCACCGCCTCGCCGCCGGTGGTGAAATCCACGGCGAAGCGGACAAAGGAACGGGAACCGGCGGTGGTGTCCGGATGCCAGACCCAGCGCGCGCCGTCGATCGGGTGGCG
>CAMCAC010000050.1 GCA_945872305.1 Candidatus Kuenenia stuttgartensis | reverse complement strand
CAGACCCGTCCGGGTGGTGAAGGTCATCCTCCGCCGACGGCGACGACCGCGACGCGACGGAACCTGGACGACCACTTCGATGAAGCCGGGCATCCGGACATCATGGCGCCGAGAATGGGCTCAGGAGGGTGGTGGTCGGACGCATACGGTGCGAACGGATCGGTCCTTGCGCCAGTGCATCAGTTGTTCAGGTATAGATGGACTCCCACCCTGTCTGAGGCAAGGTCTTCGAGCCGTCGAAGTGGTGGTGGTTGAGGCGGCCATGGATCAAGCCAGGGATGAATGACTTGCGTATGTGGCTACTGACACGTGCGGGCGCCGTGGTCCCTCGGTTTCCCGGGAGGGGCGATGTACCGCCGTTCCGCATGGGTCGTCTCGCCACGGCTGCGCGGAACCACGGGGCCGGCCTGGTACGTTCGCGATCCTGTTCGGTGGCCGAAGATGTGACGAGGCAGGATGCTTCACGGCTTTCCTGAATCACGCTGGGTGCCAACGACTGCATCCAGGCGCTCAATCAGGGATCGCACTGCGGCGGTCATCGTCCTGGCACGGGAATCAGCCCGGTCAGGGCGACTGAGTTCTGGCTTGGTCCGCCTTGTTGCCACGAGGAGCGGGTTGTCCAGCAGCGGGGACAGGGCTCTGAGTTGAAGCGGATCAGTAATGCGATTCAGAAGCTCGGCTTGGGATCCCAGTCCATTGTCCAGGAGGGATGCCCGGGCTGCCCATTCGGTCATCCATTTCCCTGAAATGGATGGTCGGCCGGCGACCGCCCGGATCATCAGCCAGTTTATGTCGCTAAGGGTCACGAAACCTCTGTTTCTCTCGGATAGCCAGTTCCGTATGTGGTCATCTTCTCCTGCGCCATGGCATATGGCAAGCATCGCCTCGACTAGCGAGGTGTAGTTCCAGTCGCCATCCCACTCCGGTCTCCATTCGGGGATTTCGCGGTCGTTGACCCATCCCCACTGCCGTCTGAGATCGCCAGGAAGAAGATTCGCGTTGGAAATGTATTGATAGCCTGTCCAGTCTCCAGGACGTTCCATGAGCCAGTTGATGACCAGCATGTCACGCTGGTCGCCCGGCGGCTTCAAGAGGCCGATGGAGGAACGGCTCGGCATGAGCAGGACCTCTCCAATCTGGTCTGCGGCGATGTCGAGCACGGCATTGGCTCGCTCCTGCCCTTCGATCGAGGCAAGATGGCCGGCCAAGGTCTCGGCCTGCCAGCGGATGTGGGTCGGGACTGGGTCAATCCGGATTGACAGTTCGCTCATCTGTGGCCGCTGGACAGCCTTGCCCAAGGAGGAGACCAGTGCTCCTGGGGCTGCGAGCAGACATGCACCGGCCAGGACCCATGCTGCCCCAAGCGCGAACCGCGATCGGGGTTGGTGCAAAGTCGAGGATCCTCGGCTGCGCGCCAAGCAGATCCCCGCAATGCACCCGGTCCAGGCGAGGCTGAGCGGCCATTGGTAGATTCCATGAAAGGCGAGGGAGACAGCGGTCGAGATGGTCAGGATCTGTAGTGGTAGCGCGAGATGCCGTTCAGGGCACCGCAATGATCGCCACCCCATCATCATTCCCACGGCAAGCATCAGGAACAGGGCCACTGGACCGCCCTCTGCAAGACGCTGGAGGTATTCGCAGTGTGATTCTTGGGTGGCCCATCCTTCCTGCGATCGTTTGATCCGCACATTGTCGTTTCGAGGATCAGCGGCATTCACCAACGCATTGTATCCATCACCCATGAAGGGCGACTTGCCGATCGCTTCGCCAGCAAGGCGGTACAGGGGTACCCGCAACGGATCCGCCTTCACCAGCAGTGTTGCAGCCATGTCTGAGGGAGCCAGAGTCCGCCAATCCGCCGAGAAGGGGTTGGGATGCCTCAGTGCAAGCACGAGGATCGACAGGCAAAGTCCAGTGAAGAGCGTCAGCGCAACCGTGGCAGTCCTGGGCCAGCGAACGATCAAGGGGTGAAGCGCCAGCCAGAGCAGGATGGCGACGACCAGGATCAATGACGCCCTGCGTCCAGTCGATGTCAGCACTGTGAGCGTCCACAGTGCTGCGCTGATGCCAATGGTCCATGAAATGGCCTTGGTCCGCCTTGGAAGCCTGATGTGGCGCAACCAAAGGAGCCACGCCGCGATCGCAGGGGTGACCAGGAGCCCGAATATGTTCAGTTGGTTGTAGCCCATGATGCCCGTGCGGCTGAATGGACCTCCTGTCCACCATGACATCATCGGATAAAGGAGTGCGCAGCAGAGGACCGACAGGCTGGTTGCCAATCCGAGGATGTTGATCGCCCTTGAGGTCGGGATCGTCCCGGCGCTTACGGCCAATGCTGCAGCCCCCGCAGCATGCACGAGCATGCTTCCCCAGGACCTGCCATTGGCCTCCGATGAAACAAATCCGGCCACGACCATCCAACAAAGGAAGGCGATGGCCACGACGATGGCCCAGGCTCCTGCAGGCGTTGGTCGCCACTCCCGCCGCGTAGCCAGTGCCGCTGCTGGGGAGAGAAACGCCAGGACTGATCCGATGAGGTTCGGCCAAGCCTGTCCGCTCACTGCAGCCAGGATGTATGCGGTCGATGAAGTGAGGATCAACCCATGAAGCGCGTTGCGACTGAGGTGCTGAAGGTGGGTCGATAGGGGAATCACGACTGGCATTTCCTGGTCAATCTGAGGAAAAACAACGAGGCGAGGACGGCGACCACGACCTCTGCTGCAAGCACGGAGCCTGCGGCTGCGATCTGTCCGTGGATGGGCGTGAGGGTCAGGCTCAGGGCCAGGAAGACTACCGTCGCAACGCATGAAATAAGCGCCAGCAGCCTGGCCTTCCCCATGGCTACCAGGGAAATGGCCGGGATGGTGGCTGCCAGGGCGATACCCTTGGCGCCGAGCAGAATCGGTGCTGCACCGCCAGCCGCGGAGAAGGACTCACCGAAAACCGGTGCCATCACCAGGGATGTCGCAGGAGCCAGCACGATCAGCCCGAGTCCCAGCATCGCTGATAATCGCCACCAGCGCAGGATCGGTGACCAGTCTGGATTGGGCAATGCCGACATCTTCGCAATGAGCGGGAAGGTCACCGCGGACACCGTCAACAGCAGAGGCTGGGCCAGATGAAGGATGGTCATCGCAGCCCTGTAGTTCCCCACCTCGGAGGAGTCGGCATAGAGCGCAAGGATGGGGAGGTCTAAGCCGGTGTAGATGGCGACCATAAGCCCTATCAGCCACGGAAAACGTCCTTCGCAGACCAACTGGCCCAGAAGCGACTGTTTTGGCCAAGCCGGTCCTAGCCCATGGGAGCACAGCCAGACCCATTGGGTGCATGTGCCGGCGACAACCGATGCCAAAAGGCAGGCTGCCCATGCCTCGGCGCTGCCTCCGGCTGGTACAAAGGCGAGGAGTAAGATACACTGCAGTAGGGCCTGGGCTGAAAGGATGGCCTGAAGCAGCGACGTTCGCCCAAGTTGCTGGAAGGCCCACCCTGGCTGCAACGGTGCCACCAGGCAGCAGCCTGCAGCCAGCGCCCAGAGCCATCCATCCCCCGGGGTCATGGAACCAGCGCATGCCAGGAGCAATCCTGTTGTGAAGGCGAGTGGGAGCCTGAGTCGCAAGACGGCGCCCAGCATCTCGGGGAGGTATTGACCGGATGTGGTGGAACACTTGCGAATCGCCCCGGCGTCGAGACCCCGGTCTGACATCAGGGCTGCGGTCAAGGCGATCCCCATCGGAACGGCCCCACGTCCGAGTTCCTCGCTTCCCAGATTGCGCATGGCGATGATCTGGCCAGCCACCAAGGCAATCTTGGCGAGCACATGCCATGAAAGGACCGCGACCCAGAGCCGGAGGATTCCGGAGTCAGAGGCATGGCGCGAGGAGGTTGGAGGAGCCCCAGGGGAGACCGGCACGATTGGTTTCCCGCCACCCGGGAGGGGATCAGCAGATCCCATCGGCCCAGCGCTGTGCGAGACTCATCCCGCGTCCGTCATCTCTGACTGCCGATCTGTGCGTGGTGGAACCGGTCTCCATTTTCCAAAATGGTACGGATCGAAGTCGGGGAAGAGGTCGGGCTGTTCCCGACAGAGGTGCTCAAGGGAATTCCATCGCGAGAATCGGCCGACGAACAGGGTGTTTTCTATGACGACTCGCGGGTCCCACTGGCAGACGAGTCGTTCGGTGGCGTCAAAGAAAGTTGCACGCACGCCCCAGGACCGTCGCCACGCAGAAAGGAACCGCATGATGAGGGCCGGATTCGGCCGTCTGGTGCGCCAGGAGTGGCTCAGCGAGCCGCCTACGGCGTTTATTCCGGCGAGGATGAGGTATCGTGTACGCCGGAGGCCGGTGAGGTGCTTGAGATAGGCGTAATGCCTGCTGAAGAATTCCTGCTCCACCTTCCATGCGGAAAATCCACCGTATGATGCCGGATCCTTGCGATGCTCCGCCTCGATGGACATGTCGATGGCGTGCCGCCACCCGGCCTTCATGGCCCGGATCGCATACTCACATTCATGGCTGTAGATGAAGACGGCAGGATCGAACCCGCCTATGGCCCTGACCATGGCGGTCCGCAGGAATACGGAGCATCCCCAGAACGAGAAGATCCCGTATGGGCGGTTGCGGGTGAAGCTATGGCGGGTTCCGGGGTCTACCACATCGACTGAAAGGATCCCGATGCCAGGATCGCCGGACATCACCGTCAGCGCCCTCTGGATCATCGGCCCTGCCATGGCGGCATCGTCGTCGAGCACAAGGATGACCGGCGCCGTGGCGCGCTCGAAGGCGAGATTCCATCCCGGGGTGCCCTGATTGCGGTCTGAGCGCACGATGTGGACATCCGGATACGACGCGCGGACGGCTTCATCGGTCCCATCGGTCGAAGCATTGTCGACGATGATGATCTCGAGGTCCTGTGCGGGCAGGGACCCGGCACCGCGAAGGCGGGCGAGGCTGGTGAGGACCTCCTGACGGCGGTTGTAGGTGAGGATGCAGGCCGTGCACCGTGGCGTATCAGGCATGTTGACGACCCCCAATGCCCTCGCGGCATCCTGCGATGAATGCACGCACGGTGCAGGGAGTCGACCCGTTCCGCGCTGCGCGTGCGAGCGTGTAGAAGAATCGGGCTGCAGACATGATCCGCTCTCCGCCGGAGAACCCCGGCGACCAGCGCAGCATCCAGAGCCAATTGCGGACCATGAGCCGCAGCCGGTCAGGGGGCGCCTGGAACACGCTGGCGGCGGCGGCGGTGGCATGGACGGCGAGACTGGACGGCACGCAGATCCCCGGGTGGTGGCGGGCCAGCCTGTGGGTGTACTCCACATCGTCCAGCCACAGCCGGTACGCCGCCACCGGCAGACCGACCTCGTCGACGACGGTGCCCCGGATCAGGCAGGAGACGAAGGAGCAGGCACGGATCGCGAACGGGCCCGGGCGCGGGCGGTGTCCGCGCAGGGGTTTCACCCGGTTCATCGGGTGCAGGGTGCCGTCGGTCCACACCACCCGGCTGGCGAGGAGCGACGGCGGCCGGCGCCAGGGGCGCTCCGCGACCCGGAGCAGTTCCGAAAGGCAGCCGGGCTCCGGCAGGGTGTCGTCGTCGAACAGCCACAGCCAGTCGGCGCCCAGGGCGCGACCCCTGCGGATGCCCTCGGCGAAGCCGCCGGCGCCGCCCAGGTTCTCGGTCATGCGGAACACCCGCAGGCGGGGATCCGCCAGGAATCCCTCGTCCGCGAGCATGGCGGTGGTGCCGTCGCTGCTCGCGTTGTCGACGAGGACGATCAGGTCCGGGGCCCGGCGCTGGGCGAACACCGCCCGCAGGCAGCGGCGGAGCAGGTCCTTGCGGTTCCAGGTGACGATGACCGCGGCGACGGTGGTCATGACCGCGTTTCGTCCGCTTCCGGGACTGCGGCGAGGATGCTCCGCGCAAGCGCGTCGCTGATCCAGATGCCGGATCCGCGGACGCGCTCGATGGCCGTGGCCAGGTCGATGGGATGCCCCCGGCTTCGTGCCCGGCGGAGGATTCCCCAGGTTCCGGTGACCGTCAGCCCGCATGCCCGGGCGGTGCGTCGCCCGGCCTTCTCATCGATGGCCACGGTGGTGATTCCGCGTTCCAGGGCGGTGGCGATGACCGCGGATTCCCCGGGATCCAGGCTGTTGCGGAGGAAGGCCGGCGTCGCGGCCGGCTCCTCGCACAGCTCCATCCATGGGTACACCAGCCCGAGATCACGGCCCGGAGTGCTGGGTTGCCCGCGTTGGAGCTCCTCGCGGACCGTGCGCGGGACCAGGATGCGTCGGCCTATGGTGGCGAACGGTGACCAGTCGCCACAGGCCGCGGCGATGGCGATGAGCGGACCGGTGTTGCACACCAGGGCCGGGTGGTCATCCATCGCTGGCCAGGGCCTTGTCGTCCGCCGCCAGTTCGTCGGGATCCGGCATGGCGGCCTCGATCCGGAGGGCGGCGGTCTGACGCAGGAAATCCACCCGTTCGCAGCCGGCCAGGGCGGCGGCCTGACCGGAGGTGATCCGGCCCTTGGCGAACAACGCCACCGCCATGGCCATGCGGGCCTCCTGCTCGAACTCCGCCCGGCTCAGGCGGAGCGCATCCGGCAGGGCGTCGGGATACGGGATGGTCAGGTGCATGGCGGTGCCGGATACCCGGGAGCGTGGGTCATCGACCGTGCCGGGCAATCACGGCTCATCCCAGGATCTTCCCCGCCTGGACCAGGGCGGCGGCGACCACCTGGTCCATGTTGAAGTAGCGGTATTGGGCCAGCCGGCCGGTGAAGACGGTGGCCGGCTCCGCGTCGGCGAGGTCCTTGTAGCGCTGGTACAGGGCCTTGGCCTGGGGGTTGGGGATCGGGTAGTAGGGATCGCCCTCGGCGGAGCTGTATTCCCGGACCAGGGAGCTGCCGGTGTGGTCCTGGCCGGTGAGCCAGCGGAACTCGGTGGTCCGGGTGTAGGGCACCGCCTCGTCGCCCTCGTTGACCACGGCGGCGGGGAGGAGCCGGCCCTGGCCGGGGATGTGCTGGTGCTCGAAGCGCAGGCTGCGCCAGGGCAGCGGGCCGAAGCGGTGGGCGAAATAGGCGTCCACCGGGCCGGTCCACACCACCAGGGGGGCGCGGGCGTGGGCGGTGGCGGCGTCCAGGTCCGCGCCCAGTTCCAGGCGGATGCCCGGGTGGTCGAGCATGCCCCGGAACATCGGGGTGTAGCCGTCGGCGGGCATGTGCTGGAAGCGGTCGGTGAAATAGCGGTCGTCGTCGTCCGTGCGGGTGGCGACCCGGCTGGTGACGGTGGTGTCGAGCTCCGACGGGTCCAGGCCCCACTGCTTGCGGGTGTAGCCGCGGAACATGGCCTGGTAGAGGTCGGGGCCCACGGCATTCAGGACCACATCGGCGCTGGTCCGCACCGGATCCACCGGGGTGCGTATCCGGTCGAGGAACGGCTGCATCTGGTCCGGGGCCAGGTCCACCCCGTACAGCCTGCAGATGGTGGTGCGGTTGATCGGCACCGGCACCACCCGGTGGCCGCCGCGCCAGGGGATGCGCGCCACCACCCGGTGCTCGTAGGGCCGCCAGGCGGTGAACCGGGACAGGAATGCGACGACCTCGGGGCTGTTGGTGTGGAAGATGTGCGGCCCGTAGGGATGGATCAGTACCCCATGGGCGTCGAGGCGGTCAAAGGCGTTGCCGCCGATGTGGTCCCGGCGGTCCGCCACGACCACGGTGCGGCCCGCTTCGGCGAGTTGTCGGGAGATGACGGCTCCGGCGAAGCCGGCGCCGACCACGATCACATCGCTGCGTACCATGGGACACCGTATCCCGGACGGGAGGGGGCCGGTCAATCCCGGGCCAGGTCCACCCGGGCGCGGTCCGTCAGCACCGCCGCCGCCACCGCCCCATGCCACGGGCTCAGGGGCAGGCCGGCAAAGGAGGGTGGCGGGGCCCACAGGGCCGCCACCGGGATCCGTGGCCGGACCGGGCCGCCCGGATGGTCACAGACGAAGAAGCGGGCGGTGGAGACCCCGCCCACCCACAGGTCGCACACGGGTGTGACGTTGCCGGGGGTCCAGCCCAATTCCTCGGCGAGTTCCCGGCGCAGGCAGTCTTCCGCCGTTTCGGTGGATTCCCGGCCTCCGCCGAAACAGGTCAGGCAGCCGGCGGCGAAGCGGGCGGTGGGGGCGCGCAGCTCCCACAGCCACCATCCCCGGGGGTTCCGGATGACGGCGCATGCATAGGCAGGAGGCACGGCAGGAACGGACATTGACGGCGGCACCGGCGCGAAGAATGCCCCCATGCCCACCCTGGTCCAGGTCGGAGCCGGCAACATCGGCCGCGGCTTCATCGCCCCCACCTTCGCCGCCGCCGGCTGGCGTGTGGTCTTCATCGACGTGGCGCCAGCAGTGCTGGCGGCCCTGGCGGAGCGCGGCGGTTACCGCGTCCTGCTCGTGGACGGCGAGCAGGAGACGGTGCAGACGGTCACCGGGGTGTCCGGGGTGAATGGCCGCGACCTCGATGCGGCGGCGAACGCCATCGCCGGGGCCGATCTGGTGGCGACGTCCGTGGGCTTGGGTGCCCTGCCCCACGCCGCCCCGGCCCTGGCCGAGGGTCTGCGCCGGCGCCCGGCTGAGCGGCCCCTCGACATCCTGGTGTGCGAGAACGGGGCCCAGGCCCACACCCTGCTCCGCGACCTGATCCTGGCCCGGCTGCCGGAATCCGAGCGGGCCGCCGCCGACCGCCGGCTCGGCTGCGTGCGGACCTCGATCGGTCGGATGATCCCCCCGGAGCGCAGCGGCGATCCCCTCGACATCCGGGTCGAGCCCTACGCCAAGCTGCCGGTGGAGCGGGCGGCGTTCCGCGGGCCCGTGCCCGCGGTGCCGAACCTGTATGCCAAAGGCGACTTCGACCGGGTCCTGGCTGAGAAGCTGTACCTCCACAACCTGACCCACGCCTGCCTGGCCTATGCCGGCCACCTGCGCGGCTGCGCCACCATCCCGGACTGCATGCAGCACGCGGATCTGGTCTCCGAGGTGGACCAGGTGGCCCAGGAGGTCGCCCTCGCATTTACCAGGAAGTGGGGCGAGGACGCCGGCGCCGAGGCGCGGATGATCGCCGCCGACCTGTTCCACCGCTACCGCAACCGCGCCCTGTCGGACCCGGTCGCCCGGGTCGCCCGGGATCCCTGGCGCAAGCTCGCCGCCGACGACCGGCTGGTGGGCGCCGCCCGCCTGTGCCTGGATCAGGGCATCCGCCCCCGGGCCATCTGCCGGGCCATCGGGCTTGCCCTGCTCTACACCCCTGCTTCCGATGAACCCCGGGCCGCCGAGTGGCTGGCCCTGACCCCGGCCGCGCGCCTGACCGCCGCCGCCGGCCTGACCCCCGAGGATCCGATCATGGCCGCCAGCACCTACCACGCCCAGCTCGCCTCCCGTCGCGCCGCCGCTGCCCAGGCCATGCGCGCCGCCGGCCTTGTCCTCCGCGATGACGAGGCCGCCGCCATCGAGATCGCCGATTTCGGTCTGGACCGCTACGCGGAGTACGGCCTCGCGATCCACGTGTACGTGAACACCGATCGCTGCTGTGCCAAGGAACTGGTCATGACCCCGGGCCAGATCTGCCCGGAGCACCGCCACCCGCCGGTGGACGGCGATCCCGGCAAGGAGGAGACCTTCCGGGTCCGTCAGGGCGAGGTCTTCCTCTACCTGCCCGGCCACAAGCAGGACGGCGCCGAGAAGGCCGTCGCCCTGGCCCGGATCCCGGACGACAAGCACGCCGCCCACACCATGTACAAGTGCGTGCACCTGAAGCCCGGCGAGCAGTACACCCTGAAACCCAACACCCCCCACTGGTTCGTGGCCGGGCCCCAGGGCGCCATCGTCAGCGAGTTCTCGACCAAGAGCCGGGATGAGGTCGACGTCTTCACCGATACCGCCATCGTCCGGGTGCCGCCGGCGGCGTGAGCCACCCTGGACCCCTGGGGTGAAATCCACCATCGCCTGCGGCCCAGGATCCAGGAGGATTCCCACCATGCGTTGCTTTCTTGCCATGCTCGTGATGCAGATCGGTCTGCTGGCCGTGGAGCCGGCACCATCCACCCCCGCCAACCCGGCCATCGATCGGGAGCTGGTGCGTTACCAGCAGGCGGCAGCCAAGTTGAAGCAGCAGCGGGAAGACGCGGTGGCCAAGGAAAAGGCCAGGGTCATCCCGGTCCTGGCCACCGTGGCGCGAGCGGCGGTGAAGCGCGGAGACATGGCCACAGCGAGCGCCACCTGGCGCCAGATCCTGGTCCTCGACCGGGAACAGCCGGATGCGGTGGGGTTCTTCACCTCCCTTGGGCAGCTCGATCAGGTGATGCAGGAGCTCGAGGGGGATCCCCTTGCTCCCACAGACGCACCCGCGGTCTCCGCCAGCACTGCCGGCGTGCGCACCATCTCCGCCGTCCCGGCGACCGCCCCAGATTTCACGGATGTGGCTGCCGGGACCAGGTTTACCTTCGCCTATGTCGACGGGACGTGGACGTTTCTCGCCGAGCGTGATCCAGAAAGCCCTGACGCAACACGGGATGACCGATTCCGCCTGGCGATCCTGGCGGAAGGCGGCGAGCGGGGTGGCCTGCGGCCGGTGGCATCCATCCGGACCGACACCGCCCGGGAGCCGGTGACCTGGGTTGCACCCAGGGCTTTCGACAAACTCTGGCTGGGCATCCAGCGCCAGCGCCAGCCGGCGGGCCAGGTCCGCTACCGGGTCGAACGGCACGCTCCGGAGGCTGCGCCATGATCCGCGTCATCCCCGCCCTGTTGGGCATCGCCGCGCTGGTCGCCGGCGATGCGGACACCGAACTGGCCCGTTACCATGATGCGGTCGGGCGCCTGGACGCTCTGCATGATGAGGCTGTCGCCAAGGAACGGACCCGCACGGTCGGCGTTTTGGCCGCCCAGGCCCGTGCGGCCCTTGGCCGGGGTGATGCCGCCGGCGCAGCCCAGGCCTGGAAACTGGTCCTGGTCTTCGATCCGGAGCACGCGGATGCGCGGTCGTTCTTCCAGGGTCTCGGTCGTCTGGATGCTGTTCTTGCCGAAGTCGAAACCATCGATCCCGCGGCTCTGGCGAGCGAAGCCCAGATCCGCCTCCAGCCCGCGGCCCAGCGGCCGGTGAGCCGTGAGGTCGCGGTCAACGCCGCCCCGGTGCCAACCGGCATGATCGGACCGGTGAAGATCGGAACCTCCATCCAGTTCGCATATCTCAGTGGCGAATGGGCTCCGACCGAGCGGCTTGCTCGCTCCTCGCCGGATCGGGATCCTCGCCCGGCCTATCGGCTCGTGCTCTGCCTGCCCAATGGCCGGCCGGCGGTCACCGTTCCGACCGGGACGGCGGGCAGGCCGTTCACCTGGACCGCGACCCAGGATTACGAGCGCTTGCAGTTGCGGATCCTGCGCGCGGATCCCGGCGTGGGCACGGTCCGCTACCGGCTGACGGTCATCCCGCCGACGGCGGGGGCGGTGCAGCAGGCGGGATCCCGCTGAGCGCGTAGGCCCCGGGCCGCGGGCCCCGGCGCCACGCCCACCAGCACATCGCCAGGCCGGCCAGGAAGACCGGGATGGTCAGGGCCTGGCCCTTGGACATGAAGCCGAGGATAGGCTCCACCATTCGGCTGCCGTCCGCCAGGGTGACGATCAGTTCCGGCGGCGTATCGTGCAGGGGCACGCCGCCCGGCTGGCCGGCGTCCGGCTGACGGAAGAACTCGCCGACAAATCGGCCAACGCCGTAGAGGGCGAGCACCACTCCGCTGGTCAACCACGGGCGCCGGTGGCGGGCGTGGATCGGGATGGCGATGGCGGCGATGAGCAGCCCTTCCAGGGCCACGGCGTAGAGTTGGCTCGGATGCACGGGCGTCGCGTAGTGGCGGACCCAGTCGTACCATTCGGGGCTGCGGAAGGCCGGTTCCGGCGGGATCGCCGCGAGCCCGCGGATCTGCTCGGGGAATTGCACGCCCCAGTCGGACCTCGTGGGCCGCCCCCACAACTCGCCGTTGATGAAGTTCGCCATCCGGCCGCAGGCCACGCCCAACGGTCCGGCGGCGCTCACCACGTCCGCCAGGATGCCCATGGGGATGCCCTGGCGGCGGGCGTACCACCAGGTGCCCACCGCCAGGCCGACGATGCCGCCGTGGCTGGCCATGCCGCCCTTGTGGACGGCCAGGGCGTTCCACCACGGCAGGCTGTCGCTGAAGGTCCACAGCAGGGCCGGGTCGTAGAACAGGCAGAAGCCGAGCCGGCCGCCGACCACCATGCCGATGCCGGCGCAGGTCACGAAATCCGCCACCGCATCCGGCTTGGCCAGGGGCAGGCGGTCCTGGCGCTGCCAGCGGCGCAGCCACCACCAGCCGAGGAGCAGCCCCGCCAGGTAGGACAGGCCGTACCAGCGGATCTCCAGCTTCCCGATGGCGACCAGGACCGGATCGAGGTCGTGGACCCAGGCCATGGTCAGGCGTCGGGCAGGCGGCCGGCGAAGAGGGGCACCGCCGGCCGGCGGACCGCGTGGGTGCCGAGGAAGGCGAGGATGCGGGCCAGGGCCTCGCCGCCGGCCTTGCCGTGGGGCTGGTCGAGCCAGTGGCCGGTGCCGGGCAGGGTGGCGGACTGGATCGGGTGGCCGGCGGCCTCGAAGCGCTGGAAGAGGGGGCCCACGAGCCGCACCGGCACATCCGGGTCCTGCTCGCCGTGGACGAGCAGCACCGGCGGCAGCTTGGCGGGATCCGCCTCGCCGGGTTCGCCGAGGGGGATCAGGTGGCGCAGGCCCGCCACCGCGGAGCCGGTCAGCACCGTGGGGTCCGTGGTCGCCGGCAGGCCGACGGCCACCAGGCCGCGCAGCCGGGGCAGGGGCTGGCTGCGACCCGCCCACGCCTGGGCCGCAGCCCAGGCCACCAGGGCGTTGGCCCCGCCAGCAAGCAGCACCACGCCCTCCGCCGGGGCGCCGAGGATCGCCGCCTCGTCCGCGGCCCGGGCCACCGCGGCCCGCAGGTCCGCCACCGGCATCTGGGGATCGCGGACATCCTGGGGGCGGATCAGTTCCAGCCCCGCCGCCGGCCAGCCGGCCTCGGCCAGGGCGAGGAGCAGCGGGCGCAGCTCCTGGCGGTGGTGGTCGCCGTAGCCGCCGGGCAGGCAGACCACCAGGGCGCCCTGGGCGTCGTCCGGAACCGCCACGTCCAGGCGGTGGCGGGGCAGGTCCCCGAAGGGCACGCCCAGGGACAGGCGGACATCGTGGCTGGGGGCTTGGGCGGGCTTCACATGCGCTCCGGGGCGTCGAGGCCGAGCAGGCGCAGGCCTTCGGCGAGATGGATGCGGGCGGCGCGGACCAGGATGAGCCGGGCGGCGGTGAGCGCGGCATCGTCGCCGAGCACCCGGGCGCCGTGGTCCTTGTTGCCGGCGGACAGCCAGACGGATACCGCCCCGGCCAGCGTCAGCAGGCCCTGGGCGAGGATCGACGGCTCGTCCGCCTCCACCGCCCGGTCGAGGACCGCGGTCAGGCGGGCGATGGCGAGGAGCACCTGCTTCTCGTCCTCGCGGGCGAGGAGGGCGGGATCGCCCACGGCGGCGGCGCCGGCCTTGCGTTCGATGGAGCACAGCCGGGCGTGGGCGTACTGGAGGTACGGCCCGGTCTCGCCGTCGAAGCGCAGGGCGTCCTCGAACTTGAACTTCACGTCGTTGGTGCGGCCGTTCTTGAGGTCGTTGAACACGACGGCACCCACGCCCACCGCCCGGGCGACCTTCGCCCGTTCGGCGTCCGGCAGCTCGGGGTTCTTCTCGCGGATGATGGCGTCGGCCCGCTCGATGGCCTCTTCGAGGACCTCGCGCAGGAGCATGATCTTGCCGTTGCGGGTGCGGCCCTTGGCCCAGCCGGGCTCCAGGCCCTCGCCGGGCTCGTCGTTCCACATCAGGACGATGCCGAAGCCGACATGGCGGACCCGCTCGGCCCACGGCCGGCCGAGCAGCTTGGCGATGGCGAACCACTGCTGGAAATGCAGGGACTGGCCGAGGTCGACGACGTACAGGCTGCGGTCGAAGGCGAAGTCAGCGAAGCGGTCGTCGCTCGCCGCCAGGTCCCGGGTGGCGTACAGGGTGCCGCCGTCGGCGCGCTTGAGCAGGGCGGGGATCTTGAACGCCTTGCCGCACAGTTTCGGCAGGTCGACGATGGTGGCGCCCTGGTCGATGCTGGTCAGGCCCTTGGCCTCCAACTCCGCGAGCACCGGCCCCATCTTGTCCTCGTAATAGGCCTCGCCCTTCCACGAGTCGAAGTCCACCCCGAGCAGGCCGTAGACCCGCTTGAACTCGGACAGGCTGGCGTCCTTGAACACCTGCCACAGGTGGCGGGCCTCGGCATCGCCGTCTTCCAGCTTCTTCGACCAGCGGCGGGCGTCCTCTTCCAGCGCCGGGTCGGCCTTGGCCGCCTGGCTGGCGCGCACGTACAGTTCGTTGAGGAAGGTCACCTGGTCCGGGGCCGCCTGGAGTTGGTCCAGGGTCAGCCCCTCGCGGGTCCAGCCGCTGATCAGCCGGCCGAAGGCGGTGCCCCAGTCGCCAAGGAAATTGATCCGGGTCACGGACCACCCGGCAGCGGTGTACATCCGGGCCAGGCTGTTGCCCAGCATGGTCGAACGGATGTGGTGGAAGGCCAGGTGCTTGGCGATGTTCGGGCTGCTGAAGTCGATGCACGCCCGGCGCCCGGCCCCAGCGCCGGAACGCAATGCCGCCGGGGCCGCCGCCAGGGGGGTGGCCAGGGCCGCAGCGGTGGCTGCGGGGGCGAAGGACAGGTTCAGAAACGGGCCCGCGGCGGTGGCGGTGGCGCCCAGGCCGGCGGCGTTGACCACCCCGGCCAGCTCCGCGGCCAGGGCCGGGGGCGGCTTGCCGGCGCCCTTGGCGGGCTGGAAGCAGGGCAGGGCGATGTCGGCGGCGAAGCCCTTCGCCGGGGGGGCGAGCAGGGGACGCAGGGCGGCGGGATCGGTGCCGAGATGGGCGGCGATGGCGCCGAGCACCGGCGCGGTCAGCTGGTCGAGCATGCGGCGCGGGATCGTGGCGCCGGCCGGGGGATGTCGATGGGCGGCCTGCCCTTGGCGCCGTCGTGGCGGCTGGCACGATCCGGCCATGCCGTGGTCCCCGGAACTGGTCGAGCGGCTGCCGGTGGGGCTGATCCTGGTCGACGCGGACGGCTGCGTCCGGGCCGCCAACCACAAGGCCCAGGAGCTGTTCGCCCGCCCCCTGCGCACCGGCCTGCGGATCGAAGCCCTGGCCGAGGCCGTGCCCCATCCGGTCGGTTGGGAGCGCTCCGCCCCCGGCGCCGAGGCGCTCCTCGCGGTCGGCTCCCGGCTGGTCCGCCTGCGCTGTGAGGCCGAGGGTCCCTTCCGCGCCTGGGTCCTGGAGGACATCAGCGAGGAGTTCCGCCTGCGCGCCCGGCTGGCGGAACAGGCGTCGTCCATCGCCCATGCCAACGAGGCCTTTGTCGTTCTCAGCCTCGACGGCCTCCTGCGCTACGCTAACGAGCACGCCGAGGGCGAGCGGGGCGCCGCCCCCGGGGGGCTGGTGGGCCTGCGCCTGCATGAGATCGAGCGCACCGCCAACCAGGCCTACGACCAGCCCCGGGACCAGGACGCCGAGGCGGTGCGCAACCGCCTGCAATCGGTCATCCAGTCGGGCAAGCCCCTGCGCTACCACGCCTGGCACCGCCGCCTGGATGGCGGTGAACTGCCGGTCGAAGTCTGTCTGCGCCCGCACCGCCTGAGCCACGAGCAGGTGGTGCTGATGACCGCCCGGGACGACAGCCGGCGGCTCATGCATCTCCAGGCCCTGACCCAGGCCAAAGCCGAAGCCGAGCAGGCCAACCGGACCAAGTCCGCCTTCCTCGCCATCACCAGCCACGAGTTGCGCACGCCCCTCACCGGCATCATCGGCTTCTGCGAACTCCTCCAGCTTGAGATCCCCGCCGGCAGCGAGGACGCCCAGCGCTACCTGCGCCTGATCGCGGATTCCTCGCAATCCCTGCTCGGGATCATCAACGACATCCTCGACCTGTCGAAGATCGAGGCCCGCACCCTGGAGGTGAAGCCCGGCTTCGCCGACCCGGAGCAGCTCCTCGACCTGATCCTGCGTCTGTGGCGGCCCCGGGCCGAGGCAAAGGGCCTGGAGATCGTCCGCCGGCCGGCCTTGGCGCGCATCGAGCGCATCTCGACGGATGTCCAGCGCCTGCGTCAGATGCTCGAAAACCTGGTCGGCAATGCGGTGAAGTTCACCGACCGTGGCACCGTGACCCTGGCGGTCGAGGCGGTGCCGGACGGCATCGAATTCACCATCACCGACTCCGGACCCGGCATTCCGGAAGAAGCCCAGGCGGCCATCTTCAAGGCGTTCTGGCAGGCCGCGGACCACACCACCCGGGCGGTGGGTGGCAACGGCCTCGGGCTCTACATCACCCGCAGTCTTGCCGCGCTCCTCGGCGGACGGGTCTGGCTCGAGTGCAGCGGACCCGAGGGCAGCGTGTTCAAGCTGCAACTGCCGCGCAGCATCGGCGCCAAGCCCTCGGGCCGGATCCTGCGCTCCGACCTGTGGCTGCGACCGGTCCCCTGATCCGGTAACGCCGGCCCGGGGCCGCCGTATCACGGGTGGAGTTC
>CAMCAC010000049.1 GCA_945872305.1 Candidatus Kuenenia stuttgartensis | reverse complement strand
GTCCACACCGTGGGCGTGACCTTCGGCACCGCCAAGCGCAACATCGTGGCCTGGGAGCGGTCGTAGGGCGCCACCGGCCCGCGGGTCACACGCCCGGCCGCGCCGCCGCCTCGCCCCGGCACACCGTCAGGAACGGACTGCCCCACAGGGCATCGGACAGACCCGCGGCATTGCCCGCGTCACGGAGGGATCGGCGCATGGGCGGGGAGTGTCGGGACTCGGCCTGGAGCGCCAGGGCGGGTGACCGGCAACGGGATCAGCGGGGGGTGGTGGGATCCTTGGGCAATCCCGGAGGAAGGATGCGAATCTCATAGATCACTTCCCGCCGGGCTTCGATCGGAACTGCCATCACCAGGGCCGCCGAGGCGGATACCAAGATCTTTCGCCGAAGATCCAGCGGGTCAGCCACCTCTATGTGCAATGTCAACGGACCAGCATCAGGGTGCACTGGCGAGATCCACCCGGCACCATCCAAGCGCAAGTCGAATCGGCGAGCCCGCCCCGGATCGAACTCCCAACGGTCTGCGACCTGTGCGGAGGCATCGGGCATCTCACAGGGAACATTGGCGGTGAGGACTGTCTCGCCCCGTGCGTCGCGCCATGTGAACGCCTGATCACTTGTCGACTTGAAACGGACTTTGAGAGGTAGTTCGGGCGGCGGTGCATCGGTGCAGCCGGCCAACAAGGCGGCCATCGGCACCAAGATCCGAAGGGTGATCATTTCGGATCCAATCCCGCTACCGGAATGGCGTCACCGGACAGGCGCTTCCACCCCCCCTCTGTGACGGTGAGAAGGTAGACCATGTCATCCGTCGGATCTCCTTCATCGGGGCCTTGGGAGGTGATCACCATACGCGCAGTGTGAATGCGCCCATACTTGGTCGCATTTTCGGCCGCGTAGAGGATCCCCCTCCGGAATCCATCCACGATCCTGCCCTCCTCGTCGACCATGTCAGGACGGAGTTCCAGAAGTGCCGGTTTCCCCGCAATGACCCGACCAAGGACATCCGACAGGGGAACGGTGGCTCCATCAACGATGCCGGCTGAAGCGCCGATACGGCCATGATCACCCAAGTACAGGGACAGTGCCGTGCATATGCTCTGCATGGTCTTGTCCGTGGTCGCCGACTTGGCGGCATTGCGGAGCAGGCCAACCGCAGGGATCAGCAATGTGGCAAGAACCGCAATGATCGCCACGACGATCAGGATCTCGATGAGTGTGAAGCCGGCTTTCAAGCGCATCAGCGGATCTCCACCGGGGCCAACAGCACGCACCGCTGATCTTCATATTTTCCTAAGTTAAATCCGTCCCATGGGCGCTCATTGAGATACTCCTCGGTCCAACGATGGGCCTGGGCGACCTCTCGGACTTGACGCCATAGCCAGCGCGTCACGGCTCGATCTGCAGCGGCCGACCAGGGCTGTGACTGGTCGGGCCATGGGTGCGATGCGCCAAAACCCGCGTCTTCGCTCCGGACTTCCGGGCCCACCGCCCCCACCGTGACATAGACTGCGCGCGAATAACCGTACCGTTCGAGGCTGCGGTCGAGCAGCCATGACCGCATGTTGTGATTCCGGACCTCGGATGAGTTCCGATAACGCTCGGGTTGATATAGGGCATAGTTCACCACCAGGGGATTTCCCCACGCATCGTTCCATGCCGCCTTGGCGCTCCGATCGCTGCGCCATCCGGTCCCGTCATCCGTGACCACACCAGCCGCCTGGAGCAGGGCCAAGCTGTGCATCGGGCTCATCAATCCGGCATCGAATGGCAGGGGCCGTGACAGATCAACGGTCACCGGATCGCCGTTGCTCCTGGAGAGGTAGGCATTTGCCGCCAACTCCACTGCATCAAAAGTCGATGAGGCCATAAAACCGACGCGGCTACGGTTGTAACTTGGAAGGTAACTATTGCCCAAGATGCGGTTCCGCCTGTCCGATCCGGTATACATGTAGGTATTGATTATCCCGGTCCCGAAGGCCGCCCAGGTATTGGTGAGGGGAGTGGAGTCATACCACTTGGTATTCCAACTCTCCCAGTTCACCGAATTGTTCAATTCCGTCGTGCGGGTGAACGTGAACGAGGGGGTGACGATCCCACCTGGTGGCGGAGAGCTTCCCATGTCGTTGCCTTGCAGCTCCCCGATCAGAACGGCCCCAGTACTCGTGTCGACCAGGGAACCATCCTGGCGAAGACCCGGCCTGCCCCATGGGTACCGCAGGATCGGTGGGACATGACCGGCCGCAGCGGCCATGACCGGAACCGTGTCCCAGTTCGTTTTTGGCCACGTAGTCGGCCAAGCGGTCGTATACCACCCGCTCGGTGGGCTGTGGGTCTGGGGGACTGGCCCCGTCTCCGGTGGCAACGGCTCACGAAGAGCGGCGAAGAGGGCCTTATGGGCCCGGTAGCCCATGTCGTACTGTTGGGTGTTTGCCGGCTTGTTGTAAGCGGTCTTATCTACATTATTCCATTGGCTGTTCGACCAGTAGATGATGTATGGCGGCCATTCCCGCCCGGCAGCGGTACCGCCGCCCCGCTCGATCACCGCATAGATCTGGTCCAAGGTTCCCCATCTTCCCACGCCACCGAGGGGCAGCCTGCTCATCAGAGCGGCCGCTCCCTGCTCTTCATCCCCATAGGTCTGAAGCGCGGTGATGATGTTCTGACCCCGCTGGGCGGTCACCGTCACCCGGGCACGCTCGCGGATCCAGCCGATCATCGGCAGGAGCAGCGCCGCCAGCACGCTGATGACGCCGATGACCACCAGCAGTTCGACAAGGGTGAATGCGCGGCGGGGATGAAGATCGGTCATGGGGTGGGATCCACGATGTTGTCGGCGGCTGCGCCTTCACCGCGAAAGATGCGATCGGGACCGGCGCTCTCAAGGACCAGCACACCATCATCGGTGGTGTACGCGAGCAACTCTGTTCCCCACGGATCGACCAGGGATGTGCCGCGCAATCGATAGGGGCTTCGGCCAAGCGATGGAAGAAGGACCGTTGGGGCATCTTCATCCACGGTTCCCGCTGGGGGCAAGCGGACCCTGTTGTTGGCCCCAAGAGGCCAAGCCCGGGGGGCTGTCTGAAGATGTCCCGACCGGGTGAGTTCTTCTGCGGTTTCGGGACCGAGCATCCGTGTCCAGACATCCGGACCCACCTGATCAAGTTCACTGACGGCCAGATTGCCGGGCTCAAGCCGCCCGTACCGGCTGCGCATATAGGATGTCCACACATAGGGAGGGTCGCACTGGCCGTCGTTGTTGATGTCCGCCCATCGTTCAACCCGGGGGTCCGGAAGCGCCATGTGATCGATGAGGCCGCCAGCGGACCCCAGGACCATGAGCTCACGACGGGTGAGACCGGAAAGATGGGGCGCATCCCCGGCTCCATATACTCCGGAAAATCGGTCATCGGACAGCATCACCCAGGCCCGGGATGCCGACACCACGCGTTCCACCGGCGCCTCAATGAGGGTCCCCAGGGTGGATACCGCCTCACCTTGGGCAAATCCACCAGTGCCGGCACGGATAAACACGGAGATCCCGGCATTCGGAGCAGTGGAAGCAAAAGGATGGACCACTGGGGAGACCCGCGCACCAGACACGGCGCTGGCCGTCAATCCTTGCCGGACCATGGCCAGGGCACCGCGCAGCCGGCTCTTTCCGGCCATCTCGCGGATGATGCCAACCCCCACAAGGATCATGGAAGCCAGCACGGCGATCACGGTGATCACCACCAGCAATTCGATCAAGGTAAAGGCGCGTCGCATGGTTTCACCAGTTTCCATTGCGGATCCAAGTCGCCGGCGGGTCAAGGCGCTGAATCCATTTGAAGTTTCCGCCGAATGTCCGCGGCGGCATCCAGCGATGCAGTCGAACTTGGCTTTCCCGCAATGGCTCGGAGAGGTTCGCCCCGTACCAGGACCCACCTGCCAAGGTTGCCGGATCACCGCCGCCTGTGATCGGAGACCATTCGACCCGCCACCATTGGATGACTTCTTGCTCGCGCAGGGCGTCGAAGAACGCCGGATCATTGGCGAACTGACCCTGCTCCGCGGCAGGGACCTCGGACCAGAATCGGTAACCGCGGGTCGCCCCGGCTCCAGCGGTGATCACGAAGACATTCCAATTCTTGTTGATGTGGACCCCTCGAACGTTCTCACTGATCCTCACCCGGTCGTAATAGGGCGTACCGTCGCCATCGTGGTCGCCGAGCTTCTCCCGGTAGATGCGGAACCACGACTTGTTCCGGCTGCTGTCACGCCATCGCAGACCCTGGGATGGATCCGCAGGGTTGACCAGCCCGCCCGCCTGGAACGTCGACCAGGAATCCATCACCGGCTGGGGATCAAGCGCGCCACGGTACTGGGGACCCCGCCAGATGAAGTTCCAAGCGGTGGTGTTGGCACCGGGATCCCAGCCGGACCAGGGAGTATCCCAGGACGGGGTGCCCCACAGGTGCATCACATCCGGGAACATCGGCGTGGGCCTGGTGTGGGCATGAACGGCGTATGGGGGGATCTCCGCCACCCGGAAGTCAATCCGGGTGGCGGATCCAGGCATGGGCCAAACAAAAGGACCCAGATCCCCATCCTCTGGAAACGGAACGTAGCCACGCCACCACGCAGGGGTCGGGATATAGCCATCCGCCGCGGATCCCGGCGCAACGACTCGGGCGGCGACCGGCCCCAGCCATCCGTTGCGCACATCGGTCCAACCGAATGTCTCGCCGCCGCGATCGGGCACATCCGGACGAGATGCCACGGTGCGCTCGCCCTCTGTGTTGAAGGCTGCCCCCTCACGCCAGCCGGCAGCCGTCATTGGCGCGGCCGCGGTCTCACGGGCCGCATCGCTCCAGCCAAGGCGGGAGCCTTCCTGCAGGTACATCAGGGCCGCTTGGAACATGAGGCGGGCCTGAGCGTCGTTGAGCAACGCAGCAGTCTCACCGGCATCGGAGCGGATGCGGGCCAAATAGGCCATGGCCATCGCCAGAAGCATGGCAGCCAATCCCACCACTATGAGGAGTACGGCACCGCGACGAGGGGCCGGACTGGAAACTCGATGGGTGTTCATGGGTAGAAATCCCCAATCGGCTCATTGCCCGCGCTGTCTGCGGTCGTGGGTCCGCCGCCCTGGTCCAGGTGGGTGAGCGCCCAATGCTGGCGGGCTCCACGCAGGGTCGTGGACATCGGTACGATCGTGAGCTCCCGGCGAAATCCGGTGGCGGGGTCCTCGACCACCGTCCGGACCACACAGATGTTCGAACCCATGAACTTGGTGAACCGGGTGATGGAGGTGCGCAACATCGGCACATCCGCAGGCTTGGATGTCACATCAAGCCATTGGTATTGGGAAGCGGCTCCGCCGAGTTCGGCGGCCAGCCGGACATGGTCCTGCTCTTGATCCGCCAGGTTGTAGGGGAGGCGGAGGGTCATGGTCGAGCCTGCTGGCCAACGGGAGATGTCACCGAGAAGATCAGAACGGTTCCACTGGATCAATCCAAAATACTGGTTCCCCGACTCGCCTGATGCCTGTACCGTGTAGGTGTCCGCCTCATCGATCGAGCTGAGGCCATTCGTCCATGTGGTGGCCGCGATCGCGCGTAAATTCGGACCCGCGTCGCTGCCGTCATGGAACGCCATCCTGTTGAGACCCAGGATGTCAGCTCCAGCCTGGTTCGCGACCTTGAAAAAACCGGTGACTGTGACATTGGACCAACTACTGCTGTTGGCCGTGCCGCCGAAGAGGCCGCCAAACCAATGGTTGCCGACCCATCGGGTATCGCTTGCGGCTCCGGACAAGGTCGGACGGCTGGTGTGGCCCGGGAGCCAACCGTCCTGATCCGCCACATTGATCGGGGTGTGATTGGGCATGTACTCGATCCACCCCCGGTGGCCAAGACGCTGGAACATCTGGAGCATGGCCCGGGGCCTGGCACTGTGCATACGGCGATACGCCGCGTCCCCCGCATCCGGCGAGCCGGGATGGCTGGTATCGAGGTATCCATGGGTCGGGTATCCATACGGGGACCCGACCCCACCGTCCCAAGCCAGTGCAGGGAACCGATCGTCGACAGGCATGGCCGTGGCTGCGGTGAGCCCCAGATCACCCTCCCTCATCCGCGGAGGTGCGCCACCAGTGACATTAAAACGCCAATCGTCCCGGGGATCGACCATCGCTCCCACATCGTTGATCCCGGCCCCGAGGCTCGGATGCAGACCATTCCGGTACCAAGATCCCGGATGGTGGGCCATCATCTGGTTGGGGTTGGGAACCTGTGCATCCGCCAAGGCGGCCTGGGGATCCATGCTACCGTCGAAGCTGATCGGCGCCATCAACCGACGCTGCTGCAGGGAACTGTTCAGGCCACGGCCTTTTCGCAGGAATCCCTTATGATAGGGCGCATTCGGATTGGCGTGGCTGTCCCAAAAGTCGGCATCGCGCAGGGCCAACAGATATCCAGTGCGAAGTAGATGGGTTTCCCGGGATATGCGGGTGATGTCCGCCAGGCTGGCGCTGACCGAACGGAATGTGGCCACCGCCAGGACCAGGACGGTCAGGCCGACGGCCATGGCGACCAGGAGTTCGATCAGCGTGAACGCATGGCGGGCGGTCATATCAGTTCCCCGCATGGATGGTGAGGATCGGGTCGTAGAAGTTCAAGCGGACCAGGGTCGTGGCACGCATGCGGGCGCTGGCGGGGACCGGACCCCGGTCCAGCACTCCGTTCGCGTTGCGGTCGGCACCGTAGTGGCCGAATTTCAAATCGTTGGTATCCACGTCCGCCGGATTCGTGCTGCCGGACTGAGCCATCTCACCGGTCTGGTTGCGACTGGGATCGCTCCAGGCGAGCCATGCCTCGGGATTGTCAAGGAAGTAGACCCCAGGGGCGTAGTTCGAACTGCGGGAGGGACCGGACACCTGGTCGGTCCGATTACCGTTGATGCGGCTCGGATACGATCCGACTTTCGCCATGTCCATCACCGCCGACGGTACAATTTCCGCATCTTCGTACTGCTTCCAGTCCACACCCCAGAAGACAAGCTCCCGTCCTCGATGCTCTGGCTCGAAATGACGGGCCGGCCAGAAACGGGCCACATCGGACCCCGCCGTCGGTTCGCGGATATGGCCATTGTGCCACATCGACCAGTACCGGTCATGCTGGGACCAGGGATTGGTACGGGGCGCTGCCGTGTATCCATCAGCGGCGCTACCACCACTTCGGGTGGTCGTCGCAAGATACACATGGGGATTGCCAATGTTTGCCGGACGAGCGGCATTCCCGGTGACCGCATCGGGGCCCGCCGGATTACGGCCGTAGATCCACCTATAGATGCTTTCCCTGGACCATGCACTCACCAAGGCAGGGTTGGCATCGGCAGGGGGGGGGTTGCTGACCCGTCGCTGAGCCATCCCATTAACAGCAGAATTGTTGACGGCGTTCCCCGTAGAGGTCGCCACGGCGGTATTTGCGCCGGCATCATACCAGAGATCGAACAGGGATATCGGCCGATCCGTGGACACCGGGATGTTGAGTGGGCGCGGGGCGCCCCAATCCAGGTTGTTCTCCCGACCATAGGCCACCGCCCAGCGCAGGCTCATCTCGTGGACCCTGCGGGCGAAGGCGAGATCTGCCGGGGATGCCACCCGCAAGGCCCGGCTGTTGGCCGTCAGGGCGGCGCCCAGCCCCACCGTGGCAGTAGGAACATACCTGGTATCAGTGGCGGTGAAGGACCGGCGAAGCGGAACCAGGACGGCAGCCGCCGCATCGGTGGTGGAGATCGACAGGATCCCACCGGGTCCACCTGCATTCACCTCATGGACCCGGTCGGGATCGCCCTCGAACCATAGGCAGTCCCCATCATGAAAGACAATGATCGAAGGGGTATCATTGATCATCGGCACGACAGCGGCACCGGCAGCAACGGCGCTCGCCACCAGTTTCACGTCCTTGGTGGCAACAATAGGCTGAGGATTGCTCGGGACGCTCAGGTCCCATCCGGTGAGAACCGCGGTGAACGGCGGAGACCCCGTCCGATACCGATCGGCATCCGGGGTCGCCTTCCGGCCCTCATCCACGGTGCGGAACACGTAGCGAAACGGTGGGCGCAGCCCGCCGACCACCATCGCGCTATGAGCAAGGAACGACAAGGCCATCACCTGGGCTGGATGGGGCGGAAACTGCGAGCGTGAGCCAAACGTGGTTCCGGCCAGGGCCACCGGGTCGAGCATGGGAAAGCGGTCTAGCTGGGTCGGACCGAACTCATATTGGTCGGTATCGCCCATGGCATACGGGACCCGGAGCGGGCCTGTGGCCGTGCTGACGGTCACCAATTCCGGAAAACCGGATGGCCGGACGGCATTCCAGAGATCGATCGCGCGGTCCCGATAACTGGCCCGGACTTCGTATGTGAGCATGGCGCCACCAGCGCCGGGAGCTATCTGGGTGTTGCGGTCATCGTAACTATTGTTGGTGTCCAATCTGCCATCCCCATCCAGATCCGGCCGCCCCGCCCGCAGATTCGGACTCTCGGGAGCGGCCGGCACGGGCGTGGTGGCAAGCATCGTCGGCGAACCGGGAGGCTGACGAAAGGCGTACGCCGATGATGCACCGCCGAAGCCGCGAACGGCGACCCAGCCGGCACACCCATCGTTGCCATTGTCTCCGATACCGTCGCCATCATCGAAAGTGGTGCTGGGATGGTCGCCTGGGGGAGCCACATTGTTACCCCAGTCGTCGGTGGCACCGAGATTGCGCACGCGATCCACATCGCCGGCGGCAAGCGCTCGGAAGGCCTGCCAGACCCCATCGTTGGGACCGGCCACATGGGGTGACTGCCACCACAGGGCCTCGTCGCCCGTCAGGGTGGCGCCACTGGCCTGGCGCAGTATCGCCAGGCGCGCCCGGCTTTGCCACCGCCAGCCCATCCAACCCAGTTCCGCCCAATTGTCATCACCACCATCCGTTGGCTTTTTGACATTCCCGGCGCTGTCCAATAGCCCATTGCCGTCAGATCCATCCATATCCAAGGGCACGAACCCGCGCCGGAAGCTGACATACCAAGGCTCACCCCAGCAGAGGACGTTCGTGGCGTCCGGTTGTTGGTTGCTGACGGTGTAATAGGTGGACTTGGCATTGGCCGCACGTTCCGCCGCGGTGGGAATCTTGACCTTCGCCCAACTGGTCATCCCGCGATTGGAGCCCCATGCCGGTGGGAACGGATACATCTCGTACCATGGCCAGCTTTCGATGGGGTCCGCGATCAAAGTGTTCTGCTGCGGGGACCCGACGACACCGATGACGATCTTGTGGATCTCATGGTCGCTCCGGTACCCCTTGCTCGAATCGCTCTTGCCGCGCTCGAACTTGTTGCCCCAACGCAGACCCCGGACCACGCCCGGGTCGATGTAGTACAGGCTTCCACCCTCGGCCAGAAGTTTGGCGATTTCGCCCCCATCACTGTCCAAGCGTTGGGTGATCATGTCCGGGAGCGGGATCAGGCCGCCAATGCGGGTGGACAGGGCCCGTTCCAGGTCGGGGGCGAGATGCGGATTGGTGACACCCGCCTCGTTGAGAAAGCGGATCCACCCTCCCCCCGAAGGGGTGAATGCACCATCCCGCCACGCCGTTGGGCTCAGGGCGGGCTTCTGGGCCGACTGGGACCCTACGCCCCCACTCACCATCTTGGCACGACCTGAGTTTGAGGTAAGGCCGTTGTTGCGCCCAGGTTCTGCATAACCCCACAGCGACACGGCTGCCGGATGATGGAAAGATTCCATCATGGTCACCGCCGCCGCCGCTGCATAGGCCTGCTGCCGGGCCGTGGCCTGGGCACGATACCCTGCGGGCAGCATCGCGATCACGGTCAGGATCGCGACCATGAACACCAGCAACGAGATGGCGATCTCGGCCAGAGTGAATCCGTTGCGCACATTCATCGGCCGAACTCCTGGGTCACCGCGACCCCCGAGGGATAGATGACAACACCGACCGCATAGCCCTTACGGGTCACAGGATCGTAATCGAGCGTGTGGACGACCAGTCGGGGCGCGACCGAAGGGGTGCCGGCCGGCACGGGGCTGCCGACGCCGGCGGGCGGCGCTGAGCGGCCCAAAGAAACATCGTCGGAACGCAGCGGCATTCCGCTCCCAGACTGGGCATACCAGATCAATTCGGTGACCGGATCAGGCACTGCCGTATCATTCGCCCGGGTTGACACGATGACGGTTTTGGAGAGCGGTGTCCCCTGGGGGCGCTCTGGATCAAGTGCAGCGGGATTGCTGGAAGCGCTGTCGAATACCACCCGCACACGCGCGCCGGAGGAGTCCTGGGTGAGGGCGATGCCGAAGGCCTTTCCTTCGGCAGCAAGTCCAACGCTGGTCGTTGGCAGGATCGGTGCCCGGGTGACCGCGAGGGCCCTGGCATCCCGCCACGCAGAGATGATCTGGTTTGCAGCTGTGCGCACCGTGTTCCGGCGCACTCCATCCAGCACGCGCGGGGCGATCATCAGGGCAAGCAGCGCCATGACACCCACCACCACGAGCAATTCGATGGCTGTAAAGCCCGACCGTCCGGACGGATTGGCCACGCCGACGATCATTGCTCGTCCCAGGCCCGGATGTCGTCAGCGGCCTCGTCGAGCGCCGGATGGGTGGCATCCAGGCCGTCTGGGCCGATCGAGTAGATGGCAAGTCCGTTCGTCCCCGCCTGGGGCTTGCCCCAGCGGACCCGGACGCCGTTTCCCCAGCGGTCCAGCGGGATGCCCTTGTCACTGATGGCCCAACCCGGGGCCTCGATCCCAGCCATGACCAGGAGCCCCCGATACCAACCAGGCACGGTCACTCCGGCCGGCTCCCATCCTTTTGTCCGATCTCCGTCGAGAATCCCATCCTGATCCACGTCCCATGGACGGCGTTGACCCGTCCCGGAGTCGACTGGCACGACATCCAGTCGATATGTGGCCGCACTCACCGAAAGCCCCCGTACCAGCACCGCCGTTGCTTGCCGGTCGCTACGCTCGCGAATCGCACCCATGATCGGGAACGAAATCGACGCCAAGAGGGTGATCACCCCGATCACGACCAGCAATTCAATCAAGGTGAAGCCTGTGGCAGGTCTCATGTCCTCTGAGATGCTCAGAAGAATGCCGTCCGGACCCGACCGGCTATCCGCGTCGGATTGGCGTGTCACACGGACCGGCCCCCAGCGATCCTTGGCGAGGCTCAGCGACGCGCAGCCTAGGTGGAAATGCCCACTCTCGCCCTCCTGCTGTTCTATGATGGGTCCACACGGACCGGATGGGCGGGAAAGGGCGGTATCGCTGACCTCGTTCAGGGTGCCTGTGCCGCGCTTGACGAAGACGGCATCACCATCCGCGGCGCCAGCCGCACCGACGCGGGGGTGCATGCCCGGGGGCAGGTGGCGGATGTGGTGCTGCGGCGGGACTGGGAGCCGGGGCGGTTGGTGGCGGCGCTCAATCGGCATCTGCCGGAGGGGATCGTGTGCCGGGCGGCGGGACGGGTGCCCGACGGGTGGTCGGCGCCGGCGGCGGCGGTGGCCAAGACCTATCGCTACCGGCTGGATACAGGGGCGGTGCGCTGTGCGGATGTGCGCCGGCTGACCGCCTGGCGGCCGCCGCTGCCGCTCGATGCGGAGCGGTTGGCGGCCTGTGCGGCGCTGCTGCCGGGGACCCGGGACTGGCGGGGGTTCCTGCGCCGGGGGGATGGGCGGGACGAGGGGTGGACGGGGACGGTCAGCGCCGCCGGCTGGCGGTGGCGGGGGCGCTGGTGGGAATTCACGGTGACCGGGTCGGGGTTCCGGTACCGGCTGGTCCGCAGCCTGGTCGGGGGGATGGTGGCGGTGGCGGGGCGGGGGGCGGACCCGGAGGACTGGTCGGCGGCGCTGGCGGGGGCGCGCACCCGGGCGAGCGGCCATCAGGCGCCGGCCCGGGGATTGACCCTGGTGCGGATCCGCCTGCGGCCGGCGCCGCGGTGGGAGGTCGGGATCCCCTGAAGCGGATGTGGCAGACCGTGGACCGGGCGACATGCTGTGCCCATGGCATCCGTGTCCCTGCTGGCCGCCGTCCCGGCGCTGCTGCTGCTGGCGACGGTGGCGGCCCTGATCGGCCGGCGCTGGGGGCTGGCCGCCGTGTTCGGCACCTGGTGCATGGTCACCGCCGGCATCGGCCTGCTCGATGCGGCGCTGGCGGTGCGCGCCGCCGGGGATGAGCGGAACCGGCTGCGCCGGGATCTGCTGCAGGACACCCATCTGGTGGCGCACGCCCTGGCGGGCCCGGCGGCGGAGATGCCGCATGTGCTGACGGAGTTCCTCGTCCTGGGCGAGGAGGGGCACCGCGTCCGGCTGCTCGGTCCGGCGGATGCCAACGACCCGCTGGCGGCGGCGGCCTTGGGAGTCTCCGGGGATTCGGCGACGCCCCTGGCGACGGGCGAGGGATTCGCGGCGGCGGCGCGCTTGCCGCGGTCGGCCTCGGCGGTGGTCCTGGTGACGGCGGATCCGGGACCGTGGCAGGAGCGGATCGCGGCGCGCAGCCACTGGTGGATCGTGTCGGGACTCATCCTGCACGGCCTGTGCGGACTGGGGGTGGCCGCGAGCCTGGTCATGCGCCGGATCCTGGGCCAGCAGCGGCGCCAGCAGGACCTGATGCATGCCTGTGCCCGGGTGGCCGAGGCCCTGGTCGATCCGGGCGAACCGGGGGCGGTGATCGGCCGGGTGCTGGGAGAGATCGGGCCGGCCGCCGGGGCGGACCGGGTGTCGGTGTTCCGCGACCGCACCGACGTGGATGGCACGCTGCGGATGACCCTGGTGCATGGCTGGTCGGCGCCCGGGGTCGCCATCCTGGCCGCGGAGACGACGTGGAACGACCTGCCCTATGCGCCCGGGCTGCGCCGCTGGCAGGAGGCCTTCGCCGCGGGCCGGCCGGTGGCGGGTCCGGTGCGTGCCCGGCCGGCCGAGGAATGGCCGATCCTGGCCCGCCGCGGGGCGCGCTCCATCGCCGCCGTGCCGATCCGCGCCGGGGGCCGCACCTGGGGCTGGATCGGTTTCGAGGACTGCCGTCGTGGTCGCCACTGGGACAGCGATGCCCTCGATGCCCTGGCCCTGGTGGCGGATGCGATCGGCGGGGCCGTGGATCGCCACGGCAACGAGATCGCCCTGGCCGAGGCCAAGGCGAGCGCCGAGGAGGCGAGCCGGGCCAAGGGCGAGTTCCTGGCCAACATGAGCCACGAGATCCGCACGCCGCTCAACGGCATCCTGGGCATGTGCGGGCTGCTGCTCGACACCCGGCTGGACGGCGAGCAGCGGGATTTCGCGGAGACGATCCGTTCGAGCGGCGAATCCCTGCTGTCGGTGATCAACGACATCCTCGACCTGAGCAAGGTCGAGGCCGGGCGCATGGATCTGGAACGCATCCCGTTCCCGCCGCGGATCGCCCTCGAGGACGCCGCGATGCTGCTCGCCGAAAAGGCCCAGGCCAAGGGCCTGGAGCTGGTGGTGCGGATCGATCCCACGCTGCCCGGGCAGCTGGTCGGCGATCCCGGCCGGCTGCGCCAGATCGTGCTCAACCTGGCCGGCAATGCGGTCAAGTTCACCTCGCAGGGCGAGGTGGTGATCAGCCTGGCCAGGACCGGCATGGACGGGGACCACTGCCTGTGCGAGCTCACCGTGAGCGACACCGGGATGGGCATCCCGGCCGAGGCGCTGCCCCGGCTGTTCCAGCCGTTCTCCCAGGCGGATGCCAGCACGACCCGGCGCTTCGGCGGCACGGGGCTGGGGCTGGCGATCACCCGGCGGCTGGTCGAGATGATGCGCGGGACGGTCCAGGTCCGGTCAACGCCGGGCCTGGGCACGGTGTTCACCTGCCGGCTGGCCTTTCTCGCGGGCGGATCCGCGGAGAGCGAGACCATCTACCGGGTCCGGCGGACCGTCGCCCTGGTGGTGGCGAATCCGAGCCTGCGCACCGCGGCGGAGGAGCTGCTGCGCGGAGCCGGGTGCACGGTGGTCCCCATGCTCCCGGGGGCCTCGGGCCAGGACAGCGGGGCGAACCTGCTCCTGTGGGATCTGGCGGCGGGGAACATGGCGGCATGCGCCGCGCTCCATGCGCGGCTGGGGGGGCCGCCGGTGGTGGTGCTGGCGGATCTGGGGCGACGCATCGCGCCCGAGGAGCAGGAATCCCTCGGGGTCCAGGCGGTGGTGCGCAAGCCGCTGCGCCGCCGGGCCCTGCTCGACGCGCTCTCGCCGGCACGCCTGAGTTCGCCGATCATGCAGGGCGCGTCGGCGTTCTGCGGCCGCCGGGTGCTGGTCGCCGAGGACAACGGCGTCAACCAGCGCCTGGTCCTGGCCCTGCTCGAACGGGAAGGGCTGCGGGTGGATCTGGCCAGCAACGGCATCGAGGCGGTCGCCGCGGCGGGACGGGTCCCGTACGATCTGGTCCTGATGGATTGCCTGATGCCGGAGATGGATGGCTGGGAGGCGGTCCGGGCCATCCGCCGGCGCGAGGAGGACGGACGCCGGACGCCGGTGGTCGCCCTGACCGCCAGCACCGCGACCGATGATCGCGACCGCTGCCGCGAGGCGGGCATGGATGGCGTGCTCACCAAGCCGGTCCGGGCCGAGGATCTGCGCCATGTCCTGGCGGCGCACCTGAGACCCCTGCCGGATCTGGATGAGGCGGTGCTCGACCGTCTGGCCCAGGAGGCGGGCCCCGGGGCGGTGGCGACCCTGCTCGCAGCCTGGGGCCAGGGCGTGGTCGCGGATCTGCATGCCCTGGAGCATGCCGCGGAACCGGCGGCCCGGCGCCAGGCGGCCCACACCATCCGCGGCACGGCCTTGAACCTGGGCATGGTCCAGCTCGCCGCGGTGGCGGCCCAGGCCGAATCCTGGGCCGAGGACCAGGATCGCTGGTCCGAGGCCAAGGCCCTGGTCACCGGCGCGGTGCGCCGGGCCGGGGCGGCGATCGCCCGGCGGCGGTAGCCCGGCACCGGCCCGCGCGCCCTTGGCATCGCCGGGGAACCATCACCATGCGGCCGGCCTGACCCCGTAGCTCAGCTGGATAGAGCGCTGGTTTCCTAAACCGGAGGTCGCGTGTTCGAATCACGCCGGGGTCGCCACTCCCTTTGCCGTCCGTCCGGCCCGATGGTGTTCAGCGACTCACCATACGGATTTCGAGGTTTACAGGAGTCCGGGAGATCACGGAGGGCCGCGGAGCATGTCTTAAGGATCTCCGTGGCCCTCCGTGATCTCCAGCCCTCCTGTTCGCTCCGACAATGGACCGTTGTACACACCATTGCCGTTCGGCCGTCGTCAGTGCGAGGCGGTCTGGCTCTTGCGGCAGAGGAACGCCATCTGGTTGGCGGCGATGAGCTTTTCCTGGATCTTGGCGTTGTCGCCCTTGGTGAGCAGGCGGTCGTAGAGCTTCACCGCCTGGACGAGCAGGGGCAGGGCCGCGGCGTACTTGGCGTTGCGCGCCTTGCCCGCGGGCATTTCCACCGCCTCGGCGGCGAGTTTCCGGCCCCGGGCGGAGAGGTCGTCGGCCTTGGCTTCGTCGCCGGTGCTGGCGGGGGCGTCGGTGGGCGCGTCCTCGACCGGGGCATCCTGCTCCTCGGGCTGTTCCGCGGCCTTTTCCAGGGCCTTGGCGGCAACATCGTCGCCGGCCTTCTTCTTCTCCTCGGCCCGGCGGCGCAGCTCGGCGAGGCGTTCGGTCTCCTCGCGGCGCCGGGTCTCCTCCATGCGCTTGGCGATGGCGATCATCTCGGCGGTCTTGCCGTCCCATTCGGCGGCGGCCATGCGCCCCTGTTCGGTGTCCTTGTAGCGCGGGCCGCGCAGGGTGGCCATGAACGGGGCGGCACGGGTGCGGTCGTTGTTGCGCAGGTGCAGCATCACCGACGCGGCGAGGATCCCGGCCTTGTCGTTGCGCACCCGGGCCGCGAGGTTCGGCTCCAGGAGCAGGGCGTGGTCGAGCAGCTCGACCACGCGGGAATCGAGGCGGTTGCGATAGGCGAACTTGCCGAGCTCGTACCAGGCGGCGGCGTCGCTCGCCAGGGACCCGTCGTTGCGGATGCGGGTGATGTCCTCGTCGAGGTCGCCGGCGCGTTCCTTGATCCGCGCCTGCACATCGACCGGCTCCGGCTCGCCGATCCGCGCCGAGTCGTATTCCGCCTTGCTGAAGCGCTTCAGGCCCTTGACCATGAACCACACCTTGCCGGCGCGGCGGGCCTCGTCGATGAAGATGAGGGGGTCCTGGTCGGTGATCGGGATGGGCGGCGTGGTGTTGCCGGCCAGCGGCACGGCCTCGACCTTGGAGGAGGCGGATCCGATGCGCACCAGGGACGGGTGGGTGTCGAAATTGCGGCTGAGCTCTTCCTCGTCATTGAGGGTGTCGAACAGGCGGGCGAGGGCGGCGGCGCCACGGCTGATGTCCTTGGCCCGGCTCATGGTCAGCGGGCTGGCGTCGAGCTGGGCGACCCGGTCGGCGGCGGAGCGGGCCTTGGTCCAGGCCATGGCGCGGTAGTGGGTCTCGGCCTCGGCCAGGGCGGCCAGGGCGCGCTCCTCGCCGGCGTGGGTGCGGACCTGGACCGGGGCGACGGTCTCGGTGGCGACCTGGACCGGGGCATCGACCACCGGGGGCTCGACCCGGACCTGGACCTGGCCAAGTCCGCCGAGACCGGTGCCGGTGCGCCGCTGGGCGAGGGCGGCCTGGGCCTCCTGGGGGGTGCGCGGGTCCGGGCC
>CAMCAC010000048.1 GCA_945872305.1 Candidatus Kuenenia stuttgartensis | reverse complement strand
GCCGCCGCCTTCGCGCCGGCCGCCGCCGAAGCCGCCGCCGCCTTCACGACGGGGGCCGCCGCCGCCGAAGCCGCCGCCCGCACCGCCAGCGCCGCCCTCACGGGGGGGACGCGGCTCGGACTTGCGGACGCCGACCGCACGACCCTGGACCTGGGTGCCGTTGATCGCCTGGATCGCGGCCTGGGCTTCCGTGTCGTTGGTCATGGTGACGAAGCCGAAGCCACGGCTGCGGCCGGTTTCGCGGTCGGTGACGACCTTGCAACGGTCGACGGCGCCGTGAGCGGCGAAGAGCGCCTTCAGGGCGGCATCGTCGACGGACCAGGGCAGATTGGAGACGTAGAGTTCCACGGGAGGCCTTCTTGCGGTCGGAGACCGCGTCATGGCGCGCACAATGGCGCGCACTGGGTACGGAAGGCCATCATGTCAAGGTTTGGTGAGAGTCAATGGTAGATCAGTGGTGATCGGCGACCCTGGTCAAGGGGTCCCTCCGGACCGTCCCGCAAGGGTCCGCGACAGCAGCACGCGCCCTTCCGGCCCGAGCAGGCGAGCGGTCAGGGAACCATCCGCGGCCACGACGATCTCCCCGGAATTCGGCTCCAGGGTTGGGTCTCCCCAGCGCCGCGGATTGGTCCGGGCCTCGGCCGGGGCGGTCTGGTTCAGGGCGGAACTGGTCAGGTCCCAGATCGGGCGGTCGGGGCCGTCGGGGCCGTCAGGCATCACGCTCAGCTCCGCGAAATGGCGATCGCCGCTGATGACCATCACCGGGGCGCTGCCGGAGGCCGCCACCGCCCGCCACAGCCGGCGCCGTTCCTTCGGCAGGTTGCCCCAGGTTTCCCAGCCGTGGCCATCCGCAACGACCTGGATGCTTGATGCGATGATGCGCGCGGTGGCGGGGGTGGCCAGCCGGTCTTCCAGCCAGCGCCACTGGGCCTCGCCGAGGAGGGTGGCGTCCGCGTCCTCGGGATGGGCCTCCCATGGTCCCTGGCCCGGACCCCGCGGGGTGGTGCGCCGGCGCAGGGGGTCGCGGTTCCAACGGGTGTCGAGGAGCAGCATCTGGACCCGGATCCCATCGCGTTCCACCAGCCGTTCTGCGTAGATGCCGTCAGGCCGGGTGCGTCGGGGATCATCGGCGGGCAGGGCGAAGGCATCGCAGAAGGCGGCCCGGGCCGCATGCTTGCCGGTCCACTCGACGCCACCGTCATTGCGGCCGTAGTCGTGATCATCCCAGATCGCCGCCAGGGGGCCCGCGATGAGGGTGCGGACATCCGGCCGGTCGAGCAGGACCCGGTAGCCTGCCGCCAGCGCCGCCGGATCGCCGGTGTCGAGATAGGCGTTGTCGCCGAGGAACACCCAGAGATCCCGGGGCCGGGCGAGGATCGCCTCCAGCGCCGGGGCCGGGCGGTCCTGGCGCAGGCAGGAGCCGAAACCGATGACTACCGGATCCGCGGCGGGCAGGACCGCGGCCATGAGCAGGATGACGAGGATGCGCATGCGTGGATCGGACCCACCCGCCCCGGGAAGGGAAGCCGCCCTTGCCCCGCCGGCGGTGGCGTGGACACCGGCGGGCCTGGGAGACGGCCATGATCCACGAGAACCCCGCCTGGAAGCAGCTCGCCGCCGAGGCGACCGCGATCAAGCAGACCCACCTGCGCGACCTGTTGAAGGATGCTGGCCGCTGTGCCGCCCTGCGGGTCGAGCATGACGGCATCATCGCCGACTTCAGCCGCCAGAACGCCACCACCCGCACCCTGCACCTGCTGTCGGAGCTGGCCAAGGAGGCCGGTCTCCACCGCAAGATCAAGGCGCAGTTCAGCGGTGAGCGCATCAATGTCACGGAAAACCGCTCCGTTCTGCACACCGCGCTGCGCGCCCCCAAGGGCCAGAAGCTGATCGTCGACGGCACCGATGTCGTCGCCCAGGTCCACGAGGTGCTGGACCGCATCCACACCTTTGCGGAACAGATCCGCAGCGGCCAGCGCCTGGGCGCCACCGGCAAGCCCCTGGTCGATGTGGTCGCCATCGGCATCGGCGGCAGCTACCTCGGCCCGGAGTTCGTGGCCGAGTCCCTGCGCTTCCATCCCGGCTGCCACGCCGCCGCCAAGGGCCGCCGCCTGCGCTTCATCGCCAATGTCGATCCCACCGACGCTGCCCGGGCCCTGGAAGGGCTCGACCCCGAGCGGACCCTGGTGGTGGTCATCTCCAAGACCTTCACCACCGCCGAGACCATGCTCAACGCCAAGACCGTGCGCTCGTGGCTGGTCGAGCGGCTCGGGCCGGCCGCGGTGGCCCGCCACATGGTGGCGGTGTCCACCAACCTCAAAGAGGTCGCCGCCTTCGGCATCGACCCCGCCAATGCCTTCGGCTTCTGGGACTGGGTCGGCGGCCGCTACAGCGTGTGCAGCGCGGTCGGCGTGCTGCCCCTGGCCCTGCAGTTCGGCTGGGAGCCGGTGCAGAAGTTCCTGGCCGGCGCCCACGCCATCGACCAGCATGTCCACGACGCGCCCCTGGAGCGCAACATTCCCGTGCTGTTGGGCATCTTCGGGGTGTGGAACGCCAGCTTCCTCAACCACCCGAGCCGCGCCCTGCTGCCCTACAGCCAGGCCCTGCACCGCTTTGCCGCCCACATCCAGCAGGTGGACATGGAGAGCAACGGCAAGCGGGTCGATCTCAGCGGCCGCCCCCTCCCGTTCGAGGCCGGCGAGGTGGATTTCGGCGAGCCCGGCACCAACGGCCAGCATTCCTTCTACCAACTCGTCCACCAGGGCCGGGTCGTCCCGGCGGACTTCATCGGCTTCAAGCGCAGCCAGACCCCGGTCACCGTGGACGGCGAGACGGTGAGCAACCACGACGAACTGATGGCGAACTTCTTCGCCCAACCCGACGCCCTCGCTTTCGGCAAGACCGCCGAGGAAGTCGCCGCCGAGGGCACCCCGGACTGGCTGGTGCCGCACCGGGTCTTCCCCGGCAACCGGCCGAGCAGCGTCCTGCTCCTGGATGAACTGACGCCCTACTCCTGCGGCCAGCTCCTGGCCCTGTACGAGCACCGGACCATGGTCCAGGGCTTCATCTGGGGCGTGAACAGCTACGACCAGTGGGGCGTGGAACTGGGCAAGGTCCTGGCGAAGCAGGTCCGCACCCAGCTCGCCGCCAGCCGCGGCGGCAAGGCCCCCATCGCCGGCTTCAACCCGGCGACGGCGGCGATGCTCGCCGATTACCTGCGGTAATCGGCGGGTTTCGGGTTCCGGGTTCCGGGTTTCGGGACCGGCGTCCGAGAGTGCGATGATGCAGTCGCGATCAGCGCTCTCATTGAGCAATGATCGGCAGCTCCCAGTACCGCCAGAGCCCCTCCCGGAACCCGAAACCCGAAACCCGGAACCCTATCACGCCAGTGACGCGTCGAGCATCCAGGCGGTCTTGTCGTGGGCCTCGATGCGGCCGATGAGCAGGTCGGCGGTGGCCTCGTCACCGGCGTCCTGGGCGGTCTTCACGGCCTTGGCGCACAGCTTGGACAGGGCGCGGTGGTCGTCGCGCAGGGCCTTGGCCAGATCCAGGCCGTCGGTGGCCTTGGTTTCCTGGATGGAAGTGGTCTTGGCCAGGCTGGCGAGGCCCCGGGGAGCCTTGTCGCCCAGGGCGCGGATGCGCTCGGCGAGCTCGTCGGCGGCGTCGAGCAGGGCCTCGTACTGGCTGCCGAACAGCCCGTGCAGGCTGGCGAAGTGGGGCCCGGTGAGATTCCAGTGCGCGGCGTGGGTCTTCACGCCCAGGGCGTAGGTGTCGGCGAGGACGGTGGTCAGGGTATCGGTGGTCTTGGACATGATGGGCTCCGTGGCTGGTGATGATGGGAACCGCGTCCGGAACGGGAAGCGGGCGGCCGGCAAGGTTGTCCCTGCCATCCGTTGGTCAGCATGGGGGCCGATGCGCCGGGCGCCCGGCGGGGAGGCGATGATGGCGATCGATCCGGTCTATGACCCGAAGGCGACCTCGGTCCAGGTCCTGCGCTACCTGGTGGCCGTGGCGGAGCAGCGCCATTTCGGCCGGGCGGCCCAGGCCTGTGGCGTCAGCCAGCCGACCCTGTCCGCCCTGGTGGCCCGCTGGGAGGGGGCCTGCGGCGTGCAGGTCTTCGACCGGTCGTCGCACGGGGTGGCCGTCACCCCCGCCGGCGAGCGGGTGGTCGCCGCCGCCCGTCGGGCCCTGGACGCCATCGCCCAGGTCGAGGCGGCGGCGGGCAGTGCGGTCCCGCCGTTTTTCGGCCCGGTGCGTCTGGGGGTCATCCCGACCGTGGCCCCGTATCTGCTGCCCCACTGCGGGCCGGCGTGGGAAAAGGCCTTTCCCGACGCGGTGCTGCCCCTGCGCGAGGCGACCACCGGCGAATGCCTGGATCTCCTCGACCGAGGTCAGATCGATGTGGCGATCCTGGCGGAGCTGCCGGGCATGGAGCGGGGCCGGGTCATCCTGCCGCTCTACGAGGAGCCGTTCACCTTGGCGGTCGCCCGTGGTCATCGCCTTGCCAAGCTCGGCACCGCCGGCCCCGGGGACCTGGCGGGTGAGCGGATCCTGCTGCTCGATGACGGACACTGCCTGCGCGGACAGGTGATGTCCGCTTGCCGGCTGCGCGAGGATGCGCCCCGGGCGGGGGCGGATTACCGGGCGACCAGCCTCGAGACCCTGCGCCATCTGGTGGCCGGGGGTGCCGGCGTGTCCCTGTTCCCGGTCCTGGCGGTCCCGGCAGCCGATCCACGGGTGGTGTTTCTGCCCTTTGCGGACAGCGGTGCCCGCCGGCGGATCGTCGCCTGCTGGCGGGCCGATGATGGTCGGGATGGGGCCTACCGGCTGCTGGGCGGGCCCATCCGGAGGGCGATTGTTGGAGTTGGGGTGACGCCGCTTTGATTCGAATACTGGATCGATCGAATAGCGATTAATGCAATTAGAACATCGATCTAGGCTGTAATGAGAATGACCATCTTCAGATCCGGAGATCCTTGTATGGTCCGCAGCACAGGAGGTCACCATGACCACCCCAGCCTTCACCGATGCTCTCCGCACGGGAATCACCAGCATTGATGCATATCATGAGCGGCTGTTCATCCTGGTGGACGGCCTCTGTCTTGCCGCCCAGGATGGGGCTGAACGGGCCCGGGTCGGCGATTTCATCGACCGCCTCCTGACCCAGACCCTCTCCCACTTCGCCGAGGAGGAGATGGAGATGCAGGCCAGCGCCTATCCCGATCTGGAACGTCATCGGCGCGCACATCACGCCTTTGCCGACGAGGTGGCCACCGTCCTGCGGGAGGCCAACGACGGGCGGATGATCGTCCTGCCGGAAGCCCTGGACCTCGCCCGCCGCCTCATCGGCCATGTGATGGTCCACGACCAGCCCTTGGCCATCCACCTCCGCCAGACCCTCCCCGCCAACGCCTGACTCCCGGATCCCCCCATGGTCTCCTCCGCCGCCGCTTCCGCTCCCATGCCCGATCCCTGGGCCGGCTTCGCGCCGGGCCCCTGGCAGACCACCATCGACGTGCGCGACTTCGTCCAGCACGCCTACGCGCCCTATGAGGGCGATGCGGGATTCCTCGCTGCCGCCACCCCCCGCACCGAGGCCCTGTGGGCCAAGGTCATGGACCTGTTCGCCGCCGAGCGGAACGCTGCGAAGGGCGTTCTCGACGTGGATCCGGCGGTGCCGAGCACGATCACCGCCTTCGCCCCGGGCTACATCGACCGCGCGGCGGAGCGCATCGTCGGCCTCCAGACCGACGCGCCGCTGAAGCGGGCGCTGATGCCCAATGGTGGCCTGCGCATGGCCATGAACGCGGTGTCGGAGACCGGCCGCGAGGTGCCCAAGGCCCTGGTGGACTGGTACGCCGCCCACCGCAAGACCCACAACGAAGGCGTGTTCGACGCCTACACCCCGGAGATGCGCGGCTGCCGCAAGAGCGGCATCATCACCGGCCTGCCGGACGCCTACGGCCGCGGCCGGATCATTGGCGACTACCGCCGGCTGGCCCTGTACGGCGCCGACCGGCTGATCGCCGCCAAGGAGCAGGAGAAGGCCGACACCGACCTCGCCGGCATGTCCGAGGTGGTGATCCGCCAGCGCGAGGAGCTGTCCGAGCAGATCCGCGCCCTCAAGGCCATCATCGTGATGGCCAAGGGTTACGGTTTCGACGTCCGCCGCCCGGCCGTGGACGCCCGGGAGGCGATCCAGTGGACCTACCTCGCCTATCTGGCGGCGATCAAGGAGCAGAACGGCGCCGCCATGAGCCTGGGCCGGGTCAGCACATTCTGGGATGCCTACATCCAGCGCGACATCGCCGCCGGCCGGCTCGACGAGGCCCAGGCCCAGGAATTGATCGACGATGTGGTCATCAAGCTGCGCATGGTCCGCTTCCTGCGCACCGACGAGTACAACCAGCTCTTCACCGGCGATCCGGTGTGGTGCACCGAATCCATCGCCGGCATGGGCACGGACGGCCGGACCCTGACCACCCGCACCTCGTTCCGCATCCTGCACACCCTGCGCACCCTCGGCCCGTCCCCGGAGCCGAACCTGACCGTGCTGTGGAGCGAGCAGCTGCCCGATGGCTTCAAGCGCTTCTGCGCCGACATCTCGATCACGACCTCGTCGATCCAGTACGAGAACGACGACCTGATGCGGCCGAAGTACGGTGACGACTACGGCATCGCCTGCTGCGTGTCGCCGATGCCGATCGGCAAGAGCATGCAGTTCTTCGGCGCCCGGGCCAACCTGGCGAAGACGCTGCTCTACGCGATCAACGGCGGCCGCGACGAATTGAGCGGTGAGCAGATCGCCTGCGTCGCCGAACCGATCCGCGGCGACGTGCTGCGCTACGACGAGGTGATGGAGCGCTTCGACGCGATGATGGGCTGGCTGGCCCGGGTCTACGTGAACAGCCTGAACGTCATCCACTACATGCACGACCGCTACTGCTACGAGGCGGCCCAGATGGCATTCTACGACCGCGAGGTGCGCCGCACCCTGGGCTGCGGCATCGCCGGCCTGTCGGTGGTGGCGGACAGCCTGAGCGCGATCCGCCACGCCACCGTGCGGCCGGTCCGCGACGCCCGCGGGCTGGCGGTGGATTACGAGGTGGAGGGCGAGTATCCGGCCTTCGGCAACGCCGACGACCGGGTGGATGCCCTGGCGGTGGAGATCGTCGGCCGGTTCATGGACAAGATCCGCTCGATCCCCACCTATCGCGACGCCATCCCGACCCAGTCGGTGCTGACCATCACCAGCAACGTGGTGTACGGCAAGAAGACCGGCAGCACCCCGGACGGGCGCAAGCACGGCGAGCCGTTCGCGCCGGGGGCCAACCCGATGCACGGGCGTGACCGGCTGGGCGCGGTGGCGAGCCTGACCAGCGTGGCGAAGCTGCCGTTCGACCAGGCCGAGGACGGCATCTCGAACACCTTCAGCATCCTGCCCGAAGGGCTCGGGCGCTGCGGGATGGACCGCTGCACCAATCTGACCGGGATCCTCGACGGCTACTTCGCCCAGTCGGCCCAGCACGTGAATGTGAATGTGCTCAACCGCGAGACCCTGCGCGATGCCATGGCCCACCCGGAGAAGCATCCCCAGCTCACCGTGCGGGTGTCGGGCTACGCGGTGCACTTCATCAAGCTGACCCGGGAGCAGCAGGAGGACGTGGTCAACCGCACGTTCCACGAAGCCCTGTGAGCTGGCGGATGGACCTTGGCGATCCCGCGCCGGTGGGCGGCAGCGCCGTCGCCGGTGCCGGCGCCGGCGAGGATCACGACCGGTCCTCGCCGGCGATCGGGCGGGTCCAGTCCATCGAGAGCTGCGGCCTGTTCGACGGCCCCGGCATCCGCATGGTGGTCTTCCTTCAAGGTTGCCCCCTGCGCTGCCGCTACTGCCACAACCCGGATACCTGGGACGGCCGGTTCGGCACCGAGATGACCGTCGAGCAGGTGGTGGCCAAGGCGCGCCAGTTCCGGCCGTTCCTGGAACGGCGGGGCGGCGGGGTGACCGTGGGCGGCGGGGAACCGCTGCTCCAGCGGCGCTTTGTCCGCGGACTGCTCCATGCCCTCAAGACCGAGGGCTTCCGCACCTGCATCGACACCAGCGGCCACGCCCCGGCGGATGGCCTGACCCGGGAGATCCTGTCCTACACCGATCTCGTCCTGCTCGACCTGAAGGCGATGCCCCAGGACCATCTATCGCTGACCGGCCGGACCATCGACCGGACCCTGGCGTTCCTCGACCTGCTCACCGACCTGATGGTACCGACCTGGATCCGCCATGTGGTGGTGCCCGGCCTTACGGGTACCCCGGCGCACGGCGTCTGGATGGCCGACCTGCTGCGCGGTCGTCGGCATGTGGAGCGCATCGAATTGTTGCCATTCCACCGCATGGGCGTGTCCAAGTATGAACGCATGGGCTTGGCCGACCCGCTCCCCGGAATCCACCCGCCGACCGCCGCCGAGATGGCGGCCGCGGCGGAACCCCTGCGCGGCCTGGGTATCGAGATCCGGGCATAGGATGGGTTTCGGGTTCCGGGTTTCGGGTTTCGGGACCGGCGCCCGGCACCTCGACGCGGCTGGCAAGAACATGGATTGTGCCGGGCGTACCATCGTCTTATCGGAGGTCATCGAGTGCCGCCAAAACCCATCCCGAAACCCGAAACCCGAAACCCGAAACCCGTGAACCGCTGGCGCATCGCCGTCGCCGCCATCGCCCTGCACCTGTGCATCGGCTCCGTGTACGCCTACAGCGTGCTGGTGCAGCCTCTTCAGGACCTGCATGGCTGGGGGCGGCCGCAGACCGCCCTGGCGTTCTCCCTGGCCATCGTCTGCCTGGGCTTGTCGGCGGCGGTGTTCGGCCGGGCGGTCGAACGTCGGGGCGCCCGCTGGGCCGCCGGTGTGGCGGCATCCTGCCAGGTGGCGGGGCTGCTCGGCACCGGCCTGGCGGTCCACCTGGGCAGCCTGCCCCTGTTCTATCTCGCCTACGGCGTCGTCGGCGGTGTCGGACTGGGCTTCGGCTACCTGGCGCCGGTGGCGCTGCTGGTGCGCTCGTTCCCGGACCGGCGCGGGTTGGCAACGGGCATGGCGATCATGGGCTTCGGCCTCGGGGCCCTGGTCTTCGGCCCGGCCATGACCGCCCTGTTCGCGGTGATGGGCGTGGCGTCGACCTTCCTGCTCCTGGCGGGCATCGAGGCGGTGGTCATGGGCCTGGCCGCCCTGGCCTTTGGTGTCCATGTGCCGCCCCCGGCCCGGGCGGTCGCCGCCACGGACGGTCCGGCGCCGTGGACCACGGTCCCGTTCTGGGCCCTGTGGTCGATGCTTTTCCTCAATGTGATGTGCGGCATCGCGCTGATCAGCCAGGCGGCGCCGATGCTGCGCGAGCAGGCGGGGTTGTCCGCCGCCGCCGCCACCGGCGTGGTCGGGCTCATCGGCCTGTTCAACGGCGGCGGCCGTCTCGGCTGGTCGGCCCTCTCGGACCGCCTCGGCCGTCCCGGGGTGTGGGCGGTGTTCTTCGCCCTCGGCGCCGCCTGCTTCGCGGTCATGGCCCTGGTCCGGGATCCGCTGGTGTTCCAGGCGGCGTTCCTGATCGCCATCACCTGCTACGGCGGCGGCTTCGCCTGCATGCCGTCGTTCATCGCCGATCTGTTCGGGGTCGACCGCCTGCCGCGCATCCAGGGCCTGATCCTCACCGCCTGGTCCGCCGCCGGCATCGCCGGCCCGGTGCTGGCGGCGACCCTGCGCGAGCGCACCGGCTCCTACGCCGCCATGCTGCCCATCTTCGCCGTGGTATTGATGATCGGCCTCGCGGTGGTGCTGCTCCTGCGCGCCCACACCGCCCGCCGGGCAGCGACGGCGTAGCCGGTCAGCGCCGCAGCGGCCCGCCCAGTCCTGGCCAGGGGTCGCCCACCTGGGCGCGCTGGCGGAGGTAGGCGTCGCAGAGAACGAGGGCGGCGACGGCTTCGCAGATCGGCACCGCCCGGGGCAGGACGCAGGGGTCGTGGCGGCCCTTGGCCTGGAGTTCGACGTTGTTGCCGGTCTCGTCGGCGCTCATCTGCGGTTTGAGCACCGTGGCGGTCGGCTTGAAGGCGATGCGGCAGTCGATCGGCGTGCCGGCGCTGATGCCGCCGAGGATGCCGCCGGCGCGGTTGCTGGGGGTGGTCATGGCGCCCTGCTCCCAGCGCAGGGTGTCATTGTGGGCCAGGCCGGTGCTGTCGGCGCTCGCGAAGCCGGAGCCGACCTCGAAGCCCTTGCAGGCGGGCAGGCTGAGGAACGCCTGGGCGAGGAGGGCGTCGAGCTTGTCGAAGACCGGGTCGCCGAGGCCCGGTGGCACGCCCTGGATCACCAGCCGCACATGGCCGCCCAGACTGTCGCCGCGCTTCTTGGCCTCCAGGATCGCATGCTCCATGGCGATGGCGGCGGTGGGATCCGGGCAGCGGGTCGGGTGGCCGTCCACGGCGGCGCGGTCCACCGCGAGGGGGTCCGCGATCACGGCAGACACCGTGTGGACCCGCTCGACCCAGGCGGTGATGCGCAGGTCCGGGAAGCGGGCGCGCAGGACCTGTTCCGCGATGGCGCCGGCGGCGACCCGGCCGACGGTCTCCCGGGCGCTGGAGCGGCCGCCGCCGGCCCGGGCACGCAGGCCGTACTTGGCGTCATAGGTGAAGTCCGCGTGGCCAGGCCGGTAGATGTGCGCCCAGTCGCCGTAGGCGGACGAGCGCTGGTCGGTGTTGCGGACGACGATGGCGATGGGCGTGCCGAGGGTCCGGCCGCTCTCCGGATCGATGCCCGACAGGATCTCGGCGGCGTCTTCCTCGTCCCGGGGCGTCACCAGCTTGGACTGGCCGGGGCGGCGACGGGCGAGGAATGCCTGGAGCGCGGTCTGATCGAGAGGGAGCCCCGGGGGGCAGCCATCCACGACGCAGCCGACGGCGGGGCCGTGGCTCTCGCCGAAGGTGGTGACGCGGAAGCAGGTGCCGAAGGAGGATCCGGACATGTCAGCGGTCCACGGTGTCGAGGAGCAGGCCGTCGGCCACCCGGCGCAGTTCCAGGTTGCCGGTGGGGCCTGGGCGGATCACGTAGGTGACCTCGTTGCGGCCCTGGCGGGTGAGGATGTGCAGGTGTCCGCGCTCATCCCGCCAGCGGTCGACGGTGCGCACGCCCGCATCCCGGGTCAGATGGGCGACGATGGGCGCTTCGGCCTCGGTCGGGGCCTCGCCGAGGGAGCGGGCACACCCGGAGACGGCCAGGACGAGGAGGCACGGGAACACGACGGCGCGCATGGGCGCGGAGCATGGAGCGCTGGTCACTCCACGCCACCCGCCGTATGCAGCGGCTTGTCCCCGGCCGCCATCGGCCCGACCCACAGGTCCGGCAGGCCGGCGAGGGGCAGCCGACCCGGGCGCCACCCGGGAGCCCGTTCCCAGGCCGGGGCGCCGGTGAGCAGGACCAGCCAGCGCCCTGGTCGGTCCGCATCCGGCAGCCGGGCATGCACGGGGCGGTCATCGCTGCGGTGCCAGCGGAGCCCGGTGCCCGGGAGCGCCACCGTGCGGTGGTCCCAGTCCATCATCGTGGCAAATGGCGCGGCGGCACGGTTGCTCAGGGGCGAGCCGATCAGGATGCGGGTGCGCGGATCCGCGGGATCTGCCGGCACGGTGTCGTCGGAACGCTCCGGATCGTCGCCGGTGTGCCGCCGCCATGCGGCGGCGAAGGCATCGGCGAGGGCGTGGTTGGCCCGGCGCGCCGCGGCATGCTCGCCGGTGCCGACCACCAGCACCACTCCGGGTTCCGCCCAGGCGGGCAGGGTCGAGTGGGGAGCAGGGCTGATGCCGCCCCCCATCCAGAGGGCGGGATCGGTGAGCGCTTCCGCGGTGGAGACCGTGCGTGAAGGGCAGGTGGCCGCGGCAGCGGCGAGACCGGGCCCCCACTCGACCACCAGATCGACAGTCGCGGAGCGGTCCCGGACCCGGGCGGCCAGGACGCCGTCGCCATCGCTGCTGAACGGGTGCAGTTCCACCACCTCGGCGCCGGCGGCGGCGGCGGCGGCCAGGGCCGGGCCCGGCGGGGTCGGCCACCACAGGTGATCGGCGGGTTGGGGATGGATGAACAAGGCCGTCCGCCGGGGATCGCGTACAGGCCAACGGCGCTCCGCGACCAGGCCCCAACGATCCGCCCGGATGCTCCAGCCGCAGGTGGCGGAGGCGGCGTCGATCACCGCCCGGGCGGCAGGCAGGTCGGCGAGGCGTTCCTGGCGGAGATCCTCGAACCGGCCGGTGGGACCGGGTGGACGCTCGCCCCGCCCGGGGGTGCGGAGCGGCAGGGCCCGGGTCGCCCCATCCGCGGCCAGACGCAGCCAGGCGGTGGTGGCAGCGGTGCGCGGGACCAGGGCAAGGTCGATCCGGCCGGCGGGGACCTTGACCAGGCGGACGATGGCTGCGGGCTCGGCCCGCCCGGGGATGTCGATCCAGGCGGTCACCTCGGTGGCGGCGGTGGCCAGGGTGGCGGTCACCCGGAGAGGGATGCCGGAGCGGAGCCAGGGCTCCGCTTCCAGGTCGAGCCCTGGGGCGGCGGTGGCGAGGGCGCAGGCCACAGCAGCACGGATCATGCCTCGGCCGCCGCCTGGATGCCGGGGTAGAGGGCTTGGTAGGCGACGTAATCCCCGGCGATGCGGCCGATACGCTCCCGCAGGTCGGTGCCGAGTTCCTTGATCACCCGGCCGGGGACGCCGGCGACCAGGTGATGGGGGGGCACCACCATGCCCTCGGGCACCACGCAGCCGGCGGCGATCAGGCAGCCTTCGCCGATCTCGGCCCCGTCGAGGACCCGGGAGCCCATGCCGACCAGGGTGCCGGAACCCACGGTGCAGGCGTGGACGATGGCCCCATGGCCCATGCTCACCCGGTCGCCCAGGACTGCCGGCCGCTTCTTGGACACATGGATGCAGGCCACATCCTGCACATTGCAGTCGGCACCGAGGACGATGCGGTCGATGTCGGCCCGGATGACCGCCCCGAACCACACCGAGCAACCGGGTCCGAACTGCACATCGCCGCAGATGACCGCGGTCGGGGCCAGAAAGGCCGGACGCTGGGGATGGCGGTCGCCGACCGGGATCAGATGGCCCATGGACGCAGTGTGGATCCGGCCGGCGTCGGACAACGACAGCGCCACGGGCAGGGGCCCGTGGCGCCATGGACGACCGTGGTGGTTCGGCTCAGGCCTGTTCGGCGACCGGCATCACATCGATGAACCGGTTGCGGAACTGGACATGACCATCGACGGTGGCGAAGATGGTGTAGTCACGGCCCAGGCCGACGCCGCGGCCGGGCTTGAACTTCGTGCCGCACTGGCGGACGATGATGTTGCCGGCGGTGACGAACTCGCCGCCGTACTTCTTGATGCCCCGATACTGGGGGTTGCTGTCCCGGCCATTGGTGGTGGAGCCGGTTCCCATCTTGTGTGCCATAGCTGCCTCGCGTGCGGGTGGGGTTGATAGGGGGTCCGGGCGCGGACGCAAGCGCGCATCCGGTCCGGATCGGCCCGAGGCGTCCCGGTGCGGGAGCCGGGGTCCTTGGAGGGGCCCCGGCCGCCGGTAGCGTGCCCGGCCCGTGGCTCCCCCCGTCCGCATCTCCATCGGCATCGGCCTGTGCCTGGTCGCCCTCATCCTCTCGGTGGCGATGCTCGCCTTCACCGGCGACCAGGTCGGGGCGAGCGCTCCGGTGGCGACCAATCCCATGGGCGGGGTCGGCGCCTGGGCGTCGTATGGCCTGCTGCGCACCGCCGGGCTTGCGGCGTTCCTGATTCCCGCGGTCATCGCCTGGGGCGGTGCGGCGCTGATCCGCGACCGCGACCCGCACCGGGCCGGGCGCCGGCTGGTCGCCATCATCCTGCTCGTGCCGGCCCTGGCCGGACTGGTCCATGCCCTGCCCCTGGATCCCGACAATCCGCTGGCGGTGCGCTGGGGGATGACGGAGTTCGGCGGGTTGGGCGGGGCCCTTGGCCATCTGTTCTTCGGCGCCGGCATGGGTCAGGACCGGCTGCCGGTGGGATTCCTGCGCGAGGCCCTCGATGTGGCCGGCGGTTGCCTTGTGCTTGGCGTGATCGTAGTCGCGGCGCTGTGGCTGCTCGACCTGGGGGCCCTGCGCCTGGTCCGACTCCTGTGGTCCCGTCTCGGTGCCAAGCCCGCCACCCGCAAGCCCACCACCCAGGTCTTCGAGCCCTATGTGCCGCCTCGACCGGCGGAGAAGCGCCGGGCCACCACCTCGTCTGCGGACCTGGAGGCCATCGCCCAAGGCCAGAAGGTTCCCGCCGGCGCCGATGAACTGCTGGAGCGCATCCGGGCCAAGCGGGAAGAGATCCGCAGGGGCACCCCGGAACCGGAACCGATGGCGGATGCGGTGATGGTGCCATCTGCGCACGCGGCCGCTGAGCCCGTGGCTCCGGCTGGAGACCTTGGGCCGACCGCCCCGGTCGAACCGACCCTGGCTCCGGTTTCGCCGTCCGCTCCGGAGTCTTCGCCGACGTCGATGCCGGAACCGGAGCCGGTGCGCCCGCCGATCCGCCGCGATCCCACCGTCGCCCCGATGGGCGGGGCCTATGCCTTGCCGTCCAAGGACCTCCTCGATCGCGGCCAGGCCCGCAAGGATGCCGAGCACGACGCGGAAAAATTGCAGACCAGCCGCCAGATCGAGGAGGTCTTCGGCCACTTCGACATCGGCGTGCAGGTGGTCGCCGCGACCCGCGGCCCGGTGGTGACCCAGTACGAGATCCGCCTGCTCGACCAGGCCATGCGGGTGGGCAAGGTCGAGGGGTACGAAAAGGATCTCGCCCTCAAGCTCGGTACCGAGGGCATCCGCATCGTCGCCCCGCTGCCCAACAAGTCGACGATCGGCATCGAGGTGCCCAACCGCATCAAACAGGCGGTGGTGATGCGCGAACTGGTCGACGAGGTCGATCCCGCGACCATGGCCCTTCCGGTGGTCATCGGCCGCGACGTGGTGGGCCGTCCGCTGGTCTCGGACCTGGCCAAGATGCCGCACCTGCTTGTCGCCGGCGCCACCGGCATGGGCAAGTCTGTGTGCATGAACGCCATCATCTGCTCCATCCTCCTCTATCGCACGCCGGAGGAGGTGCAGTTCCTGATGGTCGATCCCAAGCAGGTCGAGCTGTCCGGCTACGAGGGCATCCCGCACCTGCTGTCGCCGCCGATCACCGACATGGAAAAGGCGCACGCGGCCCTGGAGTGGGCCTGCCGGACCATGGACGAGCGCTACGAGGCCCTGCGCCTGACCGGCTGCCGCAACATCCTCGACTACAACGCCTTGGGCGAGGACGGCGTGCGCGAACGGCTGGCGCGCAAGGACATGGCCCCCGGCGATCTCGCCTGCGGCACCCGGATGACCTACATCGTCATCCTCGTCGACGAGTACGCCGACCTGATGATGGTGAACAAGGAGGTCGAGAAATCGATCGTCCGCCTGGCGGCCAAGAGCCGCGCCTGCGGGATCCATGTGATCCTGACCACCCAGCGGCCGAGCGCCGACGTGGTCACCGGTCTGATCAAGTCCAACCTGCCCAGCCGCATCTGCTTCCGGGTCGTGGACCGCAACAACAGCCGGGTCGTGCTCGATGTCAGCGGGGCCGAGAACCTGCTTGGCAAGGGTGACCTGCTGTTCCTGGCCCCCGGAGCCAGCCAGCCCGTGCGCGGCCAGGGCGTATTCCTCAAGGACTCCGAGATCAACGCCATCGTCGAGCATGCCAAGAGCCAGGGCACCCCGCAGTACGACGACGAGGTCGTGAATGTCGGTGCCGTGGCCCAGGCCGGCGGCAAGGGGGGCGGCGGCGCCGGCAACGGCGGCGAGTGGGTCGCGGACCGGTCGTTCCACGAGGCGGTCCAGGCCATGTACCGCTACAACCGCACCGGCGCCGACTTCTTCCGCCGCAAGTGCAATGTCGGCTACAACAAGGCCACCGCCTTCGTCGAGCAGTTGGAAGACCTCGGGTTCGTCAGCCCCGCCAAGGGCACCGCCCCGCGCGAGATCCTGCGCTCCTGGGATGACTGGATCGACCTCCTCAAGGAGCAGGGCTGCTCCTGGGAGGAAGGAGACGAGATCTACCGCAATCCGGTGGACCTGGAGTGACGGCTTCGCCTGCTCCGCCCTGGCCTGTTCCGGTCCTCCCCCAGCATGCCCGCATGGACGGAACCGGTCTCACTCCCGCCGTGCTCGCCGCCATGGTGCTGCCACCGGCCCTGATCGCGGGGTGGATCGCCGGTCATGGATTGCCCTATCGCCGCAGGGTGCTCATCCCCGGCGTGACCATGATCTGCGGTGTGGGACTGGCCATGGTCGGCATCGCGTTGGCCGATGACGGCCAGGTGACGCCATCCTTCGTCGGCGTGGCGGTGCTCTCGACCACGGCCCTGTCCCTTCCTGGGGTCGTGGCAGGGGTGTGGGCCGGCCGTGGATGGCGGGTGCGCCATCCGCCCACGGTGCGCCGGTCGCGCCGAAGTGCGCCCTGATGCGGCCTTGCCCCGTCACGGGCGGCCGTTGTCATCGTTCCACCACCATTCCGGAGTCCGCATGCTGCATGTCGCCGTGGTTGTCATTTCGTTGATATGGGGGATGGCCTTCGGTCGCTGGCTGGCTGGTGGTTGGGTGGTGATCCTGGGCAGCATCCTCGCCGGTGCGGGGATCGGTGGAGCCAGCCTGCTGTTGGGGGCGAAGGTGCTCGCCGAGACCGGTGGGGGGCCGGATCCGCTCTCGGCGTATGCCCTGGTGGCATTGCTCGCGCTGCCCGGCTCCGCC
>CAMCAC010000047.1 GCA_945872305.1 Candidatus Kuenenia stuttgartensis | reverse complement strand
GATGGCGCTGCATGGCGGGCACCCGGTGGCCCGGACCGCGACGGCGGATGCCTGGGCGGCGGTGGGGCTCGACGGGGCGGTCACCGACCTTGCGGGCCGGCCCCGCCACGGGGTCAGCGGCTCGCCGGGGATCGCGGTGCGCTGGCATTTCCCAGACGGGGCAGGCGCCGAGCGGGTGGCCCTGCGGCTGCGGGTGGCGGGCCAGTTCGGCCGGCCCACCACCCGCATCCGGGTGGTGGGAGTGGTGGAGGGCCGCCGCATCCCCATGCCGGTGGCTCCCGAGAGCGTGGTCCCGGCGGCGGGGGAACCCCACGAGGCCCTGATCCCCAGCCGGGGCCCGGAGCATGATGACCTGATCCGCGACCGGCTGCGGCTGAGCATTCCTGCGGCGGCGGTGGCGACGGACGGCTCCCTCACCGTCGAGGCGGTGCGGGTGGACGACGGCCCCGCCTTCACCGCGGACCTCGCCGGCTGCACCCTGCTCCATCCCGGGGGCCCGGTGCTCGGCTCCCTGCTCCTGGCGGCGGTGGCGGGGCTGGCGGCGGCGGCGGCGGGCACCGCCATCGCCGCCTGGCTGGTGCCGGCGGGGGGCGTGGGCGTCGCCATCCTGGGCGCCGGCACCCTGCTCCTGGCCGGCAGCCTGGTGGGCGTGCTCGATGACGCCGCCCGGGACCGGGATCTCGCCCTGCCGGTTCGCCGCCTGATCCAGCTCGCCGCCTGGGCCGCACCGGACCTGGGCCGCACCGGCCAGGGGGCGGATCTGGCGAGCGGCCGGGCGGTGGATCTGACGGCGGTGGGCCGGGCCTGGCTGGCGGTGCTGCCCGCCACCGCGGTCCTGCTCGCCGGCGCCGCGTGGACTTGGCGGCGGCGGGAACTGTGAATCCCCTGCGGGCGGTGGGCCGCGCCCTGCTCATCCCGCCGATCCGCTTCTACAAGCGGTTCATCTCCCCGATCCTGCCCCCGGCCTGCCGCTACATCCCCTCGTGCAGCCAGTACGCCATCGAGGCCATCGAGCTGCACGGCCCGGTGACGGGCTCCTGGCTCGCCACCCGCCGCATCTGCCGCTGCCACCCCTGGGGCGGCCACGGCTGGGACCCGGTGCCGGGGAGCGCGGATGCGGTGGAGGACGCCTGCGGCGGGCTCACAGGAGGGCGGGAGGAACCGGAGGGCCGCGGAGGGGCGTGAGGAGGTTGGGCGGTGCACCACGGTCCCGCTCGGACATGCGGAGCGCCCAACCTCACCTCCGCGGCCACCGTCCCCGGTGGGCCGCGCAGCGGGTCCCGCGCCGACGTCAGCGGCGCTTGGTGATCTGGACAGTGCGGACCAGGGCCGAGCGCGGACGTTGACCGTCCCGGTCGTGGTAGGTCACGGAGCCGTCATCGGCCACCACCCAGACCTCCTGGGCGCCTTTGGCGATGTACAGGGTGATCTTATGGTGGATCTCGTCCGGGGAGTTGCCGGGTGAGATGACCTCGACGCAGATCTCCGGCGCCGCCTGGTACGGCGTGCGATAGCCATGGCGGTCCATGAACGCGTCGCTGGCCCAGGCCACGTCCGCGACCTTCACGCCGTCGGCGGTCAGCACCGAGCACTCGGTGATGATCTCACCCCCCTTGCGGCCCTTGCGCAGGGCGAACCCCACCTGGGCCCGGGCGCTGCCGTGCCAGTTCGACGCGGGCGACATCAGGATCTGGCCGCCCCGGGTGGTCTCGACCTTGTAGGGGATGTCCCGGAAGGCGGGATTGCCCACGATGGCGCGCCACAGGCTCACGGCTGGATGCATGGCTGGTTCCGTCGGTCAGCGTCGCCCCCGGGAATCCCGGGCAATCGATTCCAGCCAAGGCCGGACTCCCGGCGCGATGGGGCGCACGCTGCGACGGCCGCGGGCCGCCCATGCCGAGCCATGCTCGGCGGTCCCTCCGGAAACTCCTCCGCGGCCCTCCGCGCCCTTCCGATCTCCTGTAGGCCTCGAAGCGGATTCAGCGCCGGTTCTTCTTCTTGTCCTTGGCCTTCTTCTTCCGCTCGGCGCGGTAGCGCTTGAGGGCGTCCTTGTCCTCGCGCTTCTGGAAGAGGCGGTTGGGGTTGGGCATGAAGGCGTTGGGGTTGGCGAGCTGCTCGGGGGTGAGCTGGCCGTCGGCGGGGAGCTTGCCGGCGAGCTCCTGGATGTCGCCGAGCTTGCCCATCATCTTCTTCATCATGTCGAACTGCTTGAGCAGTTGCTGGATGTCGTTGGTGCTGGTGCCCGAGCCCATGGCGATGCGGCGGCGGCGGCTCATGTCGATCAGGTCCGGGCGGGCGCGCTCGCCGGGGGTCATGGACGAGATCATGGCGCCATAACGGCGGAAGATCTTCTCATCGACATTCAGGCCGGCGAACTTGGCGCCGACGCCGGGGATCATGCCGAGCAGGTCCTTGATCGAGCCCATCTTCTGGATGGCTTCGAGCTGGGTGCGGAAGTCCTCGAGGTCGAACTTGTTCTTCTTGATCCGCTCTTCGAGCTGCTTGGCCTTGGTCTCGTCCACCGCCGCCTGGGCCTTCTCGACGAACGAGAGCACGTCGCCCATGCCGAGGATGCGGCGGGCGTAGCGGTCCGGGTGGAACGGGGTGAGGGCGTCGAGCTTCTCGCCGATGCCGACGAAGACGATCGGCTTGCCGACCACGTGGCGCAGGCTGACGATGGCGCCGCCCCGGGCGTCGCCGTCGAGCTTGGTGACGATGACGCCGGTCAGGGGCAGGCGCTCGTTGAAGGCCTTGGACGAGTTGACCGCGTCCTGGCCGGTCATCGCGTCGACGACCAGGTAGGTGGCGTGGGGCTTGCAGCGGGCGTGGATCTCGGCGACCTCGGCCATCAGGCCGTCGTCCACATGCAGGCGGCCGGCGGTGTCGAGGATGACCGTGTCGCAGCCCTGGAGCTCGGCGCCGGCGACACCCCGGGCGCAGACCTCGGGCGGGGTGGCGCCGGTGGCGGTGAACACCGGGATGCCGAGCTGCTGGCCGAGGACCTTCAACTGCTCGACCGCCGCGGGGCGCTGGAGGTCCGCGGCGACGAGCATCGGCTTGCGGCCGTCGGCGGCGAGCAGGCGGGCGAGCTTGCCGCAGGTGGTGGTCTTGCCGGCGCCCTGGAGGCCGGCCATGAGGATGACGGTGGGGCCGCTGGCGGCCTTGGGCAGGGCGGTCTCCGCCTCGCCCATCAGGGCGACCAGCTCGTCGTGGACGATCTGGACCACCTGCTGGGCGGGGTTGACGCCCTTGATGACCTCGGTGCCGATCGCCTTGGCTTCGACCTTGGCGAGGAAGTCGCGGACGACCTGGAGGTTCACGTCTGCTTCGAGGAGGGCCCGACGGACCTCACGCAGGCCGTCGCGGATGTTGTCCTCGGTGAGCGTGCCCTGGCGGCGCAGGCCGTCGAAGATGCCCAGGAAGCGCTCGGAGATCGACTCGAACATGGAAACCCCTGGCCCGGTGCGGGCCGCTCGGCGGGGTCAGGCCTGACGGGAGCGCGGGCAGGCTGCGCCGGCGGCGGCCCCGGGCAAGCCCAGGGCAGCGGCCCGGGCCGCCACCGTCACCCCCGCCGGATCCCGCCAGTCCGCGGCGATCTCGACCAGCGGCGCGAGGACGAACGCCCGCTCGGTCCAACGCGGATGGGGCAGGGACAGCACCGGGGTCGCCACCGTGCGGCCGTCGGCGGCCAGGATCAGGTCCAGATCCAGGGTGCGGGGCCCCCAGCGCTCGGCGCGGGACCGCCCACAGTCGGTCTCGACCGCGAGCAACCGGTCGAGGAGCTGATGCGGCCCGAGGTCCGTGGCGACGATCCACGCCGCATTCCAGAAGTCCGGCTGGGCCGGTCCCACCGGAGCGGTGCGGTGCCAACGGGAGCGGGCTACCACCGTCACGAACGACGCGAGCAGCCCGGCGGCGCGCTCGGCGGTGGCGGGGACATCGCCCAGGTTGCCGCCGAGGGCGATCGCGAACCTGGGGGAGGAGCGAGGGGGGAGGGGGGAATTCCGATAGGATACGGGTTGGTGGTCCATGAGGTCGCTGGACCCACCTGCATCTCCTGTCCCGGCCAACCCATCCCGTGATGGACAGCCCCCTCCCCTCTCCCCCCTCCCCGCCAAAACGTTCACTTCGTCAGCCGCACCCAGTGTTCCTCGGTCTCCGCAACCAGGACCTCGGTCAGCTCCATGCCGATACCGGCGAGGGGCTTGTCCACCGCATTCCAGGTGACCTGGGCGATGTTCTCCATGGTCACGATCACGCCCTGGAACAGGTCCACATCGTTGAGGGTGCGGTGGTCGCAGCGGTCCACCACCAGGGCGCGGACGATGCGGTCCAGCTCCATGACATTGCCGAAGAAGCCGGTCTTGGGATCGACCGTGCCGCGCACGGTGACCTCCATCCGGTAGTTGTGGCCGTGGATGCGCTCGCAGGGCCCGTAGCAGGCGGCGCTGGTGGCGGCGTCAAGGGCCGGCGAGGCCAGCTTGTGGGCGGCGCTGAAGATGAAGCGCCGGGTCAGGGTCATGGGCATGGCGTCACGCTAGCCCGCCGACCGGAGAGGGAACCGTCAGCGGGCCGGGGCCGCGGTCGCCGATCCGGATTTCCGGCGGGCCGGGGGCGCCGGCGGGCGCGGATCGATGCCCAGGGCGATGCGCGCCGGGGCGGTGTCCGGGGTCCAGGCGTGGATCTCCGGACCCAGGGCCGAGATGATCCGCTTCGAGCGGATCACCAGCAGGATCCGGCCCTCGCGACGGCCGGCGATGGTGATCTGCCCGCGTTCCAGGATCCGGTCAGGGGCCACCTCCCGGATCACCACCCCGGGCTGCGGCCAGGGGTCGCCGATCGAGACCTGGCGCCGGGCCGGCTCCTGGACCGCGAAGATCACCGCCACGGCGATGCCCGCGGCCAGAACCGCCACCACCGGGGCGATCAGGCGCATGGCGGGGATCCGGCGGACGGGCGCATCGGATCAGAAGGCGAACAGGCGGTACAGGGCCGATGCCATTCCCGTGAGGGCTCCCTGGTCCGCAGGGACGATGCGCACCCGGGCGTTGCGGCCCACCGCCGCCTGGGCCACGGTCGAATCGTCGAGGACCAGGGCCAGGCGGACCAGGGTCGGATCCGCGGGGCCGGCGACCGCCGCATCCGCGTCGGCGCCGGCGCCGTCCTGGACCAGGCGCACGGTGGCGGCCACCGGTCGGGCCCGGCCGGGAACCACGACCAGGGCGCGGTCGCCGACCGCGATGCGCTCCGCGTGGCGGGGCTGGATCCAGGCGTCGATGGCGATGCTTGAGGCGTCGGCCACGGCGGCGACGCGGTCCCCGGCCACCACCGGGCTGCCACCACCGTTGGCGGCGCGCCACACCGGGCCCGCAACCGGCGCGGTGACCGGGGAACGGGACAGCCGCTCGATCCGGCGGCGCTCCTCGGCCAGGCGGGCGTCGGCCTCGCGGGCGGCGCGCTCCGCCTCGGCGATGCGCGCGTGAAGGTCCTGGATCCTGCGGGCCAACTCGTCGGCCCGGGCCTGCTCCGCCGGGGCGGTGCCGGTGGGCCAACGGTCGGCGAGGATGCCGGCCCGGTCCTGGCGCAGGCGGACGATGCGCGCCTCCTGCTCCGCCAGGGCGCTCTGGGCGGCGGCGCGGGCGGCGCCCTCGGGAGCGGTGGCGACCGCGGCAACCAGGGTGGCCCGGCGGGCCTCCTCGGCGGGGACTTGGCGTTCAAGTTCGGCGGCGGCCTCGTCCCGGGCCCTGCGCAGGGCGGCAGCGGCCTCGATGCGCTGGCTCTCGATGCGGTCGAGTTCCCCTTCCAGGGCGCTGCGCCGGGTGGCGGCGGCCCGCTGGTCCTGCTCGGCCCGGGCGATGGGGGCGGCGTCCACCGAGGGATTCACCACTTCCGCCAGGGATTCGCCGGCGCCGAGGGCGCGTCCGGCGGGGATCGCCGCCGGGCGGAGCACGCCGTCGATCGGCGCCTGGACCCAGACGATACGGGCGTTGACCACCGCCTCGTCGGCCACCGGCACGAGCAGGGCGACCGCGGCCCAGACCAGCAGGACCGCGGCCAGGGCCGCGGCCGCGATCACCGCCCCCAGACGACGGCGGACGGCCTGGGGCTCGGCTGCGATGGCAGGGGCCGGAACCGGCACGACCGCAGGAGCGGTGGTCCGGCTGGTGGTGCCGGGTTGGACCGGCCGGAGCTCCGACGCGGTGATCGCGCGGGTGATCTCCTGCAGGCTGCGCCGGGTCTCCCGCCGTTCCTCGGCCATGCGCTCGACCGCGCGGGTGAGGTCTTCGAGGGTCGAGACCAGATGCTCCGGCACCGGAGCCGCGGCCGGAACGGGGTCACCGCCCTGGTTGGCCATGACTTCTTCCAGGCGGAGCACCCGGGTGTGCTCGCGGGTCAGGGCTTCACGGGTCTCCTGGAGCTCCCGCCGCAGGGCATCCAGTTCCGCCTTCGCGCCATCGTCGTTCATCGGGATCCTGCTAATGCCTGTTGCAATCCGTCGTCCTCGGCGACCAGGCGCATGCCCAGATCGCCACGTCGTTCATCCGGCGGCAGCCCATCGCGCCATTCGATGCCGACCGGCCCGGTGGCCCAGGAGCCGCCGCGCAGCGTCCGCAGGGCTCCATGCGTCGCCAGGGGATCGATCCCGTCGCCCGCCGTGAGCGGACGATAGGCATCCAGGCACCATTCCGAGAGGTTGCCGAGCAGGCCGCGGAACGGGCCCGTGGCGGCGGCCTGGGCCACCTCGGCGGGCTCCACCGCCGGCGCCGGCGGCAGGGGCGCCGCCAGACGGCACGCACGCTCCCACTCGGCTTCGCTCGGCAGGCGCAGCCGCAGCGGCGCCAAGCCGGCGGACCAGCGCTCGGCGACCTGGACCGCCTCGTTCCAGGTCAGGCCGGAACCGGGACGCCGACCGGTGACCGCGGCGTCGGCCTCGGTCTCCATGATCCAGTATCCACGGGTCAGGGTCGTGCGCCCGGCCGCGCGGGTCCAGGTCCCGGGGGCGATCGGGCGCAGGCGGAGCGATGCCTGCTCCAGGTCGACGCTGATCCACGGGCCATGGCGATCCGCGCCCGTCGTGATCCAACCCAGGCCGACCGGTCGGCGCAGATCCGGCGGGGGCACCCATGGACCGGCCTGGACCGGCGTCGGGCGCCCGGGCGGAGTGATCGCGACGGTGGAAACCGGAGCCGGGACGGAGGGCGCAAGCGGACGCACCGGGACCCGGGCCGGCGGGGGCGGCGGGGGTGATCCCCCGGCAAGGGTGGCGGCAAGGCCGATGCTGCCGATCACCACCACCAGGGTCGCGCCGGCGGCAAGGAGCGGGGTGCGGCCACGGCGTTCGCCGGACGGCTCGGCGGGCGCCGCCACCGGGACCAGGGGCGACGATTCCGGCCGGCGCTCGGCCAGCGAGTTGAGGACCGAACTGCGCCGATGCACCGTGGTCCGCGGCCGGAAATCGGTGCCGGCCGTGCAGGCGAGGTCCTCCAGCAGCAGCGCAGGTTCCTGATAGCGGCGGTCGGGCAGCGGGTCGAGCATGCGCGCCACCACCGCGGCCACCGCTTCGGAGACATCCGGCCGCATGCTGCGCAGGTCCGGAGCCGCTCCCGAGAGGATCGCCTTGGCGACCGCGTAGGGGTCGTCTCCGGGGAAGGGAGGCTGACCGGCAAGCAGGGCGAAGAAGGTCGCACCCAGGGACCAGATGTCGGCACGGATGTCGAGGGGTTCGCCGCGCAGCTGCTCGGGGGACATGTACCACGGGGTGCCGACGATCTGACCATCCACCGGCCCGCCGGCGCCGGTCGCCCCGGCCAGGCCGAGGTCGCCAAGCTTGGCGTTGCCGTTGCGATCGATGAAGATGTTGCCGGGCTTGATGTCGCGGTGGGTCAGCCCGGCGTCATGGAGCTCGACCAGGGCGGAGCAGCATTGGCCGATGAGCGCCACGGCATCGCGCACCGGCAGAGGCCCCTGCTCGCGCAGGCGGCGCGCCAGATCGCCGCCTTCGATGAATTCGCACGACATGAAGAGCAGGCCGGCATGCTCCCCGGCCTCGTAGACGACCACCAGGTGCGGGCTCGCCAAGCGGGCGCCGGTGGTCGCCTCGCGACGGAAGAATGCCGAGATCTCCCGCGCCCGCGGGCCGGCGGCATGGACGACCTTGAGCGCCACCTCGCGCTCAAGGCGGGTGTCCACGGCCCGGTACACGGTGCCGGCGCCGCCGCTGCCGATGCGGCCCAGGATGCGGAAATGGGCGAAGGCTTCACCGGGTGCAAGATCCCGCCGGACGGAATCCATCGTTGGGACTGGCGGCATAGCCCTTGCGTGTAGAGAGCCCGACCGGCGGGGCAATTCCATACCCCCGGCGGGCACAGGGTTGTCTTCCGTGGGCATCCGACCTCCGGGGCCTGGGGCATGCCCACGCTGGCGCCCGCGCGGATGATCGCAGCCTGGGCGGGACCCATGGCGCAACGCGAGCCCTTTCCCGATCGTCTGCCCGGCCTGGCCCAGACCATCGCCGTCCGCCGGGCCGACCAGCGGACCCAGGCCGGCAGCGGCGGCATCGACATCGGCGACCTGCTCCAGAACCTGGCGCAGTCACGGCGTTCCGGCCGCCTGGAGCTGACCGCGCAGGAAGGGCGCATCGCCCTCCATCTGCGCAAGGGGACCATCGTCGGCATCGAGGGCGCCCCCGGTGGACTGGCCGCCGCCCTTGCCTGGTTCGGGGCGGCGCCGGCGGCGCCGGGCACCGCGGTGGTGGGCCGGGACGACGATGATGGCGATCTAGCCCGCCGGCTGCTCGCCGACGGCGGCGCCGACCGCAGCCTGATCGCCCGCATCGCCGAAGCCCTGGTCGTCGAGGCGGTGACCGCGGTCATGGGCTGGAGCCGGGTCGAACCGGTGTTCGCCGACGATCTGGCCCCGGCCGGGTGGCCGGCGGTCCAGGCGGAGTGCGGCTGTGCCGTGGCGGTGACCGGCGTGCTCATGGAGGCCATGCGCCGCCACGACGACCTGCGCGCCGTCGCCGAATCGATACCCGACCGGTCGGATCTGGTGGTGGCGACCGGCGCCCCCGCCGCCCTGCCCGCGGATCTGGCCCCGGCCGGCGAGGCCCTGGTCGCCGCCCTCGCCGCCGGTCCGCTGCCGCTTGCCGCCGTGGTGCGCGCCGCCCGTCTGCCGCCGTGGGAGGGCCGGGTCGCCACGGCGCACCTGATCCGCGCCGGCGCCGTCCGTGTGGCCGCCCCGGCGGAGGCCCTGGCCGAGGCCTTCCGCCAGACCGGGCTCGGCCAGTTCGCCCAGGCCGACCTCATCGCCGGCCGGGCCGCCGCCCGCGGCGCCGACCGGGCTCGCAGCGCCGCCCTGCGCGCACGCATCGCCCTGCTGCGCAACCTGGCCGAGGATGCCGCACGCCACGCCCTGGATGCCCACGCCGCGGGGCTCGACGCCGAGGAGTCGGTGGAACTGCTCCAGGAGGCCGCCGCCCTCGGCGATGCAGGACTGGGCTGCCTGGAGCCCTTGTGGCGCATCTACGAGCACCAGGGCCGGGCCGCCGAGGCGGTGCCGGTCCTGCTCGCCCTCGCGGCGCGCAGCGAGGCCTCCGGCAATGGCCTGGCAGCCCTGGAGGCCTTGGCCCAGGCCCGCCGGCTGGGCGCCGATCCGGTGTCGACCGGCAGCGCCAGCGCACGGATCCTGGCCCTGGCGGGGGACCACGACCAGGCCGCGCTCCACCTGGACCAGGCCGCCGCGGCCGCCCAGGCCGCCGGACGGCCGGCAGACGCGGCCCGGGTGCGAGGCCTGCTCCTGGACCTCGATCCGCGCCGCGCCGACACCGCCCTTGCCCTGGCCTGCGAAGCCCGCGACCAGGGTCGCACCGCCGACGCCCTCGCCCTGGCCCGTCGCGGCCTGGCGTCGGAGCCCGCCGAAGATGTCGCCCTGCCCCTGCGCGAGCTGATCGGCGTCCTCGACCCCGGCGACACCACGAATGGCCAGGCCCTGGCCGCGATCTACCAGCACCGGGCCGACCGCCACAGCGCGACCCAGCAATTGCGCCGGGTCCTTGCCCAGCACGAAGCCACCGGCGACCTGTCGGCTCAGCTCGCCACCCTGGAACGCATGGTCGAACTGGGCGGCGCCCAGGCTGAAACCCGCGCCCGGCTGGCCGAAGTGCTCGGCAGCCTTGGCCAGGAGCGGGCGGGAGCCGCCTGGGCCGATGCCGCCACCGCCGCCAGCGAGGCGGGGGAACGCGTGCTGGCCCGGGATCTGCTCCGCCGGGCCCTCGCCAGCCGCCCCGGAGATGCGCGGCTCCATCGCCAGGCGGCGGAGGCCGCCTTCGCCGGCGGCGACCCGGCAGCGGCCAGGGAGCATCTCCGCCGGGCTGCCGCCCTGCTGCGCGGCGCGGGGGATCCCCAGGGCGCCCTGGAGATCCTCCACGACCTGCGCAGCCAGGCCCCGGACGACCTCGCGGTCCACCTCGATCTCGTCGCCCTCGCCCTCCAGGTGGGGCAGCTCGACCGCCAGGGGGCGGCAAGCACCCTGGCGGCGCCGCTCGGCACCCCCGAGCCCCCGGCGGCCCCGGCCCGCCCGGGACCCGAGGCCGGCTCGCTGAGCGGCCAGTACCGGATGCCCGATCTGGCGCCCGGCGGCGGCACCCCCCTGGAACGCCGTCAGGAGCCCGGGGCCGATGCGGAGCTGCGCCGCCTGGCCGAGGCGCTCCGCCAGGAGCTGGCCGAGACCCGGCTGCGGCTGGAAGAGGAACGCACCCGCTTCCGCCGCCTGCGTGACCAGGCCGAAAGCCGGCGCGGACCCGCCGGGACCACAGGGGCCGATGGCCGCCTGCTCGGCGCCTGCGTGTCGCGCTTGGCCGCGGTGGTCGAACGCCTGAGCATGGAACGGGACGACACCGTCGACCGCCTGCGCGACCTCAGCCGGCGGATCGGCCGCGGCTGACCGGCGACCAGAAACGCTTCAACGCAGGATCGGATGCCCGTAGGGCGGGGTGGCGCTCCGGCTGCCGCGGGAGGGGAACACCCGGAAGGCCCGGGTGCCCCAGGCGGGAAGGCTGAACTCCAGGCCATGCTCGCGCAGGCGGTCCGCGGCAAAGACCACCGGATCACCGGGGGTCAGGCAGTCGGCGAGGAGGATGTCGCGATCCGCCAAGGCGCCGGGGTCGAGCCGACCGGTGCTCGGCGCCCAGCCCGCATTCACGACCACCAGCAGACCCGCATGCCCCTGATGCTGCCACCAGCAGGCGATCAGGCTGCGTCCTCCCTGATCCAGGGGCTCCAGGAGCCGCCAGCGACCATGCTGGCGGGCCGGCTCTCCGAGCAGTTCCAGGAGGTCGCGGAAGGCGGCGGCATGGGCCGGGGATCCCGGCTCGGGCGGCCGGCGGCGGAGCTGGAGCGGGGTGTGCAGGGTCAGGCCACGCTCCTGGCCGTCGTGGAGCAGGAGCATGCCCGGGATCATCCCGCAGATGAACAGGGCGCCGCGATAGTGCTCGGCATTCGAGAAACGGGTGGCGGCACGCTGCTCGACGTGGTTCTCGAGGAAGCGGACGCAGTGCTCCTGGTAGTCGGGCGCCGCCCGCAGGTGGCCGCGGATCGCCTCGGCCTCGCCGATGAGCAGGCGGTCGTAGAGGATCTTGTCGTAGGTGAAGTCGAAGCCGGCCTGCTGGAGTTCGTACTCGCGGTTCCAGTAGACCTCGGCCATGAAGATGGTGCCGGGGTGCTCATGGCGGACCTCGGCCAGGCAGCGCGGCCAGAACGGCTCCATCCGGCGGCCCCAGGTGCTCTCGAAGACATCCGGCAGGAGGAGCATGGCCACATCGCAACGCAGACCGTCGCACATGCCGGCGATCTGCTTGGCGACCCCGATCATCGCGGCCTGCACCTCAGGATTGCTGTAGTCGAGCTGCAGGGTGTCGCGCCACGGAGCGAAGAACGGATCCCGGCCGTGGGCATAGACCTGATCGCCGATACGGACCCAGGCCTGGGGGTTGTGGGCGTGGTCCTGGACCGTCCCGCGGACCAGGTATTCCGGCCGTTCCGTCGCCCAGGGGTGGTCCAGGCCCACCTGGCTGGGGACGAAATCCAGCATCAGCGAGACGCCTGCGGCACGACAGCGGGCGCGCAACCGGGCCAGGGAGGCGGCACCGCCGAGCGCTGGATCGACCTCGACCCCGGCGGGGGCCAGTCCCCAGCCGACCACGTCGTCAGGCTGATGGTCGGGCATCACCCGGGCCAGATAGGCCTGCAGGGCATGATCCTGGCGGGCGGCCTGGCGGGAGCGCTCACCCGTACGCCAGACGCCGTGCAGATAGAGCCAGGTGAAACCCTGCTCCATCCAACGGTCCAGGGCCGCATCGTCGAGATCATCCAACGTCGCCGGCCGACCGAGCGCCTGGGAGCGCTCGTGGTGCCAGGCACGGGCATTGACCTCGGCGATCTGATGCATCGGTACCCGGAGAGTACCTCAGGACACCGGGGTCCCGCAAGAGCCAACCGCTGCACGGCGCTGCAGTGCCGGCCGGCGCATCCAGCGCCCCTTCCCCACCGGCGTCGGCAGGCAGGGTCCACGCATGGAGCATCAGGGATTCCCGACGTTCCCGCAACCGCTGGCGCCGGTCGCCGCCCCGGGTCCGACGACCCGGAACGCCCTCGCCGAATGCCTCGGCGAGCCCGTGGAAGGTCCGGCGACGCCCTCGGTGGAAACCCTGCGCCGGGGAACGCGGGCGGGCCTCCGCATCCTCCACCTGCGCTGGCCGGCGCCCTTCGGTCCACCTGCCGAGGGCTGGCTGCTCACCCCCGACCGGGACGACGGCCCGTGGCCCGGGGTGGTGCTCCTCCACGACCACGGCGGCTGGCGCTGGCACGGCAAGGAGAAGTTGTCGGACGGCCTGGACGGGCCGGATCCCCTGCTCCTCGGCGCGCATGGTCCGCGCGCCGGCTATGCCGGCCGGGCCTGGGCCGACGACCTTGCCCGGGCGGGCTTCTGCGTCCTGGTCCATGACGTCTTCACCTGGGGCTCCCGGCGCATCGCCCCGGCAGAGCTCGCGGCCGCCGAGAGCGCCTGGATCCCCGGCCGCCTTCCGATGGATGCCCAGCCGGATGAGGAGACCCTGCGCGCCTACCACGCCGCCGCCAACCAGCGGGAACACACCATCGCCAAGCAGTGCGCCCTCTCCGGCCGCTCCTTCCCGGGACTGCTCCTGGCCGAGGACCGCCTCGCGGTGGCGGTCCTGCGCAGCCGCCCTGAATGCGCCCCGGGGCCGATCGGCGCCGCCGGCCATTCCGGCGGCGGTGCCCGGGCGGCGTACCTCGCGGCACTCGAGCCGGCGATCGGTGCAGCCGCCGTCCTCAACCAGATGTCCACCTGCCGGGGCCTGGCCACGCACCGGCCATGGCTGCATTCCTGGCAATTGATCCCCCCGGGATGGCCTGCCCTGGGCGACTGGCCGGACATCCCCGCCGCCGCACTGGTACCCCTGCTGGTGCTGACCGGGGAGCGGGATGGCGGTCTCGATCTGCTGGCGGTGGCCGATGCCCACCGCCGGCTGACCGGCCATTACGCAGACCGCCCCGAACGCCTTCGGGCGGCCTGCCACCCGGATGGCCATGTCTGCACTCCCGGACTCCAGGCCGCCACCGCGGCCTGGCTGGCGCAGTGGCTGCGCGGGGCCTGAGACCGACGCCATCGACGACCGCCCCGCGGAACCCCCATCGCGGGATCAGGGCGTGGTGAAGCCCACCGGCAGCTCCAGGGGCGGCAGGTCGGTGCCGGTCAGGATCGCGCCGGGAGGCAGGTCGATGGCGCCATCGCGGCGCGGATCGGCCGGCCGGTTGGCATCGGTGGCGCTGGTGAGCTCCCAGGCGGGCAGACCGGCCCAGGCACCGAGGTCGATCCGGCGCGGCCGCGTACTGCGGTTGATCAGGACCACGGTGCGCTCGCCGCCGGCGCCGAGCCAGGCGGTGGCGAGCAGGTCCGGATCGCCAGTCTCGGCCGCGACCCGGCGCATGCCGCGGCGGACGAAGCGGGAGAAGCTGGCGAACGCGCGCAGCAGGCGGCTGCCCGCCTTCGGCATGCCGCCCTCGGTCCAGTCGGGCACGCACAGCGAGCGGGTCCAGCCGTAGCCGGGCTGCTCGACATCGAGCAGGCTCCAGCACCAGCACACCGCCCGGGCGTCGGCCACGGTCAGGTTGTCGTGGATGAGCTGGGCCGCCGAGAGGGCGACCGCGTAGCCGGGATGCTGCATGCCCGGGTGGATGATCGACAGCTCGGGCGACAGGAAGTCCTTGTCGCGGGTGCCGGCGCGGAAGGCCGCCAGCGCCGGCCGGTAGCGGTCGAGGTCGTCGTAGTGCGGCGTGGCATCGTACTGGTTCACCGCCGCGTAGTCGATCATCGCCCAGGCCCCGGCATCGTGGCGGTGGGCATCAATGAAGCGCGGACCGCTGGCGATGGTGGCGGAGTTGGCCATGTGGATGCGCACGGCCTGGAATCCGGCCGCATCGAGGGCGGTGCGCAGGGCGCGGATCATCGGCGGGATCTGATCGCGTCGCTGGCAGATCTCGTTCTGGATGCCGACGATCTCGGGCGGCGCGCCGCTGCGCTCCTGGCTCGCCCGGCAATAGGCGACCATCGCCTCGGCGTAGGCGGCGTGGTCGATGTCCCCGCCCCGGTCGTGCCAGCCACCGTCGACGGGGTCGATCCACGACGGCAGCTTCCACATCTCGAACCACACCTCGCCGCCCAGGCGGCGGATGGCGGCGTTGTAGGCGAAATCCGAGGTCTCGCCGTTGGGAAAGTTGTCGCCGTAGTAGTGCGGCATGGCGTCGGCGTGGGCATCCCAGTTGTCCAGGCTGCGGGCCAGGTTCTGGCCAGTCGGGTATTCGCGCTGGATGAGCAGGTTGTTGGCGGCGATGATCCGCCACCACGCCTGACGGGCCTCCGGCGACATCCGGCGGTAGGTGCAGCCGGCGGTGATGCCGCCCCAGCCGATCATCTCCTGGAAGACGGTCCCAGGATCGATGCGCACCGCGACCGGCACCGGCTCGGGTGCGAGCAGGCGGCCGACCACCACGGCGCCGCCGCTACCGCCGATCTGGTGCCGCAGCAGGTCGAGCAGGCAACGCTGGCGCAGCACCTCGGCGCCGTTGACCAGCACCGTCACCAGATGGCAGCGGTCGCGGACCACGGTGAGGGTGCGCAGCTCCTCGACCTGGGCCGTGGCCCCGGCAGTTGCGAAGACCTGCTCCGGGTGCTTGGCCCCGCCACACTGCCAGGGATCAGCCCCGTAGCAGCCATGGCTGTCATGATAGGACTGCACCAGCACCACTTTGCGCCCATGCACCTCCAGGCGCAGGGAGCCCTGCGGCCCGGTGAAGGTCCAGCGCAGGTGCTCGCCGCCCCACTCGGGCTGGCCGCCGAAAAGATCGATCCGGTCGATGGCGAGTTCGCGCTCGAAGCAGGCCGGCAGGGTCTCGGGCGCGTACCAGGGCAGCGGCACCTCGCCCTTGCCCCAGATGGTGGCGATGGCGTGGACGCTGCCGAATGCGACGGAGGCGATGGTCTGCATGGCTCAGAATCCGATCGAAGCGCCGCCATCCACGGGGATGACGGTGCCGGTGATGAAGCGGGCGGCGGGGCTGCACAACCACACCGCGGTGGTGCCGATGTCGTCGGGGTCGCCGAAACGGCCCATCGGTGTGCGGGCGAGGATCTTCGCCTGGCGGGCCGGATCGCCGGCCAGGGCCTGGCGCAGCATCGGGCTCTCGATCCAGCCGGGGGCGATGGCGTTGACGCGGATGCCGTCGGCGGCGAGTTCGCTGGCGAGCGCCCGGGTCATGCCCAGGTAGGCGCTCTTGGCGGCGGAGTAGGCCACCACCTTGGGCATGCCGATCAGGCTGGTCATCGAGGCCATGAAGAGGATCACGCCGTCGCCGCCCATGCCGGCGGCGGCGGCGCGGCTCAGGCGGAAGGCGGCGCCGACATGGGTCCCCAGGACGCCATCGAAGTCGCTGTCGGTGGTCTCGGCCAGGGGCTTCTTGCAGTGGACGCCGGCGTTGTTGATCAGCACGGTGATCGCGCCGCCGGCCAGCTCGCCGGCCCGGCGCACCAGGGCATCGGCAGCGCCGGGGGCGGTGACATCCCCGACCAGGGCGTGGGCGCGGGGGCCGATCTGCGGCAGGGCGGCATCCAGCACCTCGGCGCGGCGGCCGTTCACCACCACCGTGGCGCCGGCGGCATGCAGGCAGCGGGCCATGGCCAGGCCGAGACCGGTGCCGCCGCCGGTGATCAGGACGCGCCGTCCGGCGCAGGAGAACGGGGTTACATCCGGCATGCGTCGGCTCCGTGCTGGTGCTTGTAGGGGATCAGGTATTCGCGGTGGCCCAGGGCCTCGGCCCGGCTCGGGGCGCCGGCGGCGATGGCAGCCAGGCGGATCAGCAGGCGGGCTCCGCCGGCGGCGTAGTCCTCCTCGCCGCGCAGGATCGGCGAGGCATCGTGGTCGAGGTCGTCGCCGATCCGGGCGATGGTCGCGGCATTGGCGCAGACCTTCACCACCGGCGCGATCGGGCCGCCGATCAGGCTGCCGCGGCCGGTCACGAAGCAGACGATGTGGCAGCCGGCGGCGATCAGGTCGACGATCCCTTCGGTGTCGTTGGGATTGCTGATGCCATGCTGCACGCCGTCCGCATCGGGCACCGAGTCGAGCAGCCACAGCCCGGGCCCGGGCAGGGTCTGGCCGACCCGGACCACGCCCTGAAAGGCCCTGGTCCCAGCCTTCCGGAACGCGCCCAGGCTCTTCTCCTCGATCGAGGTCAGGCCGCCGGCGAAGTTACC
>CAMCAC010000046.1 GCA_945872305.1 Candidatus Kuenenia stuttgartensis | reverse complement strand
GCCGTTCTGCCCCACCGCGGTGTGAACCTGATCCCGGACCGGGTCAGCATCCATGCACCGGATCGGTCCACCTCCACCACCACGGTCCCGGTGGGGGATGCCCGGGGGCGCACGTTGTTGAGCCGCATCGGCGCGGACGGCCCGGTCTTCTACGAGCCCTTCATCGGCGAACTGCTGGCCCTGACCGGCGTGCCCCTGCTGCATGAGCGTCTGGCGCCCCAGGGCCAGACCGCGGTGTTCAGCATGATCTCCCGCCTTGAGATGGCCGCTCCGGCGCCGCTCCATGCGACGATCGAGGGCGAAGCCCGGATCACCCGCGATCGTGGGGGATTCACCGTCTATTCGACCTCCGCGAGCAGCGGCGGGCGGACCATCCTGACCGCCGAGGTCATGAGCGGCGCCGCGGTCCTCGCCCAGATGGCCGGTTCCCCGGTCCAGCCCTTGGTGGACGTGGACGGCGAGCCGGTGGATCCCGCCCTGTTCGCCTGGAAGCCGGCGGCCCTGCGCTTCATCGACCGGGTGATCACCGTCGATCCCGCCGCCCGCCGTGTGGTGTGCAGCTACACCTATCCCACCGACCATCCGTTCGTCGCCGGCCACTTCCCCGAATTGCCGGTCATGATGGGGGTGACCCAGTGGGCGGCGGTGGCGGATGCAGCCTGGCTCGCCCGTCACCGGTTCGGCATCACCGGGGACGTGACCGCGTCAGGCGTCATCCGCCGGCCCGACGGCAGCGATGTGGTCGATGTTCGCGACCTCGTCCTGACGCCGGATGGCGATGGCTGCCGCATGCTTGGCATGAAGCGCATCGCCTTCCGTGGCCTGGTCCGGCCCGGCGATGGCCTGATCATCGATGTGACGCTCTGAGGGTCTTTTCGAGGCCGACAGGAGGTCGGGAGGGCGCGGAGGGCCGCGGAGGATGGATGGGCCTTTATCGCGGATTTCTGTGTGTATCCGCGGCCCTCCGCGCTGTCTCGATCTCCTGTGAGCATCGAAAAAGGGCGAATGCATGAATCGCCGGAGGCTATTCCACCCGGTTGACCCGGCGCAGCCAGGCGACCCATGACCGGCCCCAGTGCCGGCGGTCCTCTTCGGCGAGGTGGACGCAGGGCGGGAGGTCAGTGCCCTGGTCGCCGCGGATGACCACCGATCCACCGACCGCCACCGCGTGGGCGGAGAGATCGAGCAGGCGTTCGATCTCCTCCGGCCGGTCCCCGTACCACGGGAACGGCGGATCCGCGAACACCAGATCCAGGTCCTTGAGCATGGGCAGCACCGCCGCGAACGGCCGGGCCTGGATGGTCACCTGGGTCGCGCCGAGGGCCGCCTTGTTGCGCTCCAGCACCCGCACCGCGCCGCGGTCCACCTCGATGGCGTGGACCAGGGCGGCGCCCCGGCTCGCCGCCTCGAAGGCCACCGCGCCGGAGCCGCTGCAGACATCGGCCATGCGCACCCCGGTCAGATCCTGGCCGAGCCAGTCGAACAGGGCTTGGCGCACGCGATCGGTGGGTGGGCGGGTACCCAGCCCCGGCGGTGCGTCGATGACCCGGCCTGACCAGCGGCCGCCGATGATCCTCACCAGGACCCCGCCGGATAGCAGGCGCGCAGGTCGGTGAAGAAGCCGGGATAGGTCTTGGCGGTGCAATCGGGATCGGTGATCACGAGTCCGCCACGCACCGCGGCGAGCACCGCGAAAGCCATCGCCATGCGATGGTCCCGGTAGCATTCCACCGCCGCCGGCGCCACCGGAGCGGGGATGATGCGCAGCCAATCATCGCCGTGCTCGAGGGTCTGGCCGCAACGGCGCAGCTCGGTCACCGTGGCGATCAGGCGGTCCGTCTCCTTGATGCGGATGTTGGCGACATTGCGGATGGTCGTCGGTCCGGCCGCCAGGGGGGCGATGGCCGCCAGGGTCATCACCGTGTCGCTGAGGTGGTGCAGGTCCTCGTCGACGCCGCGCAGGGCGCCGGTGCCGGTGACCGTGGTCCCGGTGCGGTCCTGTTCGACCCGGGCGCCCATCCGGGCCAGGACCGCGGCGAAGCCGTAGTCCCCTTGCAGGGATTCCCCGGTCAGCCCGGGGACCCGGATGCGGTGACCACCGGCGGCGGCGAGGGCGAAGGGGTAGGTGGCCCCGCTCGCGTCCGGTTCGATGTGGTACGATCGCGGCCGGTACGACCCCGCCCGGCGGACGAGGAACCCCTCGCCGCGCAGGTCGATCCTTCCGCCGAAATCCGCGACCATGCGCCGGGTCATCTCGATGTAGGGCCGGCTCACCAGGGAGCCCTCGACCTCCACCGCCACTTCGCCGTCGGCCAGTCCGGCCACGAGCAGGAGCGCGGAGAAATACTGGCTGCTGCGGTCGCCACGCATGCGCACCGTGCCGGTCGGCAGGTGGCCGCCATGGATGGTCAGGGGCGGGCAGCCGGTGGCGCAGTCGACCCGGATCCCGAGCTGGCGCAGGCCGTCGACCAGATCCTGGATCGGCCGCTTGGCCATGTGCTCGTCGCCGACCAGGGTGGTCGTGCCGGGCACCAGGCAGGCCAGGGCGGCGAGGAAGCGCACCGTGGTCCCGCTGTTCCCGACAAACAACGGCTCGGGGCTCGCCCGCAGCCGTCCGCGGCCGCCGTGGACCAGGAGCTGGCCCGGGGCGCCGTCCGCGGTGGCGATGCCAAGCTGCTCCAGGCAGCGCCGCATGTGCCGGGTGTCGTCCGCCTCGAGCACGTTCTCGAGCACCGTGGTGCCCTCGGCCAGGGCGGCGAGGACCAGGGCCCGGTTGGTGATGCTCTTGGAGCCGGGCACCAGCCAGTCCCTGGAGACGGGCCCGGGCAGCACGGGGATGGACAACGGCGCGGACGGCATTGCGGGCATGCTGGCCCGCCCGGGGGTGCTGACAAGGATCCCGGACCGGGACCCTTTCGGCGGCGATCCGACCGGGAATAGTCCGAACATGGTCAGCGCCACCCAGCTCCACCTGCCGGCCCTGGGCGCCTTGCCCGCCGAGCTTGCCCCGGCGATCACCGCCCCGCGGCCCGAGGCCCTGGCCCTGGTCCGGCAGATCCGTCTCCGCGAGCAGAGTGCCGTCGCATCCTGGCTCAATGAGCACCTGGGCGAGGCGACCGGTGTCGATGTGGTCACCACCTTGACCGCCCTCACCGATGCGGTGGTGCGGACCCTGGTCGAGCGGGCCATGCGCCGGGCCGGCGCCCCCGAGGGCTGGCGCGACGAGGTCGGGGTGTTCGCCATCGGCGGTTACGGCCGGGGCGAGATGAACCCGCATTCGGACCTCGACCTGATGGTGGTCAGCCGCGGCGCGCCGCCGCCCTGGCTCGCCGCCGCCTGGCAGGAGTTGCAGACATTGTGCTGGGATGCCAAATTCCAGCTCGGTGGCAGCCAACGGGCCATCCCCGAGCTGGAGCACATCCTCACCGAGGACTTCGTCACCGCCACCGCCCTCATCGAACAGCGGCCTCTGGTCGCCGGTCCCGGCCTTGCCGGGGCGGTGGCGGGGCTGCTGGACCGTTTCCGCACGGCCCACGGCCGGGCGTTTCTCCGCTTCAAGCTCGCCGAGCGGGCGAAACGCGGCGACCCGGTCGGTGCCGGTCTGTTCCTGATGGAGCCCAACCTCAAGAACAACCCCGGCTGTCTCCGCGATGTCCAGCTCCTGCGCAACCTGGCGTTCATCTGCTTTGGCGGGCGGACGCTGTTCGGACTGGAAGAACTGTCGTCCCTGACCCGGGCCGACCTCGCCGAGGTCGCCCGCGCCAACGACCACCTCCTCCGTCTCCGTTCCCTGCTCCATTTCCACCACCAGCGCAAACAGGATGTCCTCCAGCTCCCGGACCAGGTACGCATCGCCCACCAGATGGGCTACGGCGACGTGAGCCGCCTGCGGGCGGTCGAGCACTTCATGCGCGATCATTACCGCCAGACCCTGGCGGTGCACCAGGTGCTGGAACTGGCCATCGCCCGGGCCCGGGCCAAGGGCGCCTTCGACGAGGCGGCCCCGCCCGCCGAGGTCGAGACCGCCGAGGGCCCGCGCATCCTCAGCCGGTCGAGCGCCCGCATCGCCCTGCTCCGCTCCCGGCTGGAACTGGACCAGGACTTCTGCGCCATCGACGGCTTCGTCTTCGCCATGCACGAGCGGCTGTGGAATGAGCCTGACTGGGTCGCCCGGGTGTTCTCCGCGGTCCGCCTGGCCCAGGCCAACGGCCTGCGGCTGTCCTACGAACTGCAGCGCAGCATCCGCGCCCGTCTCTACGCCATCACCGACGAGGTGCGCAGCGATCCGGCCATCGCCCGCGCCTTCCTCGCGGTGCTCGGCGACCTCGGCAAGGTCGCCGGGGTGGTCACCGACCTGCACGACAGCGGCCTGCTCGGCGCCTGGCTGCCGGAGTTCGGCAATCTGACCTGCCTGATGCAGTTCGACAGCTGGCACCAGTACACGGTGGACCGCCATACCCTGCTCGCGTTGCGTCATCTGGACGAGTGCGCCCGTGGTGAGCGTTCCGGCCTGCCCGGCATGGGCTCCGCACTGGCTGGAGTGGTGCGCAAGGATCTGCTCGCCCTCGGCCTGCTCCTCCACGACATGGGCAAGTACATGGGCCGCGGCCATGTGGCGCGCGGGGCGATGATGGTCGCCCAGGTCGCCCATCGGCTCCGCCTCGATACCGAGGAGGAGGATTTCCTGCATTTCCTCGTCGACCGCCATGTGGCCCTGTCGGATGCCAGCCGCATGCGCGACTTCCATGAGCCGGCCTTCCTGCGCGCCTTTGCCGAGCGCATGGGTGATGTGCCGCGCCTCGACGCCCTCTATGTGCTCACGTATTGCGACGCCAAGGCGGTGGGCGAGGGGGTCCTTACCGGCTGGCAGGAGGCCATTCTCGGGGAACTCTACACCACGGTGCGCGGCCATCTTCTGAGCGGTGGCGCCCGGGCCGTGTCGCATCACGACCGGCTGCACGCGGAACTGACGGCGGCCGGCATCCCGCCCGACAGCGCCGAGGCGTTCCTGCGCCGGTTCCCCGGCACCTACATCCACCAGGTCCCGGCCGGCGAGGTGGCCCTCCACCGTGCGGTGCTCTCCGAGGCGGCGGAACGCGGGGTGGGCATGGCCCGTTCGGTCGCGGATCGTCACATCGCCTTCACGGCTGCGGTGGCGGATCGCCATGGCCTTCTCGCGGATGTGGCCGCCACCTTGAGCGGCCATGGCCTCGACATCGTCGCCGCCCGTTCGTGGATCACCGCCGACGGCATGGTCATCTACCAGATGCGCCTGCATCCGGTGCCGTCCTTGGCGGTGCGCGACGCCGAGGTGTGGGACCGGCTGCGTGCCGACCTGGATCAGGTCGCCGCCGGTCGCCTGGATACCCGCCGCCTGCTCGAGCGTCGCCGCTCCATGTTCGCCGATCGGCCGGCGGACAGCGGATTCGACGATCCGGCGGTGAAGATCGAGCAACGGACCAGCGAGACCCACACGATCCTCGATGTCCACACCAAGGACCAGCCCGGTCTGCTCAGCCTGCTCTGCCGTACGATCAGCGAGGCCGGCTGCGACATCGGGACCGCCTGCATCAACACCATGGGCGACGTGGCGGTGGACGTGTTCTACGTCAGCAAGGGCGGCGCAAAGCTCACCGACGCCGCCGCCGAGGACCTGCGCGGTCGCATCATCGCCGCCCTGCAACTGCCCAGTGAACCGGCGGTCCGCACCGTTGCCGGTACCGTGCGTTTCTGAGCGGGCTAATCCTCGCCGACTGCGCGGCGGACTTGTTCGTCCCGCCCCGCCTTGATCACCGTGCCCGCCTCCACCGTCCGCCATGCCGCGTAGCCCCAGGCGGCCAGCGCCGCCAGGGCTCCGGCGGCAACCACCGTCCCGGCGATCAGCCAGGCGGTCCGCCGGGCCCGGCCGGCACGGTGGGCCGCGTCACCTTCCAGATGGTCGCGCCCCTGGCGTAGCAACTCCTCCCGGGCGAGGTTGCGGTAGAGGTCCCGCAGGCGGCGGCGCTCGTCGTGGTCGAGCGGGTTCACCAGCGGGCTCCCGGCAGCCGGGCGATCACCAGCCGCCGACAGGCCAGGATGGCGATCAGCGCCACGCCCTTCGTCGCCAACAGTCCGACCGTGAGCCGGTCCATCTCGATGAGGTCGGTGACGGCGAAGGCGAGGAAGGCCGCGGCATAGGCCCAGGGCGCCCGCCCATGCGGCCGCCGCCAGGCTCGCCAGACCACCCGGGCGGCGATGGCGGTCCAGGCGGCTGCCTCGATCAGATTGAAACCGACATACACCCACGCCCCGGATCCCATGTCGGTCCAGGGCGTGGCGTGGATCTCGAAGCCCAGGAAGCGGTCGATCCAGACATGGAACGGGAACGGCGAGTCCATCCGCCTTACTCCCGGAACAGATCGCCGACCCGGCGCCGGGCCAGGGCGGCGGCGCAGGCCAGGGCCGCCGCCAGGAACGCCATGGCCCACAGGCCCAGGGCGCAGGCGAGGAACGGGCCAGGGCCGAGCAGGCCCACCAGTTCGAAGAGCACCCGGGTCACCGGCCAGTAGTCCCGGCCCTGGGCCAGGATGAGGGAGTCGCTGACTTCGAGCATCGCGAACGAGAAGGTCAGCACCGCCCCCGCCGCCAGGCTGCCGGCGATGAGCGGCACAGTGATGTTGACGATCCGCCGCCAGGGGGGCGCACCGCAGGCGGCGGCGGCCTCTTCCAGGGCCGGGGGTGACTGCTCCAGCCCCGCGGCGGCGGCGCGCACCACCAGGGGGAGCCGGCGCACCGCATAGGCGATGACCAGGATCAGGGTCGGATCGGTGAACGGATCGAGCCAGGATTTCAGCCAGGGAAACGCCTGGGTCATGGCGAGGTAGCCGGCGGCCATGATGATCCCCGGCACCGCCAGGGGGACCATCGCCAGCCCGTCGAGGATCTGCCAGCCCCGGGGCCGCCAGCGGGCGCCGGTCCAGGCGATGAAGCCGCCCAGGGCCAGGGCGAGGAGGGTCGCGCCGGCGGCGTAGCCGAGGGAGTTCAGGATGCCTGGCACCACCAGCGGGTGTCCCAAGGCGTCCTCCAGGTGGCGCAGGGTCATCGACGCCGGGAGCACCGTGCCGTACCAGTCGCCGCTCACCGCGAGCAGGGCCACCGCCGCATGGGGAAAGACCGCCAGGGCCGCGACCCCGATGAAAGGGGCCCAGGCGGCGGCAGCCCGCCAGCCGGCCAGGGGCCGGGTCTCGCTGCGCGCCACGCCGCGGCTCGCGGCGTCGATGCGCCGGGCGAACAGCCAGCGGGCGGTCACATACAGCCCGCCGGCGACCACGAGCATGATCACCGCCAGGGCCAGAGGCATCCGGCTCGTCTCCAGCTCCATGAGCCCGTTCAGGATGAGCACCGGCAGGCAGCGTTCGTAGCCGAGCAGCAGCGGCGTGCCGAGGTCGGTGAACGCGGCGACGAAGACCACCGTGCCCCCGGCCAGGAACGCTGGGCGCAGGAGCGGGAACGACACCCGCCACCAGGCGGTCCACGGATTGGCACCGGCGACCCGGGCCGCCTCGACCAGCCCGGGATCCAGGCGGCTCAGGGCATTGGACAGGGACAGGTAGAGGATCGGGAACAGCCCGAGTCCTTCGAGCAGGGCCACCGCCAGGAACCGGTATTGGCCGAGCCAGTCCGGCCCCTGGCCCGGCTCGACCCAGCCGAGCCAGCCGAGGAACGCATTCAGGGCGCCGTACTGCCCGACCACCTGGGTGAAGCCCAGGGCGCCGACGAACGGCGGCAGGATGAGCGGCGCCAGCACCAGCCCCTCGGCCAGGGACTGGCCGGGGAAGCGGTGGCGGGCGGCGATCCACGCCAGGGGCGTGGCGAGCAGCGCCGCGATGAGGGTGGCCACGGCGCCGATGCCCAGGGAGTTGAGCAGCGCCTCCTGGTGCAGGGGATGGCGCAGGGCCTCCGCCAGCCAGGCGGGGGACAGGCCGCCGCCCACCGCCACCGCCACGGGGAGGACGATGAACAGCCCGGCGAAGGCCAGGGCGGCGGCATAGAGAATCCAGCGCATCATCGCCCGGCCTCCGCCAGGGCCTTCGCCCGCCGGTAGCGGTCGATCGCCGCCAGAGTCATCGCCCGCCGCTCCGCGGCGATGGCGAGGGCCGGCCTGCTCCGCCAGGCCTTGGCCAGGGCCGCGGTCTCGGCGTGGCCCAGGGGTGCCGCGGACAGTTCCGCCCAGGCCGCGGGCACCCGCTCCGGGCCGCCGGCGGCGAGCACCGCGGTCCACGCCGCCACCAGTTCCCGGTGCGGGTCGATGAGCGCCGAGCGGACCAGCTTTTCCAGCACCGGCCGGTGCGGCGCCGTCCATGCCGGGCGGTAGCGGAAGCCCTCGGCCAGGGCGTAGGGATCCACCGTCGGATCGCTCATGTGGACCCGCTCCGCCTCGCTGTAGCTGTCCCGGCGCACCGGCATCCGGCGCAGGGCCCAGCGCTGCGGACCCCCGGGCGTCCCCGGGCGGAAGTTCCACAGCCGCTGGCCTTCCGGCGAGAGGATGAAGTCCACCAGCAGTTCCGCTCCGGCCCGGTCCGGGGCGCCGCGCAGGATGGCGATCGGATCCGCGCTCACGCTCGTCCCGGCGGCGGCGGCCAGGAACACCGCCCGGGTGCCGGAGCGGCCCCCGGTCCGGTCCTCGGCGGCGGCCCACTCAATCTCGGAGCGGGCGTGGAAGTCGATGGCCATGGCGGCGGCGCCGTCGCCACGCACCACCTCGCGCACCGCCGGGCTCGCACCGTCGGTGATCCGCCGGGCGTTGGCGGTCATGCGCAGGATGACCGACCACCCGGCCCGCCAGCCCGCCTCCAGATCATCGGGATTGCGCTGCATCTCGGTCTGGATCAGCCGCTCCAGGCCGGTGAGGACCGCCGCCGAGCGGGTCGGGTCGGCGATCACGATGCGGTCCCGCAGGCGGGGATCCGCGAGGTCCGCCCAGGACGACGGCGGCTGGTCGATGCCCACCGCCGCCAGCCGGCCGGTGTGGCTGACGATGCCGAACACCGCCAGGCAGCTGCCGTAGTAGCGGCCGGCACGGTCCCAGATCACCTCGCCGGCGACCTCCTGGGGCATGATGGCGGGATCGAACCACTCCGGATGCCGGCGCTGCACGCCGCCGTCGACCAGGAAGCCGGCCCCTGCCAGCCGGCGATGGGTGAACTCGCCGCCGCCCCACAGGATGTCGATGCCGGCGCTGATGGACGAGGCGAGGAACGCGGCCCGGGCCGCCCCGGCGGCGGTGGTGGCGCCGTCGTTCGTCGCATCCACCGCCGCGGCGGGATCGATGCCGGCCTCGCGCAGGGCGCCGGCGAAGCGGGAGCGGAGCAGCCGCTCGATGTCGCCGCTGCCGCCGGGGGTGCGCCAGTCGATGGCGATCGATGTGCCGGTGCGCTCCCGGCTCCAGGCGGCGAAGGCGGTGGCGAATTCCAGGCGGGCGGCCTCGCCGTGGGGCGTGATCACGGTCACCGAGCGGCCCGAGGGCCGGTCCGCCGCCGGGCGCAGGAGCACCGGCACCAGCACCAGCAGCGCCGGGGCGAGGATCCACAGCCAGCGGATCATCGGGCGTCCATCCAGGCGATGTCCGCGGCCACCGGATCCCGGAACGGCTGGCCGGTGCGGTCCGCGGCCTCGCGCTCCAAGCCGTGGAGCACCGCCGCCAGATGGTGGCGCCGCGCCGCATGGTCCGCCGCATCCGGCTCCTCTGGCGGGAGCAGGATCGGGGCGCCGTAGCAGATGGCGACATGGGCCCGGGGGAGCGGGATGCGCACCCGGTCCCAGGCCGCCCGCACCGCGACCTCGCGGCTCCCCCGGCAGGCCACCGGCACGATCGGCACCCCGGCCCGGCGGGCGAGATCGATGATCCCTGCCTGGGGCTGCTTGAACGGTCCCCGGGGCCCGTCGATGGAACTCGCCCCGACCAGCCCGGCGCGCATGCGGTGGAGGAGGTTCAGGCTCGCCGCCGCCCCGCCCCGGCTCTTGGAGCCCCGGGCGGCGGTGATGCCACGCCGGCGCAGGAATTCCGCGAGCATCGTCCCGTCGCCGCTGCGCGAGACCATGGCGGTGGCGCGCAGGTCCCGGTGGGTGCCCGCGACCATCAGGGTGGTCTGGTGCCAGAACAGGACGAGGAATCCCCGGTGCGGCGTCATCGCCCGGGCCCGGTGGACATGGTCGATGCCGAAGCGGTGCGGGCGCCAGGAATCGATCCACAGGTCCGCGAGATCGAGCAGGACGGTCGGCCGGAAGCGGAGCCGCATCAGCGGTCCTCCACCGGCACCATATCGCCGGGCTCGCACCACACCGTCAGGGCGGCGCCGGGCGCCGGTGGGCGCAGCGCCGCCGCCCGCAGGCGCAGGGAAACCCCCTCGATATCCAGATCGACCACGGTGGTGGCGCCTTCGTACACCGTGCCGCGCACCGTGGCGGTCCAGTGGGGCCGGTCCGCGGGGGCATCGCCGCAGCGCAGCCGCTCCGGGCGCAGACAGAGCAGCCCCGGCCGGCGCAGGGATTCCGGCAGGATGCGCTGCGCCGCCCCGTCGAGCAGGTTCGCATCGCCCAGGAACCGGGCCACGGTCCGGCTCGCGGGCCGCTCGTAGCAGTCCGCCGGCGTCCCCACCTGGGCGAGCCGGCCCTGGTCGAGCACCGCGAGGCGGTCGGCGATGGCCAACGCCTCGGCCTGGTCGTGGGTCACGCAGATGGCGGTCAGGCCCGCCTCGCGGACCAGACGGCGGATCTCGTCCCGCAGCTCCAGCCGCAGCCGGGCATCGAGATTCGACAGCGGCTCGTCAAGGAGCAGCAGCCCCGGTTCCGCCACCAGGGCCCGGGCGATGGCGACCCGCTGCTGCTGGCCGCCGCTCAGCTCCGCCACCCGGCGGGCCCCGAGTCCGGGCAGGGCGACCCGCTCCAGGGCGGCGGCGATGCGCGGCGCCCGATCCCGGGCGGCGACCCCGCGCACCTCGAGCGGGAAGCCCACATTGCCGGCAACATCCCGGTGCGGCCACAGGCAGTAATGCTGGAAGACCATGCCGATGCCGCGCTGTTCCGGCGGCAGGCGGGTCACATCCCGGCCGTTGAAGCGGATGGTCCCGGCGCTTGGCGCCAAGAATCCCGCCAGGCAGCGGAGCAGGGTGGTCTTGCCGCAGCCGCTCGGCCCGAGCAGGCAGACCAGTTCCCCGGCGGGGATGTCCAGGTCGATGCCATGCAGCACGGGCGTGCCCTGGTAGCCGGCGACCACTCCGTGTACCTCGACCGGGATCATGGACGCAGGATCCGTCCTCCCCGGGCCGCGCCAGCGGCAGGCCGGATCCCGCGGTCATCATCTAAGGCCTTGTCCAAAAACGATCCGGAGTAACGGCGTGATGGCGCTGGTGGGCCTGTCGGGGATGTCGCTCGCGGCTCCATCAATGGCTTTGGCCGGTTTTGTGCGTCACCATGTCCTGCTGTTGTTCCTGGAGATCGTTCCCATGTCGATGCGCGCCTGGTCCGTTCCGCTCGCCACCCTGGTCGTCGTGCTGGCAAGCTGCCAGTCGTCAGGCCCGGTCGCCCGGGTGCCATCCACGGAGCCGCGACCGGTCGCGCCTTCCTCCGCAGCGGCCATCCCGGAAGCCACCGGTCCTGGTGAACGGATCCGGCTCCAGGGCACCGGCGCGCGCTCCCCGGTGGCACCGGGTTCCGATCTTCTGCCGCCCGCCACCGGTCCATGGACCGGCGACCGGGCCAACCGGGTGCGCCTGGTGGCGGGAGAGGGCAAGTATCCCCGCATCCGCCGCGAGGAGGTCATCGCCCATGGTCCGGCCGGCGAGCGGGTGGTGCAGGTCCGCGAGATGGTGGCGGACCATGCCCTGGTGACCCTGGCCCCTGGAGCGGACACCACGGCGCTCACCGCCGCGGGATTCACCATCCGGCGGCTGGTTCCCGGCAGCCGGGTCGTGCTCGCCGCGTTTCCCAGCGACCGTTTGCAGGACCACCCGGAGCGGTTGGCGGACCTGGCGGCCATCCCCGGTGTGACCCTGGCGGAGCCGGACTGGATCGTGCACACGTTGGTGACCCCGTCGGATCCCGACTACGCGCTCCTGTGGGGCCTCGACAACAGCGGCCAGACCGGCGGCACCATCGACGCGGACATCGACGCGCCCGAGGCGTGGGAGGTCACCACCGGCACCCGCGCCGTCGTGGTCGGCGTGCTCGACACCGGCATCGATCTCGGCCATCCGGACCTGGTCGACAACCTGTGGACCAATCCCGGCGAGTCCGGCCTGGACGGCAGCAGCAACGACCGGCGCACCAACGGCATCGACGACGACGGCAACGGCTATATCGATGACTGGCGGGGCTGGGACTTCGTCAACGAGGACAACAACCCGAGCGACGACCAGTACCACGGCACCCACTGCGCCGGCACCATCGGCGCCACCGGCAACAACGGCACCGGCATCACCGGCGTGTGCTGGAAGGTCTCCCTGGTCGGCCTGAAGTTCATGGCCGCCAACGGTAGCGGCGCGACCAGCGATGCCCTGCAGGCGGTGCTCTACGCCAACCAGATGGGCTTCCCGATCACCAACAATTCCTGGGGCGGCGCCGGATTCAGCCAGACCCTCCTCGATGCCATCGTCGCCGGCCAGGCGTCCGGGCACCTGTTCGTGGCCGCCGCGGGCAACAGCACCCAGGACATGGATGTGCTGCCCAGCTATCCGGCCAGCTACAACGCCGCCAACATCATCAGCGTGGCGGCGAGCGACCACAACGACCTGCGATCCTCGTTCTCCAATTACGGCGTATCCGCCACCGGCGTCGACCTGGCGGCCCCGGGTACCGGCATCGTCTCGACCATGCCGACGGTGCAGACCGCGGCGATGGTCACCGCCGGCCATCCGGCGGTGCAGGGATCCCTCAATGGCACCTCGATGGCGGCCCCGCATGTGGCTGGCGTCGCCGCATTGATCCTGTCCGCCAGCGCCACCGCCTCCTGGTCCGAGATCAAGGGCGCCATCCTGACCAACGCCGACGCGGTCGGGATCCCCGGAGTCCCCGGCGGACTGCGGCTCAATGCCTTCCGGGCGGTGACCGGCAGCGTGCCGCCGATCGATCCGGTACCGAGGGTCTATGTCGACACCGCCTCGCGGCCCTTCTTCGCGTCGGCCGCGGCACGGGCGGACAACGCGGTGATCTTGAGCGCCAGCGGGACCGTCTCCCTGGTGGTGGTGTGGAACACCCCGGTCATCGGCTTCGACGCCACCGACATCTCCATCGCCGGTCCGTCCGGCGCGCACCTGCTGATGACGGCGCTCACCGAGACGAAGCACCAGCTCCGTATCGGCGGTCTCGCCGACGGGGACACCTTGCAGTTCACCATTCCCGCCGACTGCACCGGCGATTACCACGGCGATGATGGCGGCGCTGCCCGGACCAGCGTCGCGGTGACCACCACCGTCTACATCGATGAGACCGCTCCCGCCACGCCCGTCATCGCGATGCCCAACGGGCTGGCCACGCTGGCCCGCCGTCCGACCCTGATCGGTGTCGGATCCACCCAGGCTGCGGGCGCCATCACCGTCGGCATCGCCGGCAGCGGTCCCGGCGGAGCCACCTCCTTCGGCACGGCGGTCCAGGACAGCAACGGGGTCTGGGTGTACACCCCGGCCAACGACCTGGTGAACGGCACCTGGTCCTTCTCGGCGAGCGCCACGGACGCCGCCGGCAACGCCAGCGGCACGTCGACGCCCCTGACCATGTACATCTGGGAGGCGCCGACATTCACCCAGGATGATGTCTGGCAGACCACCGCGACGCCGACCCTGGGTGGCGACAACACCAGTTCGGCCCTGATCGCCGGGCTCACCGTGCGCCTGCAGATCGGCTCGTCCGCCTCGGTGCCGGTCACGGCGGCCACCGCCACCACCTGGACCCATGTCCCGTCATCCCTCGCAGACGGGACCTACCCGGTGATCGTGACCCAGATCAAGGGGACCAACACCGTCACCACCGGTGGGACCCTGAAGATCGATGCAAACGCCCCCGGGACCCCCATCGTGAGCGGCCGGTCCCCCTCGGATGCGACCCAACCCCTTCCCGTCGATCCCCTTGGTCGCTTCAATACGAGCAATGCCCGGCCGAACATCGTCATCGCCGGCCTGGAGACCGTTCCCGTCCAGCTGGTGCCCGAGATCGAGCAGGATGATGGCAGCGGCTGGATCGCCATGGCCATCCCGGCATCGGCGGCGTTCACTGCCGGATCCGGGACCACCGCGTACCGTCCCGATGCGGATGCGGGCCTGGAGGATGGGGTGTATCGCTTCCGCGCCCGCCAACTGGACGCCGCCGGCAACGCGAGCCCGTACTCGGCCACCATCGCGGTCCGGGTGAAACGCACGGTGAACCCGCCGACGATCGATCCGCTCATCACCCAGGACACCACGCCGACGGTGACCGGCACGGCGGAACCCTACGCCAGCGTGGTGCTGCGGCGCAACGGTGTGCCGCTGCCGACCCTGGTCGCGGATGGCGATGGCGACTGGTCCTACACCTTCGATGTGGCCTTGCCGGACGGGGTCTACTCGATGACCGCCAGACAGACCGACCTCGGCGGTGCCGTGGGCACCTTGTCCGGCGCGGTGTCCCTGCGGATCGACAGCCAGTCGCCAAGCGCACCGATCATCCAGACCCCGGTCACGAACACGATCACGGCCACCACCACACCGACCGTCACCGGCGTCGCGGAGCCCGGCACGGTGGTCCGTCTGGTGGTCGATGGCCTCGCCCAATCCGCCACCGTGGCGGTCGGCAGCGCCGGGACCTGGACCCTGACCAGCACCTCCCTGAGCGCCGGCGGGGCGACCCATGCGATCAGCGCGATCGCCACGGACGGTGCGGGCAACGACAGCCCGGAAGCGGTGGCGAACGTCATCACCATCAGCGGCTCCACCTTCGCCATCGCCCTGACCCCGCTCAGCGCCACCACCCCGGCCAGCGGCGGGGCCACCACCGCCCGCACGGCCCTGGCCCTGGTCGCGACCCTGACCACCGGCGGCGGCGCCACGGTGGCCGATGTGGCTCCCACGGTGTTCACCGTCTCCGATGTCGTGTTCAGCCCGGCGGGATCCGGCCGGGCGACCGTGAGGAAGCGTGCCGCAGCGAGCGGCCACATCTGGGATCTGGCCATCACACCGCTGGCCACCAGCGGCACCATGTCGGTGTCGATCCCCGCCTCGTCGATGACCAGCACCCTGCATGGGGTGAACACCGACAGCACCCCGTCGCCGTACGTCTTCACCCTCGACCGGGTCAAGCCGACCGCCCAGATACTGGCCAATGACGCCCAGGTAAACGCCACTCACTTCCGAGCGAAGGAGATCGGCGGGAGTGGCACCGCCGCCACCATCTTCTCGGCCACCGCCGCGTTCAGCGAGAAGGTCAGCGGCCTGAGCATCGCCGACTTCTCCGGGGTCGGCGCGACCGTCTCGGCCATCGGCGCGTCGCCCGATGGCGGCATGACCTATCCGATCACCATCGCCCGGGTCGGCACGGCGACCTTGCTCAGCCTGTCCATCAAGGCCGCCGCCGTCGACGACACCGCGACGCCGGCAAACGGCAATCTCACTTCGGCGGTCTTCACCCGCGTCTACGACGCGGTCCGCCCGGATGCGCCGGTGATCGTCTCCAGCATCGGCCACCTGACCCCCATGGTCCCGTCCAAGGCCCCTGGCTATCCGTGCTCGGTGACCTTCTCGGAGCCGGTGGTCGGTTTCACTGCCGAGGATCTCCAGGTGGTCAACGGCATCGTCAGCGGCTTCGCCGGCAGCGGCTCCGCCTACGCCTTCACCCTGACTCCGGCGGAAGGCCAGGTCTCGGTGCAGATCCCGGCCGGTGCCTGCACCGATCCGGCTGGCTACACGGTGCCCGCGTCGAACCTGTTCCGCCGGGTCCTCGACTCCCGGGCCCCGACGGTGGCGCAGGTCGCCTCGCCGGCGGTGGGCCTGGCGGGGTTCAGCAACACCCAGATCCCGGTACGGGTGATCTTCAGCGAACCCATGTCCGGATTCGCCCAGACCGATCTCCGGGTCGAAGGTGCGACCATGTCCGCCTTCGCCGCCGAGGCGGGGGGCAGCGCGTTCACCTTCACCCTCTGGCCGCAGACCACCACCCCGACCCGGACCGTCCGGCTCATCGTGCCGGCGGCTTCGGCCAACGACACTGCGACCAGCATCTCAGCCGCGTCGTCGTTGGTGACCTTCGCGTACAATGCGGCCTCGGCGGCGTTCGTCGTCGAATGATCCGGGGCCTCAGCCCGGTTGGGCCCTGCGGGCCCGGCGCAGGGTGAGGTTGTAGCGGAGGGGGCCGGTCAGCGGGTGCTCGCCGGCGCGGACGGGATCGATGGCATGGTAGGCCAGGCGGGCGGGTCCGCCCCACACCACCACGTCGCCGTGGTCCAGGCGGCAGCTGCGGGTTGCGCCGCCCTTCGCGGTTCCGCCGAAGCGGAACCGCGAAGGCAGTCCCAGGGAGACCGAGACGATGCAGGCCGCGCGGTCCTCCTCGTCCGCATCCTGGTGCAGTCCCATGCGGGCGCCGATGCCGTAGCGGTTGATCAGGCAGCCGTCCGGGGCCGGGTCGGGGAAGCCTGCGCCGTCCGCCGCCCGGCGGGCCAGATCCCGCCACCGCGCCGGCATCGACGGCCAGGGCTGGCCGGATTCCGGATCCCGGTCCGCGTAGCCGTAGCCGGCGGTGGACGCCACCCAGCCCCAGCTGCCGCAGGCGGTCATCGCCACGGACATGCGCTGGCCGCCGGGAACCCGGTAGTGGCGGAACGGGGCGGTATCGGCGATGGCCTGGATGTCGGCGAGGAGATCGGCCGCCAGATCGGCGGCGAACCCGTGCAGGACGAGCGCACCCTCCGC